>CAWUWP010000093.1:0-19326 GCA_963926275.1 uncultured Gammaproteobacteria bacterium | reverse complement strand
TTAGAAGATTTACTTTTCAAAGCTTTAGGTAAGTTTTGCGCATCGTCCGGAATTGCAAATGTCATTGTTTGAGGGCTGAATGATTGCTGGCAAATTTTTTGCCATTGCTTTAATTCATCAGTACTGCCTCGAATTATAATTGTTGTTGGTGGATTGTTAATCTCTTCGCTGCAACGCAATAAAGAAGCATGAGCTATCGGTGTCGTTGTGATTTGTTGACTGGCATATTCTAGTGTTCGTTCTGCTGCTTGCAGATATTTAGGGTTATTAAGTAAGTGACCTAATCTAAGTAGCGCATAAGCGGCAATGCCATTACCTGAAGGTGTGGCTTCATCAGATGTAACTTTGGGTCTTTGTATAAGTGACTCGTGATCATTGGCAGTAAAATAAAACCCACCATAACCAGTGTCTTCAAATTGATCTAGCAATATGTCAGCAAGTTCGATTGCAAATTGTAAGTAATCACTATCCCAGTGTGTTTGCAAATACTCAAGAACAGCATCAAGTAAAAAAGCATAATCATCTAGGTATGCATTGAGATGTGCTTTTCCGTCTTTATAAGTAGCAAATAAACGACCATGCTGATACATGTCAGAATGTATGAATTGCAGAGCCCGTTGTGCTGAAGTGAAGTATTCGTCGTTATTGAAAACGCGGCTCGCCGTCAACAAGCCTTTTATCATTAATGCATTCCAGCTGGTAAGTACTTTGTCATCTCTGCCGGGAGCAATTCGCGTTATTCTCTGAGCATATAGTTTTTCTCGCACTTTCCGCCATAGATTGACACATTCAGTATTATCTAACGATAACTCTTGTGCACATTCTTCTATGCTAGCGAATACATGTAAATGAAACTTGTCTTCAAAATTTGGACCACGGTCAATGCCAAAGCGAAGATTGACAAGTGCATATTCTTGCTCAGTTAATAAAGTTTCTAATTGTTGTTGCTCCCAGACATAAAATTTCCCCTCAACGCCTTCAGAGTCAGCGTCGAAAGAAGAATAATAACCACCTTGAGGAGATTGCATGTCACGCATGATCCATTGTGCTGTTTCAACGGCCGTAGTTTTGAAACAATTCTCGTTGGTAGCTTGGAAAGCTTGAGCATATAAATGCAGTAGAGGCCCATTGTAATAAAGCATTTTTTCAAAGTGAGGAATCATCCAGTAGTCATCCACTGAGTAACGGCAGAATCCTCCACTGACATGATCAAATAAACCGCCACTTGCCATACTTTCTAATGTAAATAGCGCAGGATGTAATGCTTTTTTGTCTTCTTTACCGAGTTGCTTAGTTAAGTGCCAGTAGCGTAATAGAAATTCGATATTAGATGGGTGTGGGAATTTTGGTGCCTTACCGAAACCGCCATGCTGGTCATCGAACGTTTCGAGTAACTGATCTTTTGCCGCTTTTAAAATACTATTGTCTAAGCAAACGGGTGCATGAGTAGATTGATAGATGTTTTTTAAAACATCTTGTAGTGACTCATTCTGTTTTTCAATTTCATTGGGTTTGTCATGGTATGCCTTGGCAATGTGTTGCAATAAATCTTTGAAGGCAGGTAGCCCGTGACGAGCTTGATTAGGGAAATAGGTGCCACCAAAAAAAGGCATATGGTCATTAGGTGTTAGAAACATCGTGAGTGGCCAGCCTCCAGTGCGTTGGGTGAGCAAATACTGAGCTGTCTGGTAGATCTTGTCGATGTCGGGGCGTTCTTCGCGGTCGACTTTAATGTTAATAAATAGCTCATTCATAAGCGCTGCGCTCTGCTCATCTTCAAATGATTCGTGTGCCATAACATGACACCAATGGCAGGCGGAATAGCCGATTGATAATAAAATGGGCTTATTTTCTTGCTGGGCTTTTTGCAATGCCTCGGGGCCCCACGGATACCATTGCACTGGATTATCAGCATGCTGCAATAAGTAAGGGCTGGTTTCACTGATTAGATGATTTTTAGACATGGCTATGCTCTATATGTTTAATTTTAACTATAACTAGCAACAAAATTAATGTATCTAGTGCCAAAGGTGTATACCACTAAAACATATTAATTCGAGCATGTTAATATTCGCGCTATGTTAGTACATCCTCAATTTGACCCAATTATATTCCAACTTGGCCCACTTGCAGTGAGGTGGTATGGGTTGATGTATCTATGTGGTTTTGCAGCATTCTGGTATCTAGGAACCAAGCGAGCACGCAGAGCGGGTAGTTTTATTCACCCAGATCAAGTCAGTGACTTCTTATTTTATGCCGTGTTGGGGGTCATTATTGGTGGACGGGTCGGCTCCGTTATTTTTTATAACTTTGATCATTTTCTAGCAAATCCACTTTACATATTTAAAATTTGGGAAGGGGGTATGAGTTTTCATGGTGGGCTAATCGGTGTGCTCATTGCTACTTGGCTATATCAGAGTAAAAGACAATGGGGATTTTTTCGCTTAAGTGATTTTATTGCGCCATTAGTGCCATTAGGATTGGGCTTTGGCAGGATTGGAAACTTTATTAATGGTGAGTTGTGGGGTCGACCAACCGAGTCTGCCTGGGGAATGATATTTCCGTTGGTGGATAATTTGGAGCGACATCCATCACAGTTATATCAAGCCATGCTGGAAGGCGTGATGATGTTTATTGTTTTATGGGTATATTCCGCTAAGCCGCGTGCAACAGGTTCTGTCTCTGGATGGTTCCTCATCTTATATGGTGCCTTCCGTTTTATTGTTGAATTTGCGCGTCAGCCTGATGGCCATCTGGGATTCATCGCATTTAACTGGTTAACAATGGGACAGTTGCTTAGTGTGCCAATGATAGCAGCAGGTTTTCTATTGTTATGGTTAGCTAATAAAAACGTATTTGAGAATAAAGTATGAAGCAGTATTTGACGTTGCTTAAACATGTACTGGAAAATGGTGTTGAGCAACAAGATAGAACGGGTACGGGGACCATATCTACCTTTGGTTATCAAATGCGTTTCGATCTTGCTGAAGGGTTCCCATTGCTGACCACAAAGAAGCTTCATACTAAATCTATTATTCACGAGCTGTTATGGTTTTTACGCGGAGAGACCAACGTAAAATCTTTGCAAGAAGTGGGTGTTAATATTTGGAACGAGTGGGCGGATGAGCAAGGTGAGCTGGGTCCCGTCTATGGTGCGCAATGGCGTGCATGGCCAACTGCCAATGGAGACTCAGTCGATCAGTTATCTAATTTAATTGAGCAGATAAAAATAAATCCTTATTCGCGTCGTCATATCATTAGTGCATGGAACGTAGGAGAAATAGATAAAATGGCATTACCTCCTTGCCATACAATGTTTCAGTTTTATGTGGCGAAAGGAAAATTATCCTGTCAGCTATACCAGCGTAGTGCTGATGTGTTTTTAGGCGTGCCGTTTAATATCGCTTCCTATGCACTGCTGTTGGTAATGATGGCTCATGTGACAGATTTGCAAGTCGGTGAATTTGTTCATACCTTTGGCGATGCGCATGTGTATAAAAACCATATTCAACAAGCCAAGTTGCAACTGCAAAGAGAACCCTATGCGTTACCCACGTTAGAAGTGACAAGAAAAGTAAATTCAATTTTTGATTTTAATTATGAAGATTTTGAGTTAAAAGATTATCAGTCACATCCTCATATTTCTGCGCCAATCGCGATATGACCAAGGTTGCAATTATTGTTGCAGTCGCCGAGGGGAATGTCATTGGCGCAGGCAATAGTATTCCCTGGTATTGCCCTGCTGACCTGCAATACTTCAAGCGAACCACGTTAGGGTCACCAATATTGATGGGACGAAAAACTTATCAATCGCTGAAGATAAAACCATTACCTGGTCGCCAAAATATTATCATTTCGCGTGATCCTGAATTGATTTGTGAGGGCTGTGACGTTGTCTCAAGTATAGAGGTTGGATTGGCGTTGGTTAGCAATGAAGAAAGGTTATTCATTATCGGTGGAGCAGATATATATCGGCAATCGATAAATATCGCTGATGAGCTCTATATCACTCATGTCGATGTACAGGTTGAAGGCGATAGATATTTCCCGGAGATTAACTTGTCAGCATGGGAGTTGGTGCGAGAGCAATCCTATTTAGCGGATGAAAAAAACCCGCATAGTATGATTTTTAAGTTTTTCACTCGGCGCTAGTAATTTTCTTTTTTGTAGTACACTCAATTTGATGAAAGGTGACAGAGTTACTGTCAATGCGAGCAGCTGTTAACTGATTCCCCCAAAGACAACCGGTATCTAAGCCTAATAAATTGTAAGTCTGCTTTAAGCCTAACGCAGACCAATGTCCGAAGATGATATTCATGTCTTCAGATTTTCGGTCAATATCAAACCACGCATGTAAGTGCTTATCTTGTTTTCCTAGCGGGCCTTTGTAACTAAAATTCATCGCACCATATTTATCGCATAAACGTAGACGTGTGAATACATTTAAGATTACTCGCCAGCGATCTCGCTTAGACAATTTAGAATCCCAAATATTTGGTGAATCTCCATAGGCGTGATCAAGGAACTTTATATAGTGATTACTTCTTAGTTGAGTTTCAACCTCATTTGCACAGCTTAGTGCAGTGGCTAAATCCCATTGTGGAATTAGTCCGGCATGAACCATTGACCAATTAAGCTTTGAATCATGATGGAGTAAAGGTTGGAAGCGCAACCAGTTAACAATTTCATCGGCTTGCGGATGCTGCAAAATCTGATTAAGAGAGCTTTTAGGTTTGCAGGACTGCACACCTGCGTGACATGCGATCAAATGAATATCATGATTGCCGAGTACACACTTTGCTGAGTTGCCTAAAGTGCGAATATATTGAATGGTATCTAAAGATTGAGGTCCACGATTAACTAAATCACCAACAAACCAAAGTTGGTCTTGGTTAACATTAAACTTAATTTTATCTAAGAGTTGTTCAAGTTCGCTGAAACAACCTTGAATGTCGCCAATTGCATAGACAGCCATAGGCAGGTGAAATTAGGCGTGTAAATTAAAAATCTAATGTAGCACGCGAGGTGCTGATAAAGTAAATAACTCGATTTCTGCGTCAAACTCAGTGCCATCATCTGCTTGCATTTGATAACTGCCATGCATGGTGCCAACGGGTGTTTCAAGCATAGTGCCACTAGTGTATTGAAAGCCTTCACCTGGCTTTAGGTGTGGCTGTTCACCAACGACACCATCACCACGCACTTCTTGAGTTTTACCGTTAGAGTCAGTAATCACCCAGTGTCTGGTGAGTAGTTTGGCGGGGAAATCGCCGTTATTCTGAATAGTTACCGTGTACGCAAATACGTATCTATCATCAGTCTTGTTTGACTGAGATTCTAAGTATGTAGTATCAACACTGATTTTAATGTTATAGGGGGCTAGTTCTTCCATGCTGTTATTATGCCTTAGCCAAAAAAAAATATCTTTGATGCTTGTAGCAAAACGATTCTAGTTTGGAGAAATATTTCTACTGTATTTGGTTAAAGTGAGTAAGTTGTCTAGAGTGAGTTGTTGAGGACGTATTGATGGCTCTATACCAATGGATGTAATTTCATCGCTACTGATGATTTCTCTTAAATTGTTAGTCAGCGTTTTGCGAGGTTGAGAAAAACACTGTTGTACAATGGTTTTGAATGCTGTTTCTAATTCGGCAGGGACAAAGCGTTGCTTATGTGGAGTTAAACGAACAAATGCAGAGGTGACTTTAGGTGCTGGCGAGAAACTTTCAGGGGGAACGTTGATTAGCGGCTGAGGATTACATTTTGATTGCACCATGGCTGATAGCCTACCAAAATTCCTACTTCCACTGGGTGCACAAATTCTGTCAACCACTTCTTTTTGTAGCATGAAATGCATGTCAACAATTGACGGTAATTGATCAAGTAAGTGAAAAATCAACGGCGTGGAAATATTATAAGGAAGATTGCCAACAATACGACGCGGTTTTTCTGGGTGAGAAAAATCAAACTTCAAGGCATCATGCTGGTGAACGATGACTGTTTTCTCTTTTGAGTTTAATTGCTCAAGTTGTTCAATTAAATCACGGTCCAGCTCAACTACTTCTAGTCGATCAATTTTGGTAAGTAATGGTTTGGTGAGTGCGCCCAATCCTGGGCCTATTTCTAAGATGCAATCTGCATTTTTTGGGGCTATCGCAGAGATGAGTGATTGAATGATGGTTGGATTAACTAAGAAGTTGTGGCCAAACCGTTTGCGTGCGCGGTGCATACGAATAGTAATAGTTTGTTGATCTGAATTATATCTCTACAGTAACACGCTTTATCGAAAAGATAGAATGATTTAGAAGATTAGTGGTGTGGTTGGCGGCCCACTAAAAGTAATTCACGTGAGTTAACATCTATGCTTGATAGTGGAAGCTAGTCGGGAGCGGACCACGCATATTATATGTGTGGGTTATGAAGGGAAGTGCACAAAGTGATTGCTTAATTTTTCTAACGTATAGGTGGATAGTGCTGATACTTTTTAAGAAAGGGTAGGGTTCTGTAATGCGGGTGCTGGGATCATGCCTATGTCTGTCTATGCTTGTTGTGACTAAATGATGTTTGAGTTCAATAAGTCACTCTGATTGGCGAAAGAAAGTTGTGCGGACATATAATTTTTATAGACATTCTAGATAGCCGCATCATGTGAATGTACAGGCTGAGTTTCATTGCCTTCGATGCTGGCAATAATACCGCATACTAAGCAAATTAAGATTCCTCTTGTATGCTTGTTTCTTCAATGTTCTGAGTGTTATCAACAGGAGTAGCATAAGTCCCAATTAATGTGTACTGATCGCTGTTTTCTACTTTAGTTAATGCCAGAGTGATAACTAATTTAGGGTGGTAAAGCAATAGCATTTCATGGGGCTGGATAGATTGAGACGTGGTTGAGTCGGTAATCAATGCTAAATCAATATCTAAGCCGTTTGAGATTTGTACGGATATTTCTCGTAGTGTGCTTAAAGGTGTTGCACTTTCAGACAAGGTTAAGTTGCCTAAGTGGGTAATGCCAACAGCTTCAGTATTTTTCAAGTTTTCTATAGAGCGCAACTTTTTCTTAAGCGGCTTGATGGTAAGTATAGATACATCATCAGCTAATAAAGTAAAGTCGTTGCTAGATACTAATTGAATAGATCTGGTGATTGGTGTGTCGTCATTAGCGACAAGCGTTGTACTTAAACAACATAATAGTAATGAGATGAAAGATAAGTGTATTTTCATAGTATTAGATAATTTTTTCTGCGCCATAGTAAATAGATTCGATATTTAAAATCACTGCACCTACGCCTGCAAACTTAGGGTCTAGCCAAGCTTTCATGTCGTTATATATGGGCCCATCTGTGTGGTATTCAAGAGCCCCTTTTATTTGGTAAGCCTCTCTTTCTGGTGCGATCATTAACAAAGAGCCGTGACTACCCGCGAGAATATTTTCTAGCGTTTTATTGAAAAAATTATTAGCTATTAAGATTCTTTTGTCATCTAGCTTATTCACGCATAACACCCATACTGCATTTGGCTCACTGGCTTTATTTACAGTGGTCAATATCATGCGAGGTTCGTGTTGATCCCATGCATCTAAGAAAGCTTGAGGTAATGCGCTCATGGAATATCCTTAATTACTAAAAGTTTGAGAAGCAGAGAAGGCGCCGCGAATTTCACCGATAGAAAAGCCAGTGGCAAGATCATTAGGATAATTTTGTTCTAAGGCGCTGATAAGGTCTTTGTTCATGGTGTTCTTGTCGCCATGACAGCTTAGACAAGCCGGCTGCATAGGGATGACACGCATCATTCTTAAAGTGGTTTGAGGTCCGGATATGATTTTCTCACTATGGACTAGATCTTTGATTGGTGTGCCAGATGCAAGCCTCTCTTCAAAAGAGGCGAGAACTTTTTGTTCCCAGTTGTCGGCTGCATTGTTGGGGTTGCGTAAACGCAAACTAGTACGCTTGATTTGCACGTTGTCTACATTGTTTAGCTGCTCGGTTATTTCAGGCGCTTTAATGTTACATGTCTTGATTGCGGCAACAGGCCCACCTGCTTGCATGGATGCACCTAGCTCTTTTTTTAGATTGGTTGCCAATGCTTTAATTTTAAGGGAAGCATTGTCTTCGAATCCTTTTAGATTGGGCGTCTGATTGTCGGCACAAGAAACAGAAGCGCTAACAATTAAGCTTATTGACACTAATTTAATTATAGAGATTCGTTTAATTACGTTCATATTTTTGCATTGTTATTTTTTACTACTAACTTGTAATCGTGCTAGATCCACTGCGGCTAGCAAACTGCCTGCATCGGCTTTCCCGGTGCCAGCTAGATCAAGTGCGGTGCCGTGGTCGACAGAGGTGCGGACTATCGGCAATCCTAGCGTCGTGTTTACTGCATTTCCAAAGCCTATATGTTTCAAGGTGGGAAGACCTTGATCGTGATACATGGCTAACACGACATCCACTAATTGTAGCTGCTTTGGTGTAAAGATTGTATCAGCGGGAAATGGGCCAGTAACATTGATTCCTGCTTTTTTTAAATCATTGAGTGTTGGCTCAATAATTTCTATTTCTTCTCTGCCTAAATGACCCTGTTCCCCAGCGTGAGGGTTTAGGCCGCAGACACCTATGCGGGGTTTAGCGATACCAAATTTACTGATCAAGTCATGGTTTAAAATGTTGATTATCTTTTTCAGTAGCTGAGGCGTAATCGCTTTTGGTACTTGACTTAAGGGTAGGTGAGTTGTCGCCAGTGCAACCCGAACTTGATTTGCGACTAACAGCATTACGACTTCAGAGTTTGTATGTGTTGCTAAATATTCTGTATGCCCAGTAAAAGGGATGTTGGCGTCATTAATGACGCCTTTATGTAAAGGCGCGGTGACCATGGCGGAATATTCGTTATTAGAAATTCCGCGTAATGCTTCGTCCAGGCAAGCTAAAACATAGTTAGTGTTGGCTATATTAAGTCGCCCACACTCTACTTTTTCTGCTACAGAAATATGTTTAACTCTGAGTTGCGTGGGTGTTGTAGGGGTATGTTCGCATAGCTCGATATTGATATTTAAAAGGCGAGCGCGGTTTAATAGCTCTTGTGTGTCAGCGATGACAATACAATCAGCTAATTTGGCGGCTGACTGAAGAATGATATCAAAGCCTATTCCGGCAGGTTCTCCAGCAGTAATGGCAAGAAGTTGAGTGCTCATTAAAATGTAGCTCTATGCTGATTATTGTGGATCTGAGTCAAGCCTGTTTTCGACATAACTTTCATCACGTAGTTGACGTAGCCATAATTCAGTCTCTTCACTTAATTTACGTTGTCGAATGAAATCACGTGCCTGATTGCGTCGTGCTTCCTCGGAATTATCATGTTCGCGTTTATCCATGACTTGCAGGATGTGCCAGCCAAATTGACTTTTGAATGGTTCGCTAATGTCATTAATCGGGGTTGATTCAATTGCATCTCTAAACGCCGGTGCAAATTTACTGGGTGCTGTCCAGCCTAAGTCACCACCTTTAGAGGCACTTCCTGGATCTTCCGAATGAGCGAGAGCCAGATCGGCGAAATCATTTCCATTGACAATACGTGAGCGAAGCGAAACTAAGTTTTGTTTTGCTTGTTCGTCACTGCGAACAGCATTGGTGCGAATTAATATGTGGCGAGCAAGGACTTGATTAACCATGACACGCTCATTGCCACGCATATCGAGAATTCTAAAGATATGGAATCCGCTTTCGCTACGTAATACTTCGCTGATGTCACCCGGCTTCATTTTTGATAGTTGGCGTGAGAACACTCCTGGAAGCTGGTCTTTATTGCGCCATCCTAAATCGCCACCCTCTAAGGCATCTTGAGCCTGTGAGTTAGCAATAGCTAATTGAGTAAAGCTATCTCCCTTTAATGCGAGTTCATGTATATTTTCAATTTTTGTTTTTGCGGTATCAAGGTCACTTGGTGTTGGGTCTTGAGGCAACTGAATTAATATGTGTGCGATCCTATATTCTGCATTGCTATCAAGGGCGCCTTGCTTGCCTTCTAATAGTGTATCAATCTCACTGGAAGATACTTGGATAGTGGACTCCACTGCACGCCTTACTACTTGTCCAATAGCCATTTCAGTGCGTACTTGATCACGAAAAGAAATATAGTCAATACCCTGTTGAAGTAATGCACTACGAAATTCATCAAGAGTAAGTTGATTGCGTTGTGCTAGATTGCGCATTGCTTGATCGAGTGAAATGTCATCGATGGTAATACCGCGTCGTTGCCCCCAATCTACTTGTAAGCGTTCAATGATCATTCGTTGCAGTACTTGTTCCGTGAGAGTCGCTTCGTCTGGAAGTTTAGCTTTGTCTCCGGCTTGGGCTTTTATGACATTAATGCGTTCTCTTAATTCGCTAGCAGTAATGACATCACTCTCAACAACAGCAACAATACGATCTATTAAAAGGCTTGCTTGTGCTGTGCTAATTGCGATGCATAGATAAAAGCAAATAATAATTATTAGTAATGTTGTTTTAGTATTTAAATGTGTTGCGATCTTCATAGCCTCTGATATTTCGTTGTAATTGTTCAGTGAGTGGTGAACCTAATGAGGTTAATCCCTTGAGCGTTAATTGAACTTCAATACTGTTGTTGTAATCGCCTCCACTGTCATTAGTAAACCGGCGTGCTGCAACACTTACTTTCCAACAGCAAGTATCATATTCAAGTCCGCCTAATAAATCTAAGTCGCGATCATCTTTGAAGTCATAGTTCCATCTGCCAACCGCTCTCCATTGTTCGCTGATTGGATATATAAAAGAGATATCTGATTGAGAAAAATCCTTGCGTCGAAAACGATGCCCGACATTAAAAATAAAGTTATTAGCACTTCGATACTGTAGGCGTGCATTAGTTCGGTTAAATTCATCTTCTTGTGGGTCCCATAAAGCCGCAGTGATTGCTTCCCAGCGATCATTAATGTCAATTTGTAGTTCACCGGCAATATTGGAGACTGAATCGTTGTCATCTTCTGTGTTGTTTAAAGTGACCTGGCGATCTTCGAAATAAAATATTTGGCCCAAGCTAGCTCGAAATAGTTCTTTACCAGTGTTTTGGTTGATGTGGCGAGTGGTGAGGGCTGCAGTGAGTTGATTTGCATCAGCGACTCTATCTCTGCCGGTGAATCTATCTTCGCGGAATAATTGGGGGAAGCTAAATTCATATTCGCCAGTATCAAATATCGGAATATCAGATTGATTACGTTCTGGAGTATACAAATAGAATATGCGTGGCTCTAAAGTTTGGCGTCTATTGCTGTTAGAAATGTCACGTTCAAAAATTAATCCACCATCAAGTGAAAAACTTGGCAAAGTACGTGTTGGGTCATTATTGTCATCAGAGCTGGAAAGATTATAAGACGTATGCATTAATCGCATTGATGGCGTGAAGAAATATCCAGGTGCCGTCCACGGACGTGAAATTTCTGTTGACAGGTGTAAGCGATTTCCGTCAACTCGATCATCGTGTTCAAAGGCGGTCCAATGGTTTGTAGTATCGAGTTCGAAGCCTGCAGGTAGATTGGTAAATGAATTGTTTAGGCGGACTTGAGGTAATATTTCATAGGGATCATTGATTGGTCGGCGTTCTTCATCAACAATTTGAAATTGTCTTAGACGTACTAAACCATTCCAGCTGCCGCCAAAATGAGTCGCCGAATAAAATAAATCACCGCGTCGATCTAATTGTTGTGTGCTGGTTGCACCAATAGAATCACCTAAGTCTTCAAAATAGTTGTCATCAGAGACGTTGTTATAGAGTAAGTCAGCACGTAAGTGATCATTAAAGAAATGCTCATGCTCAAAAGAGACGAGGTAACGTTCATCATCAAACTCTCTATCATCTAAATATCGTACATTTAATTCACCCTGATTATTGTCATTGAGGTAGCGACCCTTGCCGCCTAACTGCATGCCTCGCTTTGATAAATAACGAGGGGTGAATATTGCATCATAATGTGGCGCGATGTTCCAATAAAAAGGTGTTTCAATGTCGACGCCTGAATTACTGCTGCGGCCAAACACAGGAGCAAGGAATCCTGTTTTGCGCTCATCGTTTAAAGGAAAACTCAAATAGGGGGTATAGAAAAAAGGAACGCCCTTAAATTTAGCGGTGACATTTTTTGCTGTGCCCACACCTTTTTGCCGGTCTAGAGTTGCTTTGCTAGCTTTGAGTTCCCAGTCACGATCTTCAAAATCGCAACTAGAGTACGTAGCATTTTCTAGCTTAATCACATCTTGAGAAATGCGTTCTGCTTTATCAGCAGTACCACTAGCGTGAGAAGGATGATACCAATAGCGTACATTCTCTGCTTTTGCGGTTTCGTCTTCAGTCCAGTAATCAACTCTTTCAGAGGTCATGTCTAAATCAGGATCGCGTAACAGTACATTACCTGTCGCGACCGCCTTTTTTCTTTTCTCGAAGTACTGTACCCGGTCAGCGTGTACATCTTGGTCAAGACGAAACAGGTGTACACGACCGTTGTCATCAGTTACAAGATCAGGGCTAGATGGGGTTATTGTAATTTTATGCTTACTAGGTTGTCTGCCGCATTGACGCCATTGGGAATCATCCGCAAATAGGCTGCTGCAATAAACGCATAGAGAAGTGAAGATAAGTGCGCGCAGGTGCATGTAGTCTGTGTAGTTTCTTATAGTTATTAAAATAGAGAGTGACGCATACGGATTGGTTTAAACTTATTGTTATTATTTAATGTCAAACCGACTTGCTATAGGTCCAAATTGTGAAACATCACAGAAGGAGCATAACGACGTCAATGGACGAGATTATAGAACATAAACAACAGAAAGGCGCTGTTTTGACTCAGTTTGGATTAATAGTGGCCATTATGGGAATAGCCATGATTTTTATATGGTTATTGTTATGGACCCAGCCTCAACCAGAAGCAAAACTTGAACAGTTAGCATCCATCAAAGTCATAGTTGCACAAGTTGTAGAGCGTGAAGTGCAGCCATTTGAGCAAGTGACCGGACGACTACAGCCGATTAAAACGGCACAAATTCGTTATGAAGTCGCAGGCAAGGTCATTGTTCGAAAAGTTGAGCCTGGTGAAAAAGTGACCACTGGTGATGTGTTGATGAAGTTAGATGGGGCCGACTACCAAGATCATTTGTTGCAAGTGGCTGCTGAATTGATAATAGAAGAGAAAGGCGTGGGGCGTGATGAAGACTTACTGAAATATGCACAAAAAAATCTTCAGTTGCGGCAGCAAGAAGAACAACGATTACAAAGTCTGCTGGGCCGCAAACTTATTGCTCAATCTCAATTAGATGGCGCTCGGCAACGTGCGTTAGATCAGCAAGCTGAAGTGGTGCGTTTAGATTATTCGGTGTCAACAAATAATGCGCGAGTGCGCATGAAAAAAGCACAGCGAGATATTGCTAAACGAAATCTTGACCGAACTATCTTAACTGCCCCGTTTAATGGCGTTGTGAATGAAGTGTTCATTAATGAGGGTGACTATGTCAATGCTAATCAATCAGCACTTGCTTTAGTCGATACTAGTCAGTTTGATGTGCAACTAGATGTGCGTGGTGAAGTGATAGCTGAACTTGCTTTAAAGCAACAGGTTAATGTTGTTATAAATGCTGTGTCTGTCAAAGGTGAAATCGTTGCTCTGCAATTTGACCCTAATATCAATACAAATACTCATCAGATTCGTGTGCGAGTAGGTAATGAGAATGCTCAAGCAGGGTTGCTTGCGGTTGTGTCATTGCCACTAGCGCCACAAGCACGCGCAAAACTTATTCCAGTATCGGCTGTATTGAACCTTCATGGTAGAGCATACGTATATAGCGTAGAAGGAAATACTGTTCAGAAATTACAGGTGCAATTGGGTCGTCGCATTGGTGATGAGATAGTCATTATTGATGGGTTATCAATGGGCCAAAATATAGTAGCACGTGATGTAAATTCACTATCAGACAATCAACAAGTGACGACTGAGTAAAGTTTTTAGTCAATGGGTATTATTCAATTTTCGATTCGTAATTCATTAATAGTTAATCTGTTATTACTTGTCATTATTATCGCTGGCGTATTGTCTTGGCGAAGCATGCCGCAAGAAATGTTTCCCATTGTAGATTTGGATTTAGTGAGAATAGTGACGGAGTACGAAGGTGCTCCACCTGAGGAAATCGAAAAACAAATTACAATATTAATAGAAGAGAAAATAGAAACACTTCCAGATGTTGATGTTGTCACTTCAGAAAGTTCAGAAGGGCTTTCCAAGATAGAGATAAAATTAAAGACAGATGTTGATGTCGACGAATTTTTACGTGAAGTACGGTCAGTGGTTGATGCAATCGATGATCTTCCTGTTCAAGCAGAAACTCCAGAAATCAGTCGTTTAAAAACCCGCTTTCCTGTTATCAGTGTCACTTTATATGGCTCGACTGAGTTGGGTGTTTTATATGAAACAGCCGAAGATGTCAGGCGAGATTTACTGGGCTTGCCAGGTGTTGCCAGTGTTGGTATTGCCGGGGATCAAGAGTGGGAATTGTGGGTTATTGTCGATCCACATGAAATGGCAGCGCGTAATGTTTCCCTTAATGAAGTTCAAAATGCATTAACTGAAAACTTACAGGATTTGCCTGGTGGATCTTTGCAATCTGCCGAGGGTGATATTTTGTTGCGTGGTATGGGGGTCGCCCCTAATGTTAAAGCCGTAGGTGAGTTGGTGTTACGTAGCAATACTGGGGGAGGTCAGCTGACATTGTCCGAAATTGCTGAAATAGATCTTCGTTTAGAAGAGGCTAAAACGATAGGTCGTTTCAATGGTGAATCTTCAGTAAATTTGACAGTGACTAAAACTGCACGTGCATCCACCATTGATGTCGCTGAGGCGGTCAAGCAATACACGGGAGAATTGCAAGAAAATTTGCCCGCAGGGATGAAGGCTGGACTGTTTAGTGATTTATCTGTGTATGTAAAGAATCGCTTGGAAACAGTGATGTCTTCCGGTGTCGTAGGGTTGGTGCTAGTGCTTATCTCCTTGTATGTATTTTTGAATTTCCGAGTCGCTTTCATCACCTCGTTAGGGATTCCAGTATCATTTCTTGTTGCCATCATATTGATTCATTACCTTGGTTATACAATCAATATGATTTCCTTGTTTGCATTTTTAATCGCGTTAGGAATGATTGTTGATGATGCAATTATAGTGACTGAAAATGTGTATCGACATATGGAGAATGGTGTTGATCGTAGACAAGCAGCATTGATCGGAAGTAAGGAAGTGTTCTGGCCGGTGGTGGCATCAACGTGTACAACAATCGCTGCGTTTATACCTATGTTTGGTGTCAGTGGGACGTTAGGAAAATTTATAGAGGTGATACCAGTAGTGGTCAGTGCAGCATTGGTTGGTTCATTAATTGAAGCCTTTGTTATTTTGCCAGCACATTCAGCAGAATTTTTACGTATCGATAAGAAAAAACCTAAGGTCAATCCTTTTTGGAGTAAAGCACTAAAAAAGTACTTGTCGTTATTGGAGTGGGCATTAACAAATCGATATGTGGTGTCAGCATTAACTATTGCAGTGCTTTCAGTGATATTAACGTATGCGCAAACACGGTTACCCTATAATCAGTTCGGAAATGTGGAAATTGGACAATTCCTAATAAATATTGAAGCGCCTAATACTTATAGTGTTGAGGACTCAACTGAGTTGGCGCAAGTTATTGAGCAGAAAATTAATGCAGCCCTTGAGCGCGATGAGCTTAAGACTATGTTGACTAACGTAGGGGTCATATTAATTGATTTTAATCGCTTGAAGATGGGTAGTCATTATGTGCAAGTATTTATTGATCTTGAAAAGACAGCGCCAAAAACAATTATCGAGAAATATGTATCGCCAGTCGTCAACCTGAAGTTTAAGACAGAAGGAACACGTAAACGAAGTACTGAAAATATAATTGAGGCGATTCGATCTGAATTGCAAGAAGTGGCAGGTGTGCATCGATTTTCTATTTTACGGCCTCAGGGTGGTCCGTCTGGATCAGACATAGAGATTGGCGTGGTGGGAAATGATATTGATGAATTGATTAGTCAGTCCGGCAAAATTAGTAACTTCCTCAACAGGGTGCCAGGAGTTAAAGATGTGAGGCAGGATCTGGAGCCAGGGAAATTGGAATATCAGTACACGTTGAATGAGCGTGGAAGAAATTTGGGGCTCACACAGGCGCAGCTATCAAAGGCAGTACGAACCGGATTTGTGGGTCCTGAAGTGACGCATGTGAATTGGAAACAAGATAGGTATCCCGTGCGAATAATTTATCCTGATGCGTTACGTAAAAACGGCAATAGTCTTGGCAGTCTTCCCATTACTTTGAGTGGTGGGCGAACCGTATACCTTGGTGAAGTGGCAGATATTAATCTGCAGCGTGGATTGGGAACAATACTGCGTAGAGATGCTCAGCGATTAGCGATGGTGACTGCAGAAGTGAATCTAGAGACAACAACGCCACTGGAAGTAAATGAATTAATTGCTTTAGAATTTCAAGAGTTAATGAAAGTCAAAGCAAAGAATCAATTATTATTTCTAGGTGAGAAAAAAGAAGCCAATGACTCGTTTAACGATATGTTGAATGTGCTGATAATTTCATTAGCGATAATATTTTTTATATTGGCGGCCTTGTTTAAATCTTTGTTGGATCCATTTGTGATTATGCTAGCGATTCCATTTGCTATTGTTGGTGTGATTATTGGTCATATAATATTCGACTATAATTTACAGTTCTTATCTATGATCGGGTTTTTAGCGTTGACAGGAATAGTCGTCAACGATTCATTGATTCTAGTAGATTTTATAAAGAAACAAAGAGCCCGAGGCGTAGAGTGTTTCCAGGCAGTTATGGATGCAGGTCAGGTTAGAATTCGCCCCATCATGTTGACGACAATAACGACATTCTTAGGGATTTCGCCACTAATATTTTTTGCTAGTGGGCAAACAGCTTTTTTGTCTCCGATGGCAGTTAGTTTAGGTTTCGGATTAATTTTTGCCACCATATTAATCTTAGTGGTAGTGCCATGTTTTTATATGGTGCTTGATGATCTTAGAAGGGTTACTTACGAACGTATCGTTAAGCCAGATTAGAAAAGAAAGTTATACTTTTAATTCTTATCTAAGCTGCTACTATTGAGCGCTTAATATCAGCGACCAACAAAATGAAACTTTCTTCGAAAAATTTTAAATCATTAGACAATAAAGCGATTACTTTGTTGGGGATGTCAGGCGTGGGTAAAACAACGTTGGCGAATAAGTTAGATCGGTCGAAATGGTTTCACTACTCTGGTGACTATCGCATTGGTACAAAATATCTAGAAGAGCCCATATTAGACAATATTAAAGCCAAGGCAATGAATGTGGATTTCTTGGCTGACTTATTGCGAACAGATTCTATTTATATCTGTAGCAACATTTCAGTGAATAACCTTGACCCCGTGTCTACTTTTTTAGGAAAGGTAGGAAATACGCAGTTAGGTGGTCTTGAGTTGTCTGAATTTAAGCGACGTCAATTCTTACATAGACAAGCAGAAATTTACGCCATGTTGGATGTGCCTGAATTCATTGGCAAGGCAAATAATATATACGGCTATCCAAATTTTTTAAATGATGCGGGTGGTAGTTTGTGTGAGTTGAATGATCCAAATGTATTTGAAGTGCTATCAGAAAAGACCTTGATACTTTATATACGTGCAGATGAAGAGCACGAGCAAATGTTATGTGAACGTGCGGTGAGTCATCCCAAGCCTCTATACTTTCAAGAACAGTTCTTGGATAAACATCTGGCTGAGTTTCTAGAAGATAAGGATTTGTCCGATGTGGATGAAATTAACCCGGATGAATTTGGTAGTTGGGTATTCCCCAGGTTACTGGAGCATCGCAAGCCGCTTTATGAGTCAATCGCAAAAGATTATGGGTATACGATTAACTTGCATGACATTCAAAATCTGCGAGACGAAAAAGACTTTATGGATTTGATTGGCCAAGCAATTAATCGCTCATGATTTAGTGGTCTCTCACCTTGGCGCTTGTACAACATAATCATCTACCTAGTATCGAACGCATGCGTTCGGAGGGTGTCGATGTATGCTCGCTTGATCAGGCGAATGAATCATTACCCGCTATAAAAATTGGCTTTCTGAATATGATGCCTGATGCAGCAATAGCTGCTACGGAAAGACAGTTTTTACGTTTGTTGGCGGCAAACTCCGATGTGAATTGTTACTTCTATCCATTTGGTATAAATGGTGTAGTGCGGTCACAACAAGCCAAGCTGCACACTGATAAATACTACTGTGATTTTGATAGCTTAAAGTCAATTAATGTAGATGCTTTGGTCATTACTGGCGCTAATGTCTCACAGCCATTATTACAAGATGAATTATTTTGGCCTGAGCTAATAAAAGTATTGGATTGGGCGCGAAATAATGTTTGTTCCACTATATGTTCTTGTTTGGCGACTCATGCAGCAACAAAAGTTTTCTATGATGTGGATAGACAGCGTCTGGTGGAAAAGTGCTGGGGCGTTTTTGCACATGATGCGCTACAAGTAAAACATCCACTGCTCAACAATGTAGACAGCAATATCATGATGTGTCATTCACGCTTTAATGATGTGCCTAAAAAAGCATTTTTTGATCATGATATAGATGTGCTCATACATAGTGAGCAGGTGGGAGTGCAGCTTGCTTGTGAGAAAAACATGAGTGTCATTTATTTTCAGGGACACCCTGAGTATGACGATATTAGTTTGCTCAAAGAATATAAAAGAGAGATTATTCAGTATTTGCATGGGATTAGAGATGACTATCCGCCGCCTCCTGAGAATTATTTTAATCAGCCAGCATTGCAGCTGATAGAAAACTATAAACAATGTGTGTTAGCGGCGAATAAACAGATAGATTTATTGGATTCGTTTCCAGAAGACGAATTGAGGCAAGTGTTAGACAATCCATGGAAAAAGTCAGCCTGCACTATATTTTCAAATTGGATGCAAGGGTTGGTGAGCTAGTCTCAGTTTTGTGCGTAACATTAACAGCGCTGAAGCAAATATCCATACGGCGCCTGGTATGGGAACCGAGGTGGCGCTAATTAATTCAAACGACCCTCTATGTCCAGGTGTGCCTATGTCACCTAAACCATATTGATTGTTTTGGCTCGCTTGGTAACTGGATTCACTGGGGTTTATTAGTTGGTTGATAAGTTCGCTGCTGATTCCGCTAGCGCCAAAGGGCAACCCAGTATAATTAAGTCTGGCAACTTCATTGCTGGCG
>CAWUWP010000092.1:0-9801 GCA_963926275.1 uncultured Gammaproteobacteria bacterium | reverse complement strand
TTGTCGGCTTGGGCATCAGGCACTGTGCAAGTCATCGCTTGCGGTGGTGGCTGTCGCAATGACTATTTGATGCAACAGTTAGCCAAACGCATTTATCCAATACGTTTAACCACGTCAGCAGAATATGGGATTGATGTTGATTGGGTGGAAGCAGCCGCATTTGCCTGGTTAGCGCGGCAAACACTGTTACTTAAGCCTGGTAATGCTCACTACTCCACAGGAGCAGAACACCCCTGTATTTTAGGTGGAGTCTATTACAAATAAAAAAGCCCGCTAATGCGGGCTTTTTTATATCTAAATTTTATTCTACTTATTCAAGAGGCTAAGTTGAGAATGAAGAACCACACCCGCAGGTAGTTTTTGCCATGGGGTTACGTATTACAAATTGCGCACCCTCTAAACCTTCTGAATAATCGATTTCAGCACCAACAAGATATTGATAACTCATTGGGTCAATTAACAATACGACTCCACCATTTTCAACTGAGGTATCTCCGTCTTGCAACTCTTCATCGAAGGTAAAACCATATTGAAAGCCTGAGCAGCCTCCACCTGATACGAATACTCGTAACTTCAGGTTTTCATTTTTCTCTTCTTCAATCAGTTGTTGCACTTTACTAGCCGCGGCATCGGTAAAAACCAATGGAACTGGCATCCCTGAATCAGCGACAGTTTGATTAGACTCCATGTAACCTTCTCCGTTTATATTCTATAACTAGGCAAAAGATTACAGAACCCGACTAATTTGGTCAACTACTCTAATCGGGGAGCGAATACTCCCAAGGGGATAGCTTAGCGATTGCTTGAGGTCAGATTGACCTCATCACTGACTGGATCCTTCGCGCTAGATTCACCTTTAACGTTCTCTTTTGAATTCTTTTCTTTGCTCGAGCCTGTCTGAGCAGACTGATGAATCAAACTACCATTCACTTCAGCACCCACTTCCATTTCCAATAATTTGTAATATACATTACCTTTAACTTTGGCATGTTGAGCCAATTCTAGGGCCACTGTCGAATAAACATCACCTTCGATCATGCCATTCAAAATCACCACGGGGCCTTTCACATCTCCCTCAACACACCCTTTCTCACTAACAATCAGCACTGTCTTTTCATTGCTCTCAGCGACTAAATTTCCTTGTACTTTACCTTCGATATGCAATCCACCTCGATAGTGAATATCCCCCTTAACGATGGTGTTCTTTCCTATCAATGTATCAATCTGTGCCGCTTTTATTTTCTTTTTACCGAACATGCTAACTCCCACTAATGAGTTCATTCCAAGAATAAGATATTTGAATGGGTTGCTTCGATTTGGATTTTGACTTTGAGTTAGGCTTCACTTCAACCAAGATTTTCTTCGGCTCAAAGTTTTCCGGTAATTCAAAGGCACCATTCATCCTTTGAAAGTATTTAAATGAATAAGTGATCGCGTCACCTGCTGATTCTGCAATATCAAACACTTCAATTCTGCGCATTTCACCATTTTGTTTACCATCAATGGTGACATTAATCTTTCCTTTCGCTACTTTTTTACTGCGGTTAGATTGAGTTAATAAAAAATCGTAATAGTATTCACTTTTACCTGCTGAACGCAGGCTAAAGTCACGTATCTCTACACCTGCATTAGCTTTTTCTGGCGCTAACAAACTACGATAGAAAACCACCTCTTCAGTCAGTTTAAGAATATGCATTTCCTTCTCACGCAAGGTCTGCTTATTTTGCTCAGCTGCTTGCAGCTCTACTTTTGTTGACCTAGTTAAGCCTGCAACTTCACGCCGTAAAGACTTTATATCTTTCTTTGATTGAGTCAGATCAATACGTAATTCAGCAACACTTTGCTTATTATCTTCAAAAGGTAGATCAATCCCTGCGGCTCCAACCGCATAAAATGCCCAAGCTACCGATACAGCAGCCAGAATCGACATCAAGATCTGAATTCTCCTCAATCCTGGATGATAAGCACTCATAGAGATTTTCTCTAATTTTGGTACTTGAATTTTAACTTTAGCTTTTTTCATAGGATGGTATTTGTTAACTTAAGGTAGCAGTCCAATTGCCTCTATTCCTAGCGACTCAGATAAGCCATACATAATATTCATATTTTGAATTGCTTGACCAGCTGCACCCTTAACCAAATTATCAATCACGGATAAAACAACCACCTGTTGTTTTGATACTCGGTTCACCGAGATCACACAGTGATTTGTCCCTCTGACTGAGCGCGTTTCTGGATGCGTACCTGCATCTAGCACTGACACAAATGCTTCATCGGCATAACGTTCTCGATACAACGCCGTTAGATCGTCCGCATCATTATTAGCAAAGGCATACAGTGTTGCATGAATGCCGCGATTCATAGGTAACAAATGAGGAACAAAGGTTAATTGTGCCTGCTCAACGGGTAACAGAGTATTGAGAATGGCGCTAATCTCTGGTTGATGACGGTGCCCGCCAATCCCATAAGCTTTAAAGTTCTCACTCACTTCTGAATGCAGCGCAGCCACATTAGCACCTCGACCTGCACCGCTAACCCCTGACTTTGTATCAGCGATCAATCGCGCAGGATCGACTAATTGTTTTTCCAATAACGGCAAAAATCCCAATATGACCGAGGTGGGATAACAGCCAGGATTAGCAATTAAGCGCGCATCTTTAATCGCAGCTCGATTCAATTCTGGCAATCCATAAACAGCTTCTGCAACTAGCTCGGGACAGACATGAGTTTCCCCATACCAATGTTCCCATGTTTCAATGTTTTTGATTCGAAAGTCAGCAGCAAGATCTATCACTCGCTTGCCGGCATCTAACAACTGCGGCGTCATTCTCATTGCGGTGCCGTTAGGTGTCGCAAAGAATATTACTTCGCAGGCAGAAAGCACTTCCATCGTTGGTTCTTGGAATTTCAAATCAGACAAGCCAAAGAAGCTTGGCACTAATTCCGATAACGACCTGCCCGCTTCACTACGTGATGTGATGGCAGTAATTTCTACTTGAGGATGCGCATACAGCAATCGAATCAATTCAATTCCGGTATAGCCCGTGCCACCAACAATGCCTACTTTAATCATGCTTCTAAATCCTAATTTTATTCATATGCCATCGTGACTAACTTTTAAATTCACATAGGTTTCATGCGTGGCATAATACACACATGAAGCCCAAGCTGCCGTTAAGTCACAGAATTACCGATAGTTTAGACGAATTCCGTCTACAAACCGCTAAACCTGACGCCCTCATACAATCATCACTGCTAGGCCTGTTAGTCGGGTTACTAACCGGTTGCGTTCTGGTTGTATTTATTTTGATCATCGATCATTCACTCAGTTTTTGGAAGCCTGACGGTATCGCAGAGAACTTCGAAGACTTAACACCATTATCCAGGCTGCTTGCACCCATCATTGGCGCAAGTTTGTTAGCGATTTTATTTAAACTAATCACTAAAGACGATACCGCCGTCGGTGTCGTCAACGTCTTAGAACGACTTCGCTACCACCAAGGCTACCTAAGATTTCGCAGTTTTATCCTTCAGTTCATCGGCGCAAGTATTGCGCTCATTAGTGGGCAATCAATGGGGCGAGAAGGTCCCGCTATTCATTTAGGTTCGTACGTAGGCAGTGCATTAGGACAATCCTTAGGACTGCCCAATAATGCTATTCGAACCTTAGTTGCCTGCGGTGCCGCCGCCGCAATCTCAGCCGCCTTTAATACTCCGTTAGCCGGGGTAATCTTCGCCATGGAAATTATTATGGTGGAATATACCTTTGCCAGTTTTATTCCGATCATGGTGGCTGCCATCGCCGCCACTGGAGTATCACGCAGCTTTTTAGGTAATGAACCGCTAGTAGCCTTCATTAACATTCCTTCTATTTCATTAGCTGAAGTTCCCTTTGTGATATTAATTGGTTTATTAGTTGGGTTGGCTTCCACTTTATTCACAACACTTATTAGACATATCACTAAACTGACTCAGCCATTAGGTTTAAGTCTTCGTTTTCTCATTGCAGGGTGCGCAACAGGAATGATTGCCATACAAGTACCCCAAGTGATGGGGCAAGGGTATGACACATTAAATGCAGCCGTGTTAGGCCAAATCCCAATGACACTGTTACTAACAATAATGATCGCTAAGCTAGTTGCCACTGCCATTTCTGTGGGTTGCGGAATGCCCGCAGGACTCATCGGTCCAAGCTTAGTGATGGGTGCAGTTGGTGGATCATTAATGGCAATTTTCTTACATGAAACAATGGAAGTGCCGTTAGAAAATACCAGTTTATATGCTCTAATCGGCATGAGCGCGATGATGGGTGCATGTTTGCAAGCACCGTTAGCGGCACTGACCGCGGTATTTGAAATAACTGCAAACCATTCTGTCATTTGGCCAAGTATGCTTGCCATTGTCGTTGCTCAATTAGTGAGTCGACAATTATTCAAACAACCACCCGTATTCGACTTACTGTTAAAAGTACGCGGCTTGGATTTTCATGAAGACCCCATAACACAATCCTTACAAAGAACGGGTATTGCGAAAGCAATGAGTCGCAGCTTCAGCTTACTACCCAGCGTCACCAACTTAGCTAAAGCACTTCAATCGGTAGAAAGCAATCCACAGTGGATTTGCATACAAGACGGGTGCACTCCGATTGCTTTGATTCGAGGGGTTGATCTGATTCAGTATTTAGAAACACAAAAAAACCGTGAAAATGCTATAGATCTCATGCAAATACCTGCGATGAGACTACAGGTCTCACAAATAGATTTACGTGCAACGCTGGCTAAAGCAAGGGAGATATTCAACAGCGACACATCAGAAGCACTTTGCGTCACCCATTGGAACAAGAATGCACAGCGCTATGTATACGGCGTGCTAACACGCGAACAATTTGAACAGTTATATATGAGGTAGCAATATGCTATGGATTAAAGCCTTGCACATTATGTTTATGGTTACTTGGTTTGCAGGATTGTTTTACCTGCCACGCTTATTTGTTTATCACGCCATGTCAGATGACCAAGTTAGCAATGAACGATTTAAAGTCATGGAAAGAAAATTATTCTTTGGCATTATGACACCCGGCGCAATACTCACTATTGTTTTTGGGCTATGGTTATTAATCCCTGCTTGGGATGCCTACATGATCGGATATTGGATGCACGCCAAATTAGGATTAATTTGGTTACTAATTTTTTATCACATCTGGTGCGGTTTTCTTGTTTCCGCATTCAAACATGATCGCAATACAAAATCACATGTTTGGTATCGCTGGTTTAATGAAGCACCTGTATTAGCACTTATCGCAATTGTGATTTTAGTCGTGGTTAGACCGTTCTAAAATGCCCAAATTTACGCAACAGCACTAGCTGTAATAACCATATGCCGATCCCCAATAACAACAACTGAATACTAATCGGTGCAAACAGATCAGGCGCTTTCATTAACGTGCTCATTAATGACTCTTCATAATAAAAGAACCATTGGTGATCATCTGGAAACACCACGGTATGTAACCAATAGAAAAACTTTTTTGCACCTAATGCGACTATCAGCATCACAACCACAACCAGCAAGCCAAGCACGCTGACAAATATCTTTTTTGTTGTCGGCATTGCATGGCGAAAAATAATAATCGCAACAAGTACCACCAAGCAAAAAATAAGCGTGGCCAAACAAAACCAACCTAATATATCAATGAGATCTGCAACATCTTGTAAATGCATAACCTCACTA
This sequence comes from uncultured Gammaproteobacteria bacterium, assembly GCA_963926275.1. GTDB lineage: Bacteria > Pseudomonadota > Gammaproteobacteria > UBA4575 > UBA4575 > UBA1858. The sequence goes on along the minus strand of CAWUWP010000092.1, from coordinate 4,071 downwards.
TTAGTTAACAGTAATCCTAATTCTTTACCTGAAGGACTGTGAAATTTTATTGTTTCTAGGCCGCGACCCTTGTTTTGTATCGAAGTAACGATTTCGGCAAATAGGCGATGATGCTCATTAACATCCGTGGCAATAAATTCTTGCTTGTATAAATGTTTAGGCAGGGTCTGTTCGATAGTTTGATCAATCTCCAACACTGAATACCAATGCGGATATAGAAAATTCACTTGTGCTGACAATTGCCACGCTAACCACACACAAATCAGCAGCGAACTCACTGAATACAACGTCCAAAGCCCATAAGTCTGTAAGGTTTTGGTATTCATTCTTGCTGCCCAATATTATTAAAAAATCGATTTAAGCTCATAAGGGTGGGACTTTACTTGTTTTTCAGTCACTTCGCGATCCACCCCATTGCGGATGTTATTGACAATCATTATCATTTGCGTTATCTTTACAGCATGTTTATATGTATGTGCAAACAGGTCACTGATAGCCAAATTAGAGACGCCGTGAATAACGGGGCTTCATCATTTTCAGAGATGCAATCTGAACTCGGTGTCGCTACCCAATGTGGCGAATGTGAAAATCATGCACGCCAGTGCATGAGAAGTTGCCGCAGCCCCTGCCAAAGCAACGTTATTTCTGACAATAAACCTTCAAACGAATTTAGCGTTAACGTCACTTAACGCTCCACTTAGTCATCGCTCTCCAATAAATAAGAATCAATCGTTCTTACACTCGCGTTCTCAGCTTCAAACAACTTCTCTAGAAAAATTTAGTTTACAATTAATTTTATAATTAATTCACACTGGACGAACTCTAATGAAAGGCGATACAAAAGTAATCGAGTTTTTAAACATCACACTAAAAAATGAACTAACTGCTATTAATCAGTACTTTTTACATGCACGTATGTATAAAAACTGGGGCTTAGAGAAGCTCAACGAACATGAATATCATGAATCTATCGATGAGATGAAACATGCCGACATGCTAATTGAACGCATCTTATTTTTAGGCGGCTTACCCAATTTACAGTCACTCGGAAAACTATACATCGGCGAATCTCCAGAAGAGATGCTTAAATGTGATCTTAAATTAGAGATGGAAGCTCTTCCAGATTTGAAACAAGCCATTGAGCACAGCGAAAACGTTAAAGATTATGTTTCACGCGAGTTGTTTGAACATATCCTAGAGAGTGAAGAAGAGCATGTTGATTGGTTAGAAGAACAATTCGACCGCATTTCTCATGTTGGCATTAAGAACTATTTACAAGAAATGATGCTTAGTGGAAATAGCGCAGGCTAAATTAACGTCATAGTGAGTTAATAAAATTCACTAGTCTCTGACGCTGCTCTCTCGGCATATTCACATAGTGATCGCGAGCTCCATCAGCTTCTCCCTGATGCCAGAGAATAGCTTCTTCAATGTTACGGGCGCGCCCATCATGCAATAAGTTGGTGTGCCCATTTACTGTTTTCATCAGTCCTATTCCCCACAATGGCGGAGTTCGCCATTCAGTACCCGTGGCTAAAAATTCGCGACTATGATCTGCCAACCCTTCGCCCATATCATGTAACAACAAATCCGTATAGGGATGTATCACCTGCAAGCTCAGCGCAGGAAAATCTTTATCCACCCCTGTTTTAATTGTTTCTATATGGCACTGCTGGCAACCTGCCTGACGAAAATATTGCTCTCCCATTATCACCTGCTGATAGCTGATGCTTCTTCTCGCTGGCACCGCTAACGTCTTTGAGTACGAGGTGATTATACTAAGAAACTCATCATCAAGCTCAGGCCTTCCACCGGAGCGCGCAGACAAGCATTTTACTTGTTTCTTTGTGCACGATGACTCAGGAAAAATACTTGATGTGATGCCAATATTCGCAGAAAAAGCGGATGCTACTTGCTGTTCTATAGTGGGCATGCCTGCTTTCCAACCAAACCGGCCCGGCACTGTTTTCTGTAACCGCTGATCCCACACTCTATTCAATTTACCAGACACACCATTGTCACTCTCAAGCTGGTGTTGTGAAATTTGTATAAGCGTTGATTCTGCTATCACCTCTAACAGTCCTAGACCTATCATCGCCGGCGCGGTTCTCGCAGCTCAGGCAACTTTCTCATGCAACTCTCCATAAGCGAGTCGACTAAGAATGATTTTTGGCTGTCTTAATTGTGCTGAAGAGCCATCGGGAAAATTAATGATTGTCTCACTCCATTCCAGCGTGACTGTCGCTTCAGCAATGACACCCGGAATTGACCGATGTTGTATTTGATTGCCATAGGCAGCATCGGCAATGACTCCATGCCTAATGAGCTTATCGTCATCATCATTATTAGTTTCCGAGTCAACACTTAATCTGACTAGTAAAGCCACTAATGGATTATTTCTAACATGCGGCAAGCCTCTACCGTCTCTGACATGACATGACTCACAAGAATTAGTATTAAACAGTGGACCTAGACCATCTCTTGCAGTTGTTTTTAATGAGGGTGCGATCACCCACGGATTCCTGAAGAATGAATTACCAATTAAAAAATTTTGACGTTGATAGAAAGATAGATTAGTTGCTGGTTTTGTATAAGCGTCAACACTGCTATCAAATACCGTGGTACCACCCCCGGAATAAGGTGATTGTGACTGTGCGCTAGTGCAATACAAGCACAGTAAAATAATAAAGTATTTACTAATTGAGTAAGGCATATTTTGGCTTAAGAGTTAGCTATCAATCACTAGTATTTGCTCACACTATTACATCATCAATGCAGCTATTGCCTTGCTTATTTTGTTGGGGAATCTATAACGTGAATAGGATTACTGACATAACAGACCTTCGATCGATGGCCATTGTATAGACGTTTACCTGTTGCTGTTCATTCAGATATTTACCTTGTTCCAGAATATAAATTTATTCAAAAAAAACCTCTTGCGATCACATTTAAATTTACCTGCTCATATACATAACCCCCGTTTACATAGTCTATTGACGCTTCGCCAATTAACCAGAAATTAAATTTTTATCTCTCTCATCTTGCTGAGTATGACCAGAACAAATGACTAAGGCTTACCCATAAACAGTATGAGTCATATTCCATAAACTGGTTATTTAATGACATAACCCGCCAGTTTCTCAGCTATCAATAAGTGCAGAATTACTCACGCTGAAGGCCCTGCATTATATACAGTAACAATAATAACAATAAGAATGATTTGCATTAGTATTAACGTATGCTAATATCGATCATCGTTTTATTTGCGATCACTCCTTACTTTAATCTTAATATTCTCATAGACTCAGAGGTAATTTTAATGAAAATCAAACAGTTAGTGCTAGGCATATTGGTCAGTACGACCGTCCTAGTGTCCGGCAATGGATTTGCCAGCGATCAAGTCACTGTCGACAAAACAGAATATGAACAGCTTAAAGAAGCTGTTAAGTTCTTAATGTCTGAGCGTGAAGATAATCAAAAGGCCGTGCAAGAGGCTAAACAAGCCGCTGAAGACGCTGCTGCCTCAGCCAAGGTAGCAACTGAAAATGCAGAGGAAGCGACTCAAGTGGCCGAAGCGGCAGCTGAAGCCGTTGAGTCACCTCTCCTTGAAGGCTTACAAAACTTATCTATTGGTGGTTATGGTGAAGTTCACTACAACAACTTAGACGCAGAAGACGACAAGAGAGATAAAGACGAATTCGATATCCATCGCTTTGTTTTATTCTTTGGCTATGAATTTGCTGACAACCTGCGCTTCTTTTCTGAATTTGAAATTGAGCATGGTGGTGTACAAAGTAGTGGTGATCCATTAGGCGGAGAAGTTGAGATTGAGCAGGCTTATATCGAGTATGACTTCAATAACAGCACAAGCGTATTAGGTGGTGTGTTCTTATTGCCTATCGGTATCCTGAACGAAACTCATGAACCTAATACATTTTATGGCATAGAACGTAATAACGTTGAAAATGTAATCACACCATCAACATGGTGGGCTGTTGGTTCCATGTTAACTTATGTGTTTGATGCTGGCTTCAAACTAGAAGCAGCCGTTCACTCTGGCTTAAAAATGCC
>CAWUWP010000091.1:0-15489 GCA_963926275.1 uncultured Gammaproteobacteria bacterium | reverse complement strand
GGTGGGGAAACGTTAGCGTATATATGCCGAGGGACAAGCTGCCAAGCGCCGATTAATCACATCACGCAATTAAACAAGGCGCTAGACAACAGCAATTCAGATTAACCTAGCGCTTTTAGCGCAGCATCGTAATCAGGCTCATCAGAGATTTCGCCAACAAGCTGTGTATAGATGACATCGTTATCAGCATCTAATACAACAACCGCACGTGCAGTAATTCCTGCCAGTGGCCCATCTTGTATTAACACGCCGTAATCGTTAGCAAAGTTTTGATTTCGCATCATTGACAATGTAACAACATTTTCAATCTTCTCGGTGGTGCAGAATCTTGACATGGCAAATGGAAGATCGGCTGCAACCGTCATTATCACAACGTCATTTCGTTCAGTTGCAAAATCACCAAATTTTTTGGTTGATGTTGCACATACCGGGGTATCCAGGCTTGGGACAATATTAATTAGTTTCTTCTTACCCACAAATTCATCTAGATTGACATTATTAAGATCCTTATCAACTAACAGAAAGTCAGGTGCTTTTGATCCTATTGCTGGTAAATCTCCATTCGTATGAATTTCATTTCCCTGTAGCGTAATTGTTGCCATTTACTGCCCCCAAAATTATATTTATAAAGCATGTATTTATTCGCTGCTATTTGACTGTTGATCATTATACTCATCTAACGTCATTTTGCCCTCAATTAGATGGTTCTTGGCGACCTTAATTTTAATGATCCAGCCTTTTTCGTAGGGTGATTGATTGATCAATTCAGGTTCATCTTGCAGTTGATTATTCACCTCAGCAATCTCCCCCTCCACTGGGCAAATAACATCCGATGCGGACTTTACCGACTCAACAACCAAACAAGCTTTATCCGCATGTGTGATAGCACCCAATTCAGGCAGGTCGACAAACACAATATCGCCGAGTTGCTGTTGAGCAAACTCTGTAATACCTAAAACGAGTACCTGCTCACTTAGCGGTTTTAACCACACATGACTTTGAGTATAGACTCTACCTGACATATTTGAACTCATATTAAATTAAGCGGTTTTAGCCTCTAACTTGCCAGCAATGATATAATAATAGCTACCTATAACCAAACTAAAAACTATGCGTATTCTCAATCTTTTTAGCTTTTGTATTGCATGCACTTTAACACTATTAGCCTGTAGCCAACCGAGCGTAAAATCTATTGAGATTGATGCGGCTTGGATTCGTGAAGCGCCTCCAGGTGCCACCGCCATGGCCGGCTATCTTAGTATTAGCAATAACTCTGAAAATAATATAATCCTACATAGCGCCAACAGCCCAGCTTTCAAAGCGATTGAATTTCATCGCAGCATTGAAAAAGATGGCGTTTATAGAATGGTGCCTCACTTGCACTTACATATTGATGCTAATACCACTTTTGAGTTGAAACCGGGTGATTATCACCTGATGATGTTCAATCCCACGCGCGCACTAAAAGAAGGCGATAGTGCTGATATTAATTTAGTGTTTAGTCATGACCAGGTAGTCAGCACAACCCTTCCTGTAAAAAAAGCACAGTATTGATTGGTCAGACTACCATTCACTCATTGTTAACTGCTCATGCATCATGACGACCCAAGCATATTAACCACTGCCACTCAATTAATATTCACGCTTGAGCCTGAGCTTGTCGAGATTGTTTTGCTATCGCTCAAGGTAAGCATCACCGCCGTAATAATGGCGACACTGATATCTATTCCGCTGGGCACATTACTGGGTGCCTACCGATTTAGAGGGCGTGATTTTATTACCGGCATACTTAATGCCTTAATGGGATTACCTCCCGTAGTGGTAGGATTGGCACTATATCTATTGCTCTCTCGCACTGGCCCGCTAGGCGATCTGGAACTTCTATTCACGTCAAGTGCAATGATACTTGCTCAATGCATACTCATCACTCCTATCATTAGCTCGTTAACCCAACAAACCATAGAAGATTTATTCAATCAGCATGAGCTGCAATTTAAAGCATTAGGCGCACCCACCTCATTAACATTACTGCCGCTATTACGCGACGCGCGCACCAGCTTATTCACCGCCATATTGGCAGGCTTTGGACGTGCTTCAGCTGAAGTGGGCGCAGTACTCATTGTCGGTGGCAATATAAATCATCTCACGCGCGTCATGACGACCACTATTGCGCTAGAGACCAGTAAAGGTAATTTAGAACTCGCTATGGCATTAGGCATAATTTTATTAATCATCTCATTCACCATCACCAGCTTGATGATCGTTGTACGCAAGACCCAATTCATCTGACGAGTTAAAAAATGCAACACAACCATCAGTTCCTGCCGCTAATAACCAAGGATATTACCTATGAGGTCAATGGAACAAAACTCATCAACGGCATTAGCCTAGAAGTTAATGCTCATGGGTCAACAATTATTTTAGGCCATAATGGATCAGGAAAAAGTTTACTATTAAAACTACTGCATGGAGTTATTGCTCCCAGTTCCGGGCAGGTGACATGGAATAACAACACTCCTACCACCCAGCAGCACTGGCGCACTTTTTTACTGCAGACTCCAACCTTTTTTAAACAGACTGCGTTATACAATATTGAATTTGTTTTACGAATAGCAGGAATTCCACCTAGCGAGCATAAAAAAAGGTGTCAGCAAGCGTTAGAAATATGTGGCCTTACTAATATAGGTCATCGAAACACTCATTCTCTTTCGGGAGGCGAGTTACAAAAACTGTCTTTAGCAAGAGCCTGGGTACTCAATCCTTGTGTGGTTTTATTAGACGAACCCACCGTTGCACTAGACCCACCCTCTGTGCTTGGATTTGAAAACATTATTCACCAGTTCAAACAATCAGGTACAAAAGTCATCATGACTACACATGACTTAGCACAAGCAAAAAGGCTTGCTGATGAAATCATCTATATAGATGCAGGAAAAGTGATTGAACAATCATCCGCTGAAAAATTCTTTTTGGGCCCACAATCCACCCAAGCTAAAAACTTTATAAGTGGTGAGCTCTTTTAGATTTCACCTGATTACTGGGAGCAATCAAAAGGAGAGAGATGTCATCATTAATTATCTATGTAGCAGCAATCAACGCCATATTAATTAAAGTTTTCAACTAATTACTTGGACCAGCTAACGAGAAGGGCTCACCATTAAGAGACTCTCGTTTGGATACTTAAACATTATTATGGGAGGGATGCTTGGCTTCTCTCGTATTTTAGCTGCCTCATACAAAGCAAAAAGAGATACGAAGCAAATACGGCGAGGCGTTCATTTTCAAAGGCAGGCTTATTAATCAACATTAAAAAGCACTCAGGATGCATCGATTTAATGCACCCTGACACTCAAACTCTATCTAGTCAGCACGAGCAGTGACTTCTAGCAAATGAAAGCCAAACTGCGTTTTAACTGGGCCTTGAACTTCATTCAGAGGCGCACTGAAAACAACCGCATCAAATTCCTTTACCATCATTCCTGGGCTAAATTCTCCCAAGTCACCACCGGTTGATCCGGATGGGCATTTTGAATGCTGCTTAGCAACATCAGAAAAATCTGTTCCACCCGTTATTTGATCTTTGAGTTCGCTACATTGCTCTTCACTATCTACCAAGATATGTCTTGCTGTCGCTTTTGCCATAATGATTTCCTAAATTAGTTAAGGTTACTTACTCTGCTGCTGGCGCTTCTTCAGGTGCAGCTTCTTCAACAGGCGCAGCTTTAGGTTCTGGGGTTTTTACCAAACCAGCATCCGTTAAAATTTTAGCTTTATCATCGCCATTAATATAATTCTTATCTGCATTTTGAACCGCATAACGTCCTGATTTTTTCTCGAAGATTTTATTTTTGCCGACTGTCTTAATTTCTTTCATTTACTTTCCTAAGTTTGTTTGAATTTAATAAAGGGATAACTCGATGGCTGCAGATTCTAACCGATTCTAGCGGGATAATCCTTGTTAGATAATACTGGCCAGACAATTCTAGCTAACATCAATATTTGCAACTAACCTGCTGACAATCACAAAGGCACACCCAGCGCTTGACGCATAAACAACAACTTCAAAGGTAAGGCTTTATTCGTCATATTGACGCCAACTGAGCGAATTTGTTTAACCAACTTACGTTCTTCTCTAAACAAGGAATCAATCATCTCTAATGATCGCTGCATCAGTACATTTTCACTTTTACGAGCACGCTCATACTGACGCAATACGCGCTCGCTTCCCAGCGGCCGGTCAGATGCCTGCAACAGGCTGCTTAAATGTGCCACATCAGCCAAACCCAAATTAAGCCCCAAACCAGCAAGTGGGTGCACTGCATGTGCAGCATCACCAAGCAATACCACGCGATGATCAATATATTGAGTCGCTTGCGCACCGAGCAAAGGAAATGACTTTCGATCTGATGCTAATGTTAATTTTCCCAGCTTATTTTCAAATGCATTACTCAGCTGCAAATTAAACTCGGCATCATCTAATGCCATTAACTCATGACATTTTTGTTCGCCAACACTCCAAACGATAGAACAAGTCTTATCTTCTAATGGAAGTAATGCGAGTGGTCCGTATTCAGTAAAACATTGCCATGCTGTTTGCTGATGATCTAATTCAGTGTTAACCGTACACACCAAGCCCAACTGTTGGTAATGAGTGCGTAGACAGCTAACACCAATACATTCTCTCACTTTAGATCGTTGACCATCGGCCCCAATGACAAGCTTCCCGGTCAAGCGAGCACCATTATCTAATTCGACTAACATCGATGAATCAGAGATTGCCGACAATTCATGTAAAGCATTATTACTAAATTGAGTAATATTAGAATTCTTGTTGGCCGCATTATTTAGCGCAGTCAGTAATACTTGATTCTCAACAATGGAACCCAATGAAGAATGCATCGTATCACTGGCATTAAAATCTATTTGTGTGTCGCTACCTTGCTCCCATACATACATGGATCGATACGGGAAAGCACGCATCGTTTGCACCTCACTCCATGCATCTATTTGTGACAATAACTCCATACTCGCCAAGTTGATTGCGCTCACGCGCAGACCATAAGCATCATCTTTTTTCCAAGCAGTGTGTTGGCTGTTATCAATAATAGCGACACGATCAAATTGTTGACTCAACTTGCAAGCTGCAGCAACACCGACTGCACCACCCCCAACGATAACTACATCAAAATCTGTCAGCGTGCTAACCATGATCTTTCGCCTTGGTATCATTCATAAAATGACGTAGCCCTAAATTGCGCCTAAGCACACCTCGTTGCACTGCCGGCAAACTACTAATCATACGCACACCTATACTACGCATCATTTTTGCAGGCCAAGCTTGCGGTGCAAATATCCTTGTTAATCTATCCGTTAGTTTGATCACGTGTTCACGATCTGGTGCACGCTTTTGCTCATACTCATTGAGCATTGCTTCAAATAAGTTCGGATTAAAATCTATATTAGTCAACATTTGCACCAAGGTATGAACATCTCGCAAACCAAGATTAAATCCCTGCGCAGCAACCGGATGTACTGTTTGCGCTGAATTACCAATCAGTACCGCATGTGCCCCTGTAAGCTTATTGCTAGTCGTTAACGACAATGGATAGGCGCTACGTTTACCCACTTCCAGGAATTTACCTAAACGATAGCCAAATGCTTTTTGTAAACTTTGCAGAAATTCCTGATCTCCCATTTGAAGATACAGCTCGGTATTGTTTTCTGGCTGCGTCCAAATTAAAGCACAGTGATCACCCTGGATAGGTAATACCGCTAACGGACCATGCTGCGTAAAACGTTCATAAGCAATATTATTATGGGCTTTTTGCGTTCTTACATTAGTGATAATAGCAGTCTGCTGATAGCTCTTATGCTCGGCATCAATTGCTAGTATTGATCGAACCTTAGAATTACCCCCATCTGATCCAACCAACAAAGCAGTTGTAAAAGTTACTTCCCTACCATCATGGTTTACTTTTATTTGGTATCCAGATGAGTTGGCTTCAGCGCTATCCAATGAAGCTGGAGACAATATTTTAATATTAGCTAGTTGGGCAACCTGCTCGCTGAGCATTTCTATCAAATGATGATTTGGCACCATATATCCGATCGGAGAAAGGCCATGGTGATTGGCGTCTATACGAGCACCACCAAAATTCCCTTGTTCAGAGATATCTAATCTTTCTATCGATGTTGCTGCTGTGGATATTTTTTGCCAGATACCGGCTTGCTTAAACATCTGCTCAGAACTACGTGTTAATCCTGTTGTGCGCAGATCCAATACGTTAGCGTGCAAAGGTGCTGCCTGGTTTTGCTCCAGCAACAACACTGTGCATGGACTTTTTGCGAGTGCAACTGCTAATGACATACCCACTAGGCCACCACCAACGATAACAATATCAAATGATGATTGTGACATTCTCATAAACTATTCTTACAGCCTTCTATTTTGCAGATGCCATGAATGCTTCAATGGCATCGGCTTCTTTAATCAATGCTTGTGTTAGAACTTCGTGACCATTACGCGTGACTCGCACATCATCTTCGATGCGGATGCCGATATCCCAATAGCGTTTTGGTACTCCACGAGATTTAGCAGGTATATAAATTCCTGGCTCCACAGTTAACACCATACCTGGCTCAAAAAGCCTCCATTGCTCTTCAATTTTATAATCACCAACGTCATGCACATCCAACCCTATCCAATGACCCGTTCTATGCATATAGAAACGACGATACTCACCATCTTTAATTAATTGTGCGGGGCGCCCTTTCAGCAGTCCCAACTTAACCAATCCTTTAGTGATGACTTTTACCGCCGCCATATGTGGATCATTCCAATGATTACCGGGTTGCACAGCATCAATCGCGGCCAACTGCGCATCTAATACTATGTTATACAACTCTCGCTGTGGTTCACTGAATACGCCATTAACTGGAAATGTTCTTGTGATGTCGCTAGCATAGCCTTGGTACTCAGCCCCCGCATCAATCAACAATAACTCACCCTCATTGAGAACATCCTGGTTATCGGTGTAATGTAATATGCATCCATTGTCACCACCACCAACGATAGAAGGGTAAGCGGTATCACAACCGGCCTTTTTAAATTCGTATAGTAACTCTGCTTCTACTTGATATTCGTACATACCTGGCTGGCAATGTTTCATCGCACGTTGATGACCAGCAACTGCCGCTTTCGCCGCTTTTTTCATATTGCTAATTTCAGCGGCTGATTTAAATAGCCGCAATTCATGCAACAAATGCTCAAGCGCTATAAATTCATGTGGTGTATGTGAGCTACCGCGACCTTTCTCACGGATTTGGTTCACCCAACTAATCACACGATGATCAAAATCTGCATTCACCCCCATGGTGTAAAAAACACGCTCTCTTTGCTCTAAGATACCAGGAAGAATTTCATCAATATCACCAATCGGAAAAGCATCATCAGCTCCATAATGATCTATCGCACCTTGTTGACCTGCGCGTCGCCCATTCCATGTTTCCATTTTCATATCGCGTTCGCGACAAAATATAATAAACTGTGCTTGTGGACGACCAGGCACTAGTACAGCTACCGCTTCAGGCTCTAAGAAACCGGTTAAATACATGAAGTCACTATCTTGACGATAATCGAATTCAACATCTCGATTACGCACCTTCACCGTTGACGCAGGAACAATTGCAATAGCATCGTTGCCAATCATGCGCATGAGGTTTTTTCTACGTTTAGCGAATTCCTTGCTCACTTTATTGCACCTTGGTGGTCATTTTTATCGGTTGCATCTCTTCAGCCACAAGAAGTGCAGACATACGCACATATTCTAATAATTCATAAAAAGACACTTCATCTTCCTCCTCACCGCTATCGGCACCCTGGAGTCGCGATATACGCGTCAGATCGAGCAATATTTCCGACGTATCCGGTGGGATTTTCGCTTGCGCTTGAAGCCCAGCATTAGCTAAACCAAACAAGAAGCCATCGCACCAAGCAGCCAACGCAGTGACTCTTGTGGTGAGATCGGTCGAATCACTATCAGGCAGCAGCAATTCTAGCTGTAATACTGGGTCAGTCATCTGTACACGTACAACTTCATATATCTCAGCCAGTAAATCATTGAGCTCAACACCGGTCACAACATGCCTTAAATCTGGCGCTAACGTGCGGATGCAGGTATCTAATGGATAGGAAATATCAAGCGCGACAGCACCACACAGAAATCCGTGTAATTCAGAGGCACGATCACCGAAATCATGGGATTTAAGTGCGTTATTTAATTGTTGGAAAGCGGGTAATTGCATTTTTTGCAGTCTATCACCATTAAAGACAAATATTTATATCCTTAGATGGTAAAATAATCTAGCTCTTTCAAGCAATTAGCTATTTTTTTCAATTACCTTATTGACCCGTGGCCTGGTAAAATTTACTATCTGTGTACACCAAATAATAATAAAAATACGATGAAAATTTCAGAAGAAGAATTCAAGCGGCTAGAAATTAGGGTTAACGAACTAATTGAAACGTGCGAACAACTAAAAGAAGAGAATCGTTTATTAAAAGCACAACAACTGTCCTACAGCAGTGAACGTGCAAAGTTACTCGACAAGCAAGATGAAGCGCGTACACGCGTTGAATCTATGATTAATCGTTTAAAAGCCCTAGAATCCAGTTAATTAATTATACATGAACACCAATCCAATCACTGTTCAAATTCTTGATAAAGAATATCGAATCGCTTGCCCTGCGGGGGAAGAGGAAGCATTACGTGAATCTGCTACTTTTTTAAATAAACGTATTATAGAGGTACGTGAAAGTGGCAAGGTGATTGGCCCTGATAGAATCACCGTAATGGCGGCTTTAAATTTAGCTCATGAATTCTTATCTGAGCGAAATGAATACGAACAAGTCACTTCAAACATTAATAATAGAGTACGTACTCTACATGAGCGGATAGATAACGCCATTCGTTCTTCTAATCAGTTGGAATTATAGCTACACCCATCGTAAACTAGTCGCTAGCGCCTCTGCGATATTGGTGAGCTTGTCGTTAATTCCCTTGAGCCTATTTATACCCCCGGGATTGCTTGTTAAAAGGTCGTGTGCATACCTGCGAAAGCGGGGAGCCTTACATCTCTTACGGTGAACCCACTTGAACCGATTGGTTCAAGGTCAACGGCTACCACGGTACTCATGGAGCGCGCTTTTCTAATTTTCTTCACCGATACAATCCTCCTGTAAAATATTTCCCCTGTGCTAGGATCCATCTTTTCCATTTAACCGAAAAGAGATTTCTCCTATGCAGTATTGGCTTATGAAGTCTGAACCCAGTGAATACGGAATTGATCATCTAAAAAAAGATAAAACAGAACACTGGGATGGCGTACGCAATTATCAAGCACGCAACATGATGCGAGACCAAATGAAAAAAGGTGACCTGGCTTTCATGTATCACTCAAATTGTGATGACATTGGTATTGTTGGAGTCATGACAATTCACCGTGAAGGTTATCCAGATCACACCGCTTTTGATAAAAAAGACAAACACTACGACCCCAAGAGTGATCCAGACAATCCTCGTTGGATCATGGTTGATGTGAAGTATAAACGTAAATTAAAACGTACAATCACTTTGCAAGAACTAAAAAACCATAAATCATTGCAAGATATGCAGTTGTTACGCAAAGGCAATCGACTATCAGTGATGCCGGTGACTAAAAAAGATTGGGATTTCATTCTTTCTTTAGAATAGAAAAGAACATCCTTTCAAAAACTTTAATTTTTATAAAAACTTTGCGTTTAACACTGCAAACAACTCCCCTTAATTGTTGTTATGTTAAAAAATAAACTGTTTTTCAATGTCATTTGAATAAATATTTTTGTTTTAAGCTAAAAATTTCTTATAAAACGAAACGTATTTTTGTTTTTTGTTTTTATAAAAATAATAAAACTTTAATTTTTATAAAAACTTGTAAGATCTTTGCGTTAAATGCTGCAAACAACCCTTTAATGGTTGTTATGTTAAAAAATAAACTGTTTTTTGATGTCATTTGAATTAATTTTTATGCTTTAAGCTAAAAATTTCTTATAAAACGAAACGTGTTTTTGTTTTTTGTTTTTATAAAAATAAAAATTACTGACGAAAAGTTATAAAAACAATATAAAAAAACTAGTAATTTTTAGTCTATTGTTTATACTCTCCATCGTTAAAAAACGTTAACGTAAAAGTTTTGGAGAAATAAACGATGGCTGTCAAACGCAAAACTGCTAAACGAAAGACTGCGACACGTAAAGCACCCGCTAAACGTAAAACAGTAAAGAAAACCGCAAAACGCAAAACAGTTAAGAAAACTGCTAAGCGTAAAACTGCAAAGAAAACTGCAAAACGCAAAACAGTTAAGAAAACTGCTAAGCGTAAAACTGCAAAGAAAACGGCAAAACGCAAAACAGTCAAGAAAACTGCTAAGCGTAAAACTGCAAAGAAAACGGCAAAACGTAAAACAGTTAAGAAAACTGCTAAACGCAAAGCTCCTGCTAAGCGTAAAACAGCTAAGAAAAAACGCTAGATTAAATAGCTTTTTATTGAAAGGGTCCTTTTTAGGGCCCTTTTTTTTGGCTTTATTTTAAAAATAAGCGATAAATTGGGTTACTTGTCTCATCATAAAATGAATACCCAAGATCCAGCAGAAATTGTTTAAATTCATCCACTTCCGACGCAGGTACTTGCACGCCCACCAATACTCTTCCATAAGCTGCGCCATGATTGCGATAATGAAACAAAGTAATATTCCATTGCGCCCCCATCAAAGATAAAAACCTTAACAACGCCCCCGGCTTTTCTGGAAATTCAAAACGATAAAGCAATTCATTTTCCAATTGTCGAGAATGCCCTCCTACCATATGACGAACATGCAACTTAGCCATTTCGTTATCAGACAGATCATTGATTGGATAACCGTGATTAGACAGCATACTTATCATTTTTGGCTTTTCATCAATCGCATTACGGAATTTAATACCGACAAAAATATGTGCTTCATCATCACTTGCATGGCGATAGTTGAACTCACTAATACTATTTTCACCGATCAATTCACAAAATTTCAAGAAACTGCCTTTCTGCTCTGGAATAGTGACAGCGAACAAACCTTCTCTACCCTCTCCAAGCTCAGTGCGTTCAGTAACATGACGCAAACGATCAAAATTAATATTGGCACCACTGTTTATAGCAATTAAGTTTAAATTTTTACATTTTTCACGCTGGGTATACTTTTTAACACCCGCCACTGCCAATGCACCCGCTGCCTCAGAAACAACACGCGTATCATCAAAAATATCTTTAATAGCGGCACAGATTTCATCAATAGAAACCAAAATGACTTCATCAACATGATCTTTAGCCAGTTCAAAGGTGTTTTTCCCAATCTGTTTAACCGCTACACCGTCTGCAAATATCCCCACTTGCGGCAGTATCACCCGCTCACCAGCTTTCATTGCTGAATACAATGTAGAAGCATCTTCCGGCTCGACTCCAATGATTTTAGTTTTAGGTGAATGCTGTTTTATCCAAGTGGCTACACCTGCAATCAAACCACCACCGCCGACTGGAACAAATACGGCATCAACATCACCTTCAAATTGCTCTAATATTTCTTTACCTATGGTTCCTTGACCGGCGATCACTTCAATATCATCGTAAGGATGTATAAATACTCGTTTAGTTTGTTCTGCGATTTCATAGGCATAGCTACAGGCTTCATCATAATTATCGCCCGACAATATGACTTCAGCACCCATCGATTTAACCGAGTCGATTTTAATCGTAGGCGTGGTGACTGGCATGATGATTTTTGCGTCTAGCTTTAATCGTTGTGCAGCAAGTGCGACACCTTGTGCATGATTCCCTGCAGAAGCAGCAATGATTCCAGCCGCTTTTTGAGTGTCATCAAGATGGCTTATCTTGTTATAAGCACCGCGCAACTTGAAGGAGAAAACACTTTGCTGATCTTCTCGTTTCAGCCAAATATTATTTTCCAGACGTTTAGATAATGACTTTGCTAAATTCAATGCGGACACTTCTGCAACATCATAAACAGATGCATTAGAAATCATCTCATTAACCTGAGTTATACTATATTCGGTGATATGATTAGAAACCTTAGAATTTTTCACGATTTTATTAAGCCTTTACTGTGCTGTAATTATTATTACTTTATCAACGAGCGTACTTTATGGATATTAATGACAAAAAGAAATTAGCCGCCGAAGCTGCCATTGATTATATACAAATTGGCGATGTAATCGGTGTTGGTACCGGTTCAACTGCAAATTACTTTATCGATGCCTTGGCCAACATCAAAGGAAAGATTGATGGTGCCGTAGCCAGTTCAGAAGCCAGCGCCGAACGCCTGAAGTCACATGGCATACGCGTGTTGGATCTCAATGCCGCTGGCCAATTACCTCTTTATGTTGATGGTGCAGATGAAGCCACGCGTCTACGTTCATTAATCAAGGGGGGTGGCGGTGCACATACTCGAGAAAAAATTGTTGCTAATGCTAGTACAAAATTTATCTGTATTGCTGACGACTCAAAATTAGTTGATACCTTAGGTAAATTCCCACTACCTATCGAAGTCATTTCAATGGCACGCAGTTCGGCTTCTCGTGAGCTGGTTAAACTAGGTGGCGTACCCGAGCTACGCGAAGGGTTCACGACCGATAATGGAAATATCATTATTGATGTACATAACCTTGAAATCTTAGAACCCATCAAAATGGAGTTAGATATTAGCGCTATGGCGGGTGTTGTGACTGTCGGAATATTTGCTATTCGGCCTGCAGACATTCTCTTACTGGGCACTGATAACGGATTAAAAACTATTTAAACCAATGACGACTTCTTTTCGACAACGCCTGTTAGCCAACGAAACATTAATTGGAACGCTGGTTTCCACTCCCAGCCCGGCAATAGTTGAATTACTCGCTTCATTGGAGTTTGACTGGTTATTTATCGATGCTGAACACGGTGCATTTGGTCCCGAGCAAGTTATTTCACTACTACAAGCAGCCCACGATTGTCCTTGCTTAGTGAGAATTCCAGGCCCCGATGAAGCTTGGATTAAAAAAGTTTTAGATGCCGGTGCAGCGGGCATTATTGTTCCACAGATTAATACTGTGGAAGAAGCACAATCGGTAATTGATCACTCCAAGTACCCTCCGATTGGCAAAAGAGGTGTTGGACTCGGTCGCGCACATGGTTATGGCAAAGAATTTTCTCGTTACTTAGACAATGCCAATCAACAAACAGTGATTGTGTTGCAAGCTGAAACGCAAGCTGTACTAGAATGCATTGAAGAAATATCAGCGATAGATGCTGTTGACGCGATCTTAATTGGCCCCTACGACCTCTCTGCAAGCTTGGGGCATATGGGTGAGATATCTCACCCTGTTGTACAGAGCGCAATAGAGAGCGTTAAACAAGCATGTTCAAGCCATAACACACAACTAGGTATCTTTGGTGTATGCGCAGACAACGTCGCACCTTATAAAGCCATGGGATTTACACTACTCACAGTCGGCGTCGATACGTTATTTGTGTTATCGGCTGCAACCGCTGAACTACAAGCACTACGAGATGCTTAATCTAGCTCTGCTTGTTTTTAATCAATGCAAAATAACAAAATTATATTCAAAATAGGTTCGTTAGAGTTAACCGCCATTGCGCGCGATACAGCGACTGCATAATTAATTTTACAAGCGTTACCGATTCAATCAAAAGCACAAACATAGGGTGAGGAAGTCTATTTTTCTTCCCCGTTATAATGCTCAGCTAGAAAGTAATGCACGCGAGGTTATTAAACCCGGTGAAATTGCGTTTCGGGTAGAAGACAACTGTATTGGCATTGGATTGGGTTCAAAAAAAATCCACTACCTCAGGAAAATGAAATTAGCTTGGCGGCTGCCACTAACATTTGGGTGATACCGCAAACGATGTTCGCGATCTTATTGACGCGTACCCGCAAGATACGATAATCGTAGATTGGGTCAGATGAACTTACTTATTAATTTTTGAATATTTGGTGCCTGCGAGAGACACATCGATCATCAAACCTTTATTACCAAACACAAACGCCACGATAGGATCAGCTATATTAGTTGAATCAATTGAACCGCCAGCTCCTGCATCAGCAATGGCAACTGAACCATCAACGCCCACTTCCCATCCTGAACTGTTTATAAAATTCCTCAGCGCTTTATCATCTAAAAATACAATAATCACTGACTTTGTTTGCGCGCCGAATTGAAATCCGAATGAAACACCGGTAGTGCGATAGTAGTCCACATGCTTATTGTTAATCCGTAAGGCGCCTTCACCAAACTCACCACCAATAAAGAAACCGGCTTTAACTATATTTGGAAATACTAATACACCTTTTGCGTTGGCCAAAAATGCTCGACCCTCTTTCACCCGCTCATTAAATATTTCTATAGCAGCGTCCACCCCGATATCTACTTCTTCTGCACTAGCTGCGAAAACTGCTTGCGATAGCACAAGACTGAGCAAAAATGTTATCAGTATATTAAAGGTGTGTTTTTTCATGTCGCGATTACCTTTGAGTAATATCTATAGGGGTAGCTGACAGTAATGTAGTAACAAAAACAAAAGCTAGGTATCAAAAAAATGGGCTGCAGATGCAGCCCATTTTTCAAATCTATAATTCTCAGAATTATTAACGTTTTGAGAACTGCTCTTTCTTACGCGCTTTCCGGAAACCCACTTTCTTACGTTCAACTTCACGAGCGTCCCGAGTAAGAAATCCACCTTTTCTCAAGGTAGGACGTAATTCTTGGTCAAATTCTAACAATGCTCTCGCAATTCCTAATTGAATCGCCCCGGCTTGTCCGTTCATACCACCACCTTTGACCATGATATTCAGGTCAAATTTACTATCAAGCTCAGTGGCTTGAAGTGGTTGACGGATAACTCTGCGCGAAGTCTCTCGCCCAAAATATACATCGTCTGTACGTGAATTAATTACAATGTCACCCTTGCCTGGCGTTAAATAAACGCGTGCTGATGAACTCTTTCTGCGGCCTGTGCCGTAATATTGTGTCGTTGCCATTATTATTTTTAACCTAGATGTCTAGCGGTTCAGGCTGTTGAGATTGATGTTTATGTTCTGGGCCAGCAAATACTTTCAATTTCTTGAACATCGCTCGACCTAGAGGATTCTTAGGTAGCATACCCTTCACTGAGGTTTCGATCACTCGCTCAGGATGGTCATTCATTAGGTCACTAAGATTGGTTTTTTTCATGTTACCAATGTAGCCCGTATGATGATAATACATTTTATCCTGCATTTTATTACCGGTAACGCGAATTTTTTCAGCGTTAATGACGACAATATAGTCCCCAGTATCAATATGAGGGGTGTACTCAGGCTTATGCTTGCCACGCCATCTGCGAGCAATTTCTGACGATAATCGAC
>CAWUWP010000090.1:0-16653 GCA_963926275.1 uncultured Gammaproteobacteria bacterium | reverse complement strand
TGATGAACAAGCGGAGCTAGATGTCAGTGTCGTTGCTGAGGCTGATATTGGACAGGTCGAAGAAGTTTCATTACTTTCTGACCCTGCTGATTATACTGTCAGTGAGGATATGACTATAGAAGTTCAGGCATTAGAAACGCTAGGGCACTATGCAGACTGGCTAGATTTAAGAGCGAGTCGACTGCGTGAGATTAACCAGTTGAAATTTGGTGAGCCGGTCGTCGTCAGTAGTCGATTATCGCTAGACTTTAGTGCCATTTCTATTGGAGAATTTGAAAATAGACGCATCGTCTATCAAAAGAATTTACAAGAAGAATTCTTTACTCAGTATCGCATTGAGTCTACTTACCAACATACAATTAAATCAGATGAGTCATTATGGGTGTTAGCCTTGCGACAATTCAAAGTGCCTATGTGGTTGCTTCGTCAGCATAATCCAGATGTTAATTTCAACCGAATTCGAACCGGGGTGATTATCGTGGTGCCTAAGTTGATAGAAGTTGAGCGCAGTCCAAATACTTCTGAGAAAGCGAGTTAACGTCATAATTTATAATTAAACGGTATAAAACTCGGATAAAGGGTCATATTCTTGACCGACCCCTCAATCCTTTATCTCATTGTTGTTCATACTAAGCTTTCATTCATTCAACTTTAGAGTCATGTTTGGCTCAGCTAAAAGCATTATGAAATATATTTTTGTTGCCATTGTGGGGCTCGTTATGAGCACGCAAGCCATTGCCTGGCAGGGTTACAACATGGATACAGGCACGGTAATTATGGTGAATACAGAGGGTCGAAGTGACATCACAACGGGTAACGTGATGTATTTTGATTACGAGACAGGGTTGGAGCAGATGGGTTATCTGAATATGTATGAGCACAACGTAGGTCTATTAGTTGACCTGGATTCAGGAGATTTGATGCGTGTGAAAATGGAAGGGCGCAAATAGGTTTATATAATAATAAAATACTCAATAAATTAATTTTAGGCCGCTGATTTTTAATTAAATCAGCGGTTTTTTTTATGGCTAAGGATTTAATCGGTTTACGATAATATCTTCAACCACAGATGGGTCAGCAAGTGTCGAAGTATCACCCAGCTCGGTGATTTCATTGGCGGCAATTTTGCGTAATATTCGACGCATGATTTTACCCGACCGAGTCTTAGGTAAGCCGGGTGCCCACTGAATAAAGTCAGGTTTTGCAAATGGCCCGATTTCTTTTCTGACTAATTCTACTAACTCTTTTTTCAAGGTGTCACTGGGTTCAACGCCGACCATCGTTGTTACATAGCAATAAATAGCCTGACCTTTTATGTCATGTGGGCAGCCCACCACGGCAGATTCTGCCACTGACTCATGCAGCACTAATGCGCTCTCGATTTCTGCTGTGCCTAGGCGATGACCCGATATATTAAGAACATCATCGACGCGGCCAGTGATCCAATAATAGCCATCTTTATCTCGCCGGCAGCCATCTCCACTGAAATAATAGCCAGGAAACTGTGAAAAATAGGTGTCGATAAATCGTTTGTGATCGCCATACAGTGATCTCATTTGACCTGGCCATGGGAATTTCATCGCTAAATTACCTTGGCATTCTCCACTCAGCTCATGGCCTTCATCGTCAAGAATGACTGGTTGCACACCAAAGAAAGGTAACGTTGCTGAGCCTGGTTTGAGTGTTGTCGCGCCAGGCAGTGGTGTAATTAAATGACCACCTGTTTCTGTTTGCCACCAAGTGTCAACAATAGGGCAGTTTGAGTTACCAACTTTATGGAAATACCACTCCCATGCTTCTTGGTTGATCGGTTCACCAACGGTGCCAAGTAATCGTAAACTATTGCGCTTGGTTTTTTCTAAAAACTCATCACCTAAAGCCATTAGAGCGCGAATTGCTGTTGGTGCTGTATAGAAAGATGTTACTTGGTGCTTATCAATGACCTGCCAGAATCGGCTGCCATCAGGATAATTTGGTACACCTTCAAACATTAATGTTTGTGCACCATTACATAACGGCCCGTATAAAATATACGTGTGTCCTGTGACCCAACCCACATCTGCACTACACCAATAAACTTCATTGTCTTGATAGTCGAATACATATTTATGGGTAATGGCTGCATAGAGAAGATAGCCACCGGTGGTATGCAACACACCTTTAGGTTTGCCGGTAGAGCCCGAGGTGTAAAGAATAAATAAGGGGTCTTCAGCACTCATCGGTTCTGGTGCGCATTCACTTATTTCAGCAGCGATCATTTCGTGATACCAGCAATCTCTATCTTGCGTCCATGAGGTTTTGTTACCGGTACGTTTAATAACGACCACGGTATCCACGTTAGGGCATTCTTGTAATGCTTGATCAGTATTAGCTTTTAATGGAATAGTTTTACCAGCACGCACGCCTTGGTCTGCTGTAATTACCACGCGGCAATCTGAATCTAAAATTCTGTCACGAAGAGCATCTGGCGAAAACCCGCCAAACACAACCGAGTGCACCGCACCAATACGCGTACAGGCAAGAATGGCAATGGCTGCTTCTGGAACCATGGGCATATAGATACAGACACGGTCGCCTTTTTTAACTCCGCGTGTCTTTAACGCATTAGAGAATTTACATACTTCTGCATGCAGTTCTGCATAGGTGATGTGTTTGTCATCGTTGGGGTCATCACCTTCCCAGATAATGGCGGTTTGATTGGCGCGCGTTTCTAGGTGACGATCAATACAATTATAAGACACATTAAGTGTTGCGCCTTCAAACCAACGAATATGTCCCTTGTTGAAATCCCAATCTAAGACCCTGTCCCATTTTGTGAACCAAGTGACGAACTCGTCTGCTTGTAATGCCCAAAAGCTTTCAGGGTCAGAGACAGATTGCTCATACATGGATTGATATTGAGCTGAATCAATATGTGCTGAAGCGCTAAAAGAGGCGGGAACGGGGTATAGTTTATCTTCAGACATGATTCTACTTCTCCACCAGTGTTATAGCGTATTCAATAGTTGAGTTTATTCCAGTGACTATACGTATATTAATCACAATTTGTTTTACCTGGGTCATAAAATACTGGTTTTATTAGATAATTGACCAATACTTCAATGACTATTCTAACTATTCTCTAAATTTAGATAGATATTATGAATGCGTTATCAAGCTGCTCAAAAAACAGGCTGCTAACGATCAATGGTGAAATTGATTGGGATAGGGTAGCACTCAATTATCATCACTATATATTGAGCCCATATGCACACGAGATGGTAAAGACTAAAAGTGATCAGCCCTGTAGAAATATATTATTAAATTATTTGCATCAAATTCCAAGTAAGCAGCTTAACAAAATGAGAGTGTTGGATTTTGGATGTGGCCCGGGTAATCTAATTCCACATATCGATAAAAAAATAGCTCAATTGGTGGGTGTCGATAAAAGCGCAGGATCATTGAAAATCGCATCTTCTATTGCTGAAAAGCACGAGGTTATTTTTGAATCTATTTGTGATGACATTATAAATGTTCATGACGAAGCCGGGTTTGATCTCATTATCTCGTCTAATTCCATTTTGCCAAACAGTCGAGAAGAAGTGGTAACAATTTTTAGTAGGCTTAACTCTCTGTTGTCAACAAATGGTAAGTTGCTTGGAATACTGCCTTCGTTTGATACCACACTTTATCTGCAAGAGTTAAGAAAGAAAGAAAATAAGCAGGGTAATAATGAAAATGTATTGGTAGATGAAGAAATGCTCGCCTATGCTGATGATGGCTATCATTTACAGTGCTATCACACGCCACAATCAATATTGGAAGAAACTGCGTTAGCTGGGTTGAAGCTAAATTCTGTACCACAAAAAGTATATTACCCATGGGAGTTGTGTCGGCAATTTGGATACGGATTTTATCCCCAATCCCAACAAGAAATTTGGGATTGGTTCATTGTTGCAGAGAAAGCATAGTTATAAGCTATTTACTGCCTCAAGGACTTCTTCAACATGGCCGTCAACTTTAACTTTGCGCCACTCATGTCTTAACACGCCTTTAGCATCAATTAGAAAAGTGCTTCTCTCGATTCCCATGACTTTCTTTCCATACATGTTCTTTTCTTTTATGACATCAAACTGTTGGCATAACTTTTCTTCGCTGTCTGACAATAAGTCAAAACTGAAATCCAATTTGGACTTAAAATTTTCATGTGACTTTATACTATCTCTAGAAACGCCAAGAATAAGGGTGTTGAGTTCAGCGAATTTTTTTATAGCGTCGCGGAAGCCTTCAGTCTCTTTAGTGCAGCCAGGTGTATTATCTTTTGGGTAAAAATAGATAACAATATTTTCCCCTTCGAGTTCAGTTAGTTTGATTGTTTTTTCACCAGTGGCGGGGAGCTGAAAGTTTTTAACCCGTGCTCCAACTTTTAAATTAGTCAACGATATTTCCTTGTAAAGATTGATTTGTATTGAGTAGTATAAAGTCTAGTGCTAAAAATATTTAGGGAATTCTTGATAGTGTATCGCGAAGAATAATAGATAGGTCTGGATCGAACAAAATGCGTTTTCGTTCCACCATCACTTGAGTGACGTCTCCGCAATGATAGCGGTTTTTCTGGAATCTTTTTACAAATAGCTTTTTTTCTTGGGGTGATAGCGCATTGAATTGATCAGCCCCTGATTGATGATTTTGATTTAGATGTTGGATTTCATTTTGAATTGCGTATTTGTGAAGTAAGGCAGTGTCCTTGTCTTGTACTTTTTCTAATAAAACGCGCAAATTTTTATACTCTAAGGTTTAGATAAGCTTATTTCTAGAAGGTTCAGGCTAAGCGAATAATTTCGTCGAGTACTTAGCGTTGATTGAGCCAGCTATGTATCTCTATTTTGGGTTGATCTTTCCAGGCATTGATATGAGTTAATTGTGTTGTCAGATCAGTTAATACGGATAAGTATTTGTCGCGCGTCATCTCACTACCGCCCAATGAGATTAAATGAGCAGAGGGTAATTGAGTGTCGATTATTTCGTATCCCCATGAATCCAAGTAGGCAGATAAATAAAGCAAGGCGACTTTAGAGGCATTGGTCGCTCGGCTAAACATGGACTCTCCAAAAAATATTGTGCCAATTGATATGCCATATACCCCTCCAATTAATTCGCCAGATTCGTTCCATACTTCTAGTGAATGTGCATGATTTAATTGATGCAATTGGCTGTAAGCATCAATCATGTCGTCGGTTATCCATGTTCCTCGAGAATTGTTGCGTGGTTCTGCGCAAGCCCTCATTACATCTAAGAAAGATTTGTCATAGGTGATACGCCAATGATTTTTTTTGATGGCGCGCAATAAACTTTTATGAGCAATAAAATCTTTAGGGTATAAAACACCACGCGGATTAGGTGACCACCAAAGTATTGGTTGACCTTCTTCGTACCAAGGAAATAATCCTTGGTGGTAAGCATGTAATATTCTTGTTGATGTCAAGTCTCCGCCGGCGGCAACTAATCCTTCAGGGTCTTTTAAAGCAGATTGTGCATGAGGGAAGGGTGCATTGGGATCATAAGGATCTAGCCAAGGAAGGTTGATTTCACTCATGTATCTAATCGATACGGTGATAAAGTTAACAGTTCTTTACATTGATCACGCATTGATTGTTGTTCACGTTTGCAGAATGTATAGATGGGCTCTTGAAATTCCTCATTATTTATCCAATGAGCAGACCAGGTTTTAGTGGGTAAAAACCCGCGCGTAATTTTATGTTCACCTTGAGCGCCGGGCTCAAATTTTTGTAGTTTGTTTTCAATGCAGTATTCAATGCCTTGATAAAAACAAGTTTCAAAGTGCAGAGAATTATATTCTTTTTTGCATCCCCAAAAGCGGCCATACAAAGCATCGTCGCCGCGTAATGTAATGGCGCAGGCAATATATTCCTTTTCAAGTAATGCAAACATAAACACTACTTGTTGTCCCATGCTCTGACATATTTCTTTGAAGAAGTTGACGTTTAAGGTCGGTACTCCGGATTTTCTATCAAATGTGCCTTCATAAAATTGATGGGCGATTTCTATTTGCTGTTCGCTAGCCTCATTGCCGTGAACAATATCAATGACTATGTTTTGCTCTTTGACCATGCGTCGCTCACGGTTCACTTTTTTCCGTTTGCGTGAAACAAAGGTGGATAAGAAATCGTCAAAGCTTGTGTAATTTTGGTTTTTCCAATGATACTGGCAACCCAAGCGTAATTGTAAATCATTATGATTGCAGATTTGAGTATCTTCGATAGTGGTAAATAACCAATGCATGCCGCTCATATTTAATTTTTCTGCGACTTTGATGATTTGTCGCACCATCATTGATTTGATAGCAGAATCTTTTGATAGTAATCGTGTACCAGTGACAGGATTGTATGGAATCGAAGACACCATTTTTGGATAGTATTTTAAGCCAGCACGTTCATAAGCCGAAGCCCATGACCAATCAAACACAAACTCTCCATATGAATTTGTTTTGATATATAACGGGCATAAGCCAACTAATTGCTTATTACTATCCCGCACAGACAGATGATAAGGAAACCAGCCAAATTCTTCTCCTACACATTGATGATTTTCTAATGCTGCTAAAAATTCATAACGAAGGAATGGGTCTGAAGTCCCAGAGAGTACATTCCATTCATGCGCTGGAATTTCGTTGATAGAAGGGTGAAAGCAAAGCTCTAGCGCATTGCTTTCTTCATCGCTCATAAATGAGTTTAGGGATGTCTAGCTTAGGATTTAAGTTGGTCTAAGTATTTCTCAGCATCTAGTGCTGCCATGCAACCGGTACCTGAAGACGTGATGGCTTGTCGATACACATGATCCATTACATCGCCTGCTGCAAATACACCTTCTACACTGGTGGCCGTTGCATTACCTATTAAGCCACTTTGCACTTTAATATATCCACCTTCCATTTCAAGCTGGCCTTCAAATATGCTGGTATTAGGTTTATGTCCAATGGCAATAAACACACCTTTGAGATCAATATCTTTAGTCGAGCTATCTTTGGTGCTCTTAATGCGCATGCCGGTAACGCCAGAAGCGTCGCCTAGTACTTCATCAAGACTGTGATTCCAGGCGATAGTGACATTGCCATTTTTTTCACGCTCAAATAATTTGTCTTGTAGGATTTTTTCAGAACGCAGTGTGTCTCTTCGGTGTACTAACGTTACGCTAGACGCAATATTTGATAAGTATAAAGCTTCTTCAACGGCAGTATTGCCGCCGCCGATAACCGCAACATCTTGCTTTTTATAGAAAAACCCATCGCAAGTAGCGCAGGCTGAAACGCCTTTGCCTTTATAGGCTTCTTCTGAGTCTAGTCCTAGATACATAGCAGAGGCCCCTGTTGCGATGATCAGGGAGTCACAGGTGTAAGAACCATTAATGTCTCCATTGAGCGTGTAAGGCTTCTTACTGAAATCTACCGATTGAATGTAGTCAAAAATCACCTGGGTTCCGTAACGTTCTACGTGGGTTAACATGCGTTGCATCAAGTCAGGGCCTTGTAAACCTTCAACATCACCTGGCCAGTTATCGACGTCAGTGGTGGTCATTAATTGACCGCCTTGTTCTAGGCCAGTGATGATCACAGGATTAAGATTGGCACGAGCAGCGTAAACACCTGCGGTATAACCTGCGGGTCCTGATCCTAAGATGATGAGTTTATGGTGTTGGCTGTCGCTCATTGACGTTAAATCTCCATGTTTTGATAGTGATATGTAATTAGACACTAAATTATCTGCATATCTTACGTAGCTCTTAAAGTGGGGGCAAATGTAACTGAATCCAAGGTTTCTCTTTGGAGATAAGCCGCCCTGACTGAATCACTTCAAATTTGTACTTGACAAGAATAAATAAAAAATCAATGATTTACATACTATTGTTGACGTATATACTTGGAAAGTGGCTCAAGCAACCCTTAAAAAATCAAAACGCGCATCAGAGTATCGACTCAATCTAGGTCATGGCCTGCGAGAAAGTGCCTTGGTGGTGTTAGTGGCGGTAGGTGTTTACCTATTGATGGCATTAGTTAGCTTTGATCGTACAGATCCTGGTTGGTCTACGGTGGGCGGCTCTGATGGAGGAATCGCCAACATGGGTGGTTCAGCCGGCGCATTTTTTGCCGACTTGTTTCTATTCTTGTTTGGTTATCTAGCTTACTTAGCACCATTAATGGTCGCTTACAGTGGCTGGTTGATATACCGCGAAGTGAATGACAAGGGAGAGGCGGATTACCATATCCTGGGCATACGCTGGGGTGGCTTCTTGCTGACACTGGTGGCGGGTTGTGGTTTGTCCTCACTACATTTTGATCAAAGTTTTCTTCCTTCAGATGCAGGTGGTGTGCTGGGTAATTTAGTAGCAACAGCATTTGTATTGGCATTTAGTTATGTGGGAACGACTTTATTATTATTGGCGTTATTTTTTGCAGGCATCACTATCTTTACTAGTTTGTCGTGGTTAAAAGTGATTGACAGCACCGGCAAAATTACTGTGTTGGCGTATGAATATTTATATAGTCAACTAGGTATCTTGATTGATACTTATCGAACACGCCGAGCTGGTCCGGCAGTCCAAACGCTAAGTCCGCTGAAGAAAAGGCTTGCAGAAGCTAAGATTAAGCCACGCAAAAAACTGCGTATTGAACCTACGATTGGTCAAGCGCGGGTGAGTGATCGTGTGCAAAGAGAAAAACAGATTCCTTTATTTGAAGGTAAGTCTTCAGGCGAGTTACCCCCATTATCGATGTTGGATCCTGCCCAAGAAAAAACTACAGGCTATTCCGATAAAGCATTAGAAGCGATATCACGCCAGGTTGAGTTGAAGTTATTAGACTTCGGCGTTGAAGCACAAGTCAGCGATGTGCATCCAGGTCCAATTGTGACTCGTTTTGAGTTGCTGCTTGCACCCGGATTAAAAGTTAGCAAAGTCTCTTCATTAGCAAAAGATCTTGCGCGTGCGTTATCGGTTGTCAGTGTGCGTATCGTTGAAGTGATTCCAGGCAAGCCATCGGTAGGTTTGGAAATTCCTAACGAACAAAGAGAGATGATTAGTCTCAGTGAGATTTTGCAATCGAGTGAATATGATGAAGCACAATCT
Organism: uncultured Gammaproteobacteria bacterium; assembly: GCA_963926275.1. Classification (GTDB taxonomy): domain Bacteria; phylum Pseudomonadota; class Gammaproteobacteria; order UBA4575; family UBA4575; genus UBA1858. The sequence continues at coordinate 7,533 of CAWUWP010000090.1, read as the reverse complement.
CCTTTAACCTTAGGGTTAGGTAAAGATATTAGTGGCCTTCCAATTGTTGTGAATTTGGCGGCCATGCCACATTTGTTAGTCGCGGGGACTACCGGCTCAGGTAAGTCTGTTGGGGTTAATGCAATGCTGCTAAGTCTGCTATATAAAGCCTCTCCTGCAGATGTTCGAATGATCTTAATTGACCCTAAAATGCTAGAGCTGAGTGTTTACGAAGGTATTCCGCATTTGTTAACACCGGTAGTGACAGATATGAGGGAAGCCTCTAACGCATTGCGTTGGTGTGTGGCTGAGATGGAGCGTCGATACAAACTTATGTCTACATTGGGCGTACGAAATATTGCTGGCTACAATGTAAAAGTTAAAGAAGCCATCGATAGCGGCGAACCCATTCTAGATCCTCTATTTGATCCTAAAGATCAGTTATCAGAAAATGTTACGGCGGATGAGTTAAACAAACTGCCGGTGATTGTCATTGTTGTCGATGAGTTTGCTGACATGATGATGGTGGTGGGTAAGAAAGTAGAAGAGTTAATTGCACGATTAGCGCAAAAAGCACGTGCAGCAGGAATCCATTTGATACTTGCGACTCAGCGTCCATCAGTAGATGTGATTACAGGATTAATTAAAGCTAATATTCCAACCCGTATTGCTTTTCAAGTATCGTCGAAAGTGGATTCAAGAACGATCTTAGATCAGATGGGTGCAGAACAATTATTGGGTCACGGTGATATGTTGTATTTGCCACCAGGCACATCGATTCCTGAACGTGTTCATGGTGCGTTTGTCTCAGATCAGGAAGTCCATAAAGTCTGTAATTATCTACGTGATAAAAGCGAACCCAATTATCTGGAAGAAATTATTCAAGATCCCAGTGCCGGTGCAGATGCTATCCCTGGGTTAGAGCCGCTTAATAGTGGTGATGACGACTATGATCCACTCTATGATCAAGCTGTAGCCATTGTCACTGAAACTCGTAAAGCATCAATTTCATATGTGCAGAGACGTTTGAAAGTAGGTTACAACCGTGCGGCACGCATGATTGAAGAGATGGAAAACAGCGGTGTCGTCTCACAAGTTCAGTCTAATGGGTCACGTGAAGTATTAGCGCCACCCGCGCCGAACTAAATAGTGCTATAACGCTCTAAATTAAACACGCTCCTTTTGGTTAAAACTTATGCGCACAAGCAGCATTATCGTTGTCTTTGTTTCCCTTGTTTTTATGTCAATGCAAAGCTTCGCTCAGACCCCTGAGGAAAAGCTATACGCGTCGTTGCGTACGTTAACAAGTTTGAAGTCAAAATTTTTCCAGCAGGTGCTCGATTCTGACGGTGAAGTCATTCAGGAAGCGACAGGAATATTTGAGTTAAAGAAGCCAGGTAGATTTCGCTGGCATTATGATCCACCGTTTTCTCAGCATATAATCGCTGATGGTAAAAACTTGTGGTTGTACGACGTGGATCTCGCGCAAGCAACAGTTCAGCCTATCGAGCAAGCGCTAGGCAGCGCGCCGATTATTCTGTTGACAGATTTGAAGCCATTGTCAGATGATTTTGATATTAGTGAAATGCCCGAATCAGTCGGTTTGAATTGGGTGGTATTAGTGCCAAAAGTACAAGATACAGAATTCTATCGAGTCGAAATTGGATTAGATGGGAATGTGATTCATGAAATGAGGCTAAATGATCATTTTGATCAAAAAACCATCATTCGATTTACTGACATCAATACTTCTGTGACTTTGCCAGATTCACGATTTAAATTTTCTATCCCTGAGGGTGTTGATGTCATTGGATCGCCGCGCTAACGTAGCGCGATGTCATCGACAACCGATTTATTCTCCAATTCAGACGAGCAATACCGCCCACTGGCTGATCGTATGCGTCCACGTACCGTGGATCAGTTCGTAGGTCAGTCGCATTTATTTAAAGACAAATCTCCATTACGTGCCGCAATAGATTCGGGTAGACCTCATTCTATGGTCCTGTGGGGGCCGCCAGGCACGGGTAAAACCACTATTGCCCATCTGATTTCTATCCATTGCAAAGTCCCATTCTTATCGCTCTCAGCCGTGCTCAGTGGTGTTAAAGAGATACGGGCAGCCATCGAGCAAGCTAAACAATATCAAGCTGAGCAGTATCCAACGACAGTATTGTTTGTCGATGAGGTCCATCGGTTTAACAAATCGCAACAAGATGCTTTTTTGCCACATATTGAAAATGGCACGATCTGTTTTATTGGCGCCCCCACTGAAAACCCCTCATTTGAGCTAAACAATGCATTACTTTCACGAGTACGCACTTATGTTCTAAAGCGTTTGGAAGTTGCCGATATCAGTAACTGCTTGCGTGAAGCGCTTAATAATACTGAACGAGGATTAGCCGATCAAAAAATTGATATTGATGCTGCGTTGATTGAAACCCTAGCCACTGCCGCTGATGGGGATGCACGACGAGCACTAACATTACTAGAAGTGGCGAGTGATTTAGCCAAAGAGCATTACCAAGGTAAAACTATTGATCGAGAAGTCATCGAACAAGTTACCCAAACCAGTCTTAGACGCTTTGATAACAAAGGTGAATATTTTTATGATCTGATTTCAGCATTGCACAAATCAGTGCGTGGAACTGATCCAGATGCCGCGTTGTATTGGTATTGTCGAATGTTGGATGGTGGCTGTGACCCAATTTATATTGCCCGCAGAGTAGTGCGTATTGCCTCTGAAGATATTGGAAATGCCGACCCTAGAGGGTTGCAGATAGCGCTCAATGCCTGGGATACATTTACCCGCCTAGGGAGCCCTGAAGGTGAGCTGGCAATCGCTCATGCGATTGTATTTTTAGCGTGTGCGCCAAAGAGCAACGCGGTGTATATGGCTTATAATCAAGCAATGAGAGATGCGAAAGATAAAGGCACATTAGAAGTCCCTATGCATCTTCGTAATGCACCGACTAAGTTAATGGAAGATTTGGATTACGGTAAAGATTACCGCTATGCTCATAATGAAGAAGATGGATTTGCGAGTGGAGAAAACTACTTTCCTGATGAACTTTATGGTACAAGATATTACTCGCCGGTAGAGCGAGGGTTAGAGATTAAAATTAAAGAGATGTTGCAACGATTGCGCACTAAAAAACAAGGGAATTAAAGGTAAATATATGGCAGATGAGCTTAAGCTTTCTAAAGAATTAATCGACAACGTAATGAAAACAGTCGTGGCCGTTGATGACCGTGCTAAGGATCCATTCGTAGGCAGTCAATATCTAGCCGCAATAGTGGGTTATGTCGTAGGTACGTCATCAATCCCGAGCCAAGAGAAGAAAGAGATTATGGATGAGTTGAGCTCATTTATGCATCATGTCTATGAAGATGTATCTCAACCACAAGCTCAACCACAAGCTCAACAACCTCAGTCAGCACCAGTGGCGCCACCGGGAAGTGCCTTTGGTATTTGGAAACCAGGCAATTCGTAATTATTCAAATTTGATCTTATCGGTTGAGTCAGTATAATTTTCGCATAGCTTATGAAATCAGGGCTTAAATAAACAAACAGACAAGGGAATTAAGATGGATGAAGAAGCGGTTAAAACAATCATCACCGTAGTTATTATGCAAATTCCTATTGTGTTTATCGCAATAGCAGTACTAGACAGATTTATATTCTGACCTTATCTGCATAAAACAAAAAAGCCGCATTTATATGCGGCTTTTTTGTTTGTAATACAATATTTTATAATGTTTTATTGATGTGAATTTTAGTCTCTTCTCAGGCGGTCAGAGACGGCAATTGGCGTAGGGAATCTAAGTACAACTAAGTACGACGATACGACAAAAGTGATAATGGTTGAGACGTGGATTAAGTAGGCGGCTTTTTCACCAATGACACTCACATTCAGCGCTAGTGCGCCTAGTAATATCGAGAATTCACTGAGCTGGCCAATTCGATAGCCAATTTCATTGGCAACTTTAGGGTCTTCTTGGCCCATCTTTATGAGCAGAAACTTAAAAGTGATAGGTTTAATTAGTATGGTTAAACCGGCGATAATGATAGCCGGGAGTATCACCTGCGAAAGAATATCCAATTGAAAGCTGGCGCCAATCGCAAAAAAGAAAATAATTAAAAAGAAGTCACGCAGTGGCTTCAAGCTTTCAGCAATAAATAACGCAATTGGGCTGGTGGCAATGGAGACGCCGGCAATAAAGGCACCAATTTCATGTGATAAGCCGACCCAAGCGGCTAGCTGAGAAATGCCTAAGCACCAACCAATGGCGACCAAGAAAACATATTCTAATATTTTGTCGAATTTTCGAAAAAGATAAGACAATACATATTTAGAAAAATAGAAAGTGAAGGCAATTAATATGGGTAGAGAGATGATCAGCTTAATTAAGTCATTGGCTCCCGCTTGACTGGTGTCTGCGCGCGAGTGGAGTAATAGCAGCATGATGATCGCGATTAAATCCTGGAGCAATAAAATACTGACAATAACCTCACCCGTATGTTTGTGATGCAAAACAGTGGTAGGCAATAGTTTGAGGCCAATAATAGTGCTGGAAAAAATCATACTTCCAGCGATCACTACGCATTCTATAGGTTCAAACCCCATGGCATAGGCCGCAACATAGCCCACCAACGCAAAAATAGCCGATGACACCAAGGTTAATAAGGTGGCATCTTTAAGCAAGCTGACTAGCTTGTTTGGATTTAAGCTCAACCCTAAAAGAAATAATAAAAACATAATGCCGATGTCGGCGACTTGCTGAATGAAGTCGTGGTTCTCAACAACGCCAAGCCCTGATGGGCCGAACAAAATTCCTAAGGCAATATAGGCGATCAATAATGTTTGGCGAGCATACAAAGCAATTGTCGCTAGTACAGCCGCGCCAGAAAATATCACAAATATCGTAAATATAATTTCGTCTGAATGATTCATGAAATGGTTCGCTAAGGGGTCACTTTTACTAAATCCAACCAATGCATGACCGGGGTAGAAGAACCTTTTTGTAAATGAAGTATGCAACCAATATTAGCAGTTGCAATGATGTCGGGTTGCGATTTTTCAATATCAGCAATTTTATTGTCGCGTAATTGCTGAGCAAGTAGTGGTTGCAAGATTGAATAAGTGCCTGCCGAACCGCAACATAAATGTTTATCTTTAAATTCTGTTAATTGATAACCTGCACGACGTAATATTGTTTCAACGATATTAATAATTTTCTGACCATGCTGTAGCGTACAGGGTGGGTGAAATGCAATGGTTGACTGGGTATCTAGTTTGGCGGAAAAATTTTGCGTGGCAAAATACTCGCTAGCATCCCTGGTCAATTCAGATATAACCTGAGCTTTATGAGAATATTCATTATCGTGTTGAAGTAGGCGGCAATAATCTTTGACCATACTTCCACACCCACTAGCACTCATAATAATTGCACTGCATCCGTTTTCAATCTCGGGCCACCAGTGGTCTATATTTCTTTTGATCGTATCTAACGCCTTTTCCGGTTGGCCATTGTGATGTTGAATAGCGCCGCAACAAGAAACGCTATTTAAGGATACGGGTTGAATGTCGAGTGCTAGCAGTAACTCGCTTAAAGCATGATTAATTTCTGGTGAAGTGACAGACTGTACGCAGCCGCTTAATAAAATAACTTTGTTTGCATGCTGATGATTAGATCGAGGCCTATTTAATAATTTCTTCGTTTTAGGTGCGGCACCGACAAAGCTGGCCAAGTGATATATTGGTTTGAAGCGAGCGGGATACGGCAATAGGCTGCAAATAATCCAACGTTTAATTTCTGCTAATAATCCGCGAAGCTTTTTGTTGTCCGCAGTGTCTCTACCGATCTCAATCAATTCGCCGTAATTTACACCTGAAGGACAGGTGGTTTCGCAACTTAAGCAAGTCAGGCAGTTATCTAAATGTTTTAAAGTGCTTGAAGTGGTTTGATTGCCTTCTAACATTTCCTTGATTAAATAAATGCGTCCGCGTGGACCATCTAATTCATCACCAGTGATTTGATGGGTCGGGCATGTGGCATTGCAAAAACCACAATGGACACATTTGCGCAGGATTTCATCAGCGCGTTTGCCAGTGGGGGTAGATAATAACGCTGAGGGAAGATTCGTCTGCATTGCTAATACCAAGAATACATGCGGCCAGGATTCAATATTTGATTAGGATCAAACGCAGATTTCAAATTCAAATGTAATTTTTTTAGATTTGGATTGATGTTAGCTAAGCAGTCAATCGGTTTTGATTCGGCTTTGAACAATGTCGCGTGGCCTCTTGCTGCTTGGCATTGTTTTTCAGTGTGTTGAGCATCATCGATAGATTTGATCCAACGTAAACCACCATTCCACTCTAAACATGAATCGCCTTTGATGGCGAGGGTCGGTGTGTTATTGGGAACAATTACTCGCCATAAAGGTAGTTTTGTTTGGAAGAAATCTGTTTGATGGTCTTTAATTGCCGTCCAAAAAGCTTTGCTATCGGGAACTGTTTCTCCCCCTATCTCTTGCTGCATTTTTTTCGTCGTCTTCTCAAGCCCTGCAACACGGATATACAAAACGCCATCATTAAAGTATGTGGCGCTGATGGGAAGTTGTGTTTGAGTCCAAGCATTCATTTTGTATAATGCTTCGCTTTGATTAGTTTCAATTGCCAGCGTAATTTCTGTGTGCGGTTTAGGAGCGACTCTAATTGATATTTGCGTTAATACACCCAAGGTGCCAAATGCGCCGCACATTAATCTTGATGCATCATAGCCAGCAACATTTTTCATTACTTTGCCGCCAAATTCTAAATGCTCGCCTTTGCCATTAATAATATGTGTACCCAGAACACAATCTCGTAGTGAGCTTGCATAGGGTCTACGTGGGCCAGACAAACCACAAGCTATCGTGCCACCTAATGTTGCTTGTGAGCTGAAGTGAGGTGGCTCAAATGGCAATATTTGATGGTTGTCTTCTAGTGTTGCTTCAATGTCTGTTAGTAAAGTGCCATTACGTGCAGTGATATATAACTCGGAAGGCTCATACTCAACTATGCCCTTGTTGGTGGAAACATCTAATGCTGTCGCTGATATTTGGTTGCCGTAAAAAAGTTTGCTGCCGCCGCCTTGTATTTGCAATGCTTGCTGTGACGTATTTGCTTGTTGGATAGACGCGCATAAAGTTTGAATGTTATTAGAGTCAGACATGATTAAAATCGAGGTAAATCTTTGAAAGGCATTTCCCCGCGATGAACATGCATGGCGCCAAATTCTGCACAACGCTGTAATGTGGGAATGACTTTGCCGGGATTAAGTAAATGCGTGGGATCAAATGCTTCTTTAATACGTTCAAACTGAGTGAGTTCTTCGCGTTTGAATTGCACGCACATCTGATTTAACTTTTCGATACCCACACCATGTTCTCCTGTAATAGTGCCGCCAACACTGACACAAAGTTCTAAAATCATTCCGCCAATCTGCTCGGCTTTATCTAGTTCACCTGGGTTGTTTGCATCATACATACTGAGTGGGTGTAAATTACCA
>CAWUWP010000089.1:0-7401 GCA_963926275.1 uncultured Gammaproteobacteria bacterium | reverse complement strand
GGAAAAGATGTTCATTCCTTATATGCAGCGCTTATCATTCGTACCATCGTAGAAATGTAACTTAAAACATTGTATTTGAACGAAAAATGTGAGCGATATCTAAAGTTTGAGAGTAATTACTTGATAAATTAAATTTGCAGTATTTACTCGAGAATTCATGCGCAGTTCTCAATTTATTAAAAATGGAATATTAGGCAAGAAAGTGAGTTTAAATAAACATAGGAATAGTTTTACGATAATAGAACTGATGATCACTGTTGCGATAGTGGCAGTGTTTGTAACTGTGGGTGTTCCTGGTTTCTCGGGGTTAATTCGTGATAATCGATTAGTGACTGATATAAATTCATTAGTTGCTTCACTACAACTTGCTAGAAGTGAAGCAATACGAAGAAGTGTACAAGTTAGCATCAGACGAACATCTGCAACTAGTAATGAATGGGAGTCAGGCTGGGAAGTCTTTACTGATGTGAATGGTAATGGAGTAAGAGGCGATGATGGTGATACAACTTATTGTGAGCCGAAAGACACAGACTGTCTGTTACAGGTGCACTCAGCATTATCAGGTGGGAATACGTTAACAACTAGTACTGAATATGATCAATACTTGACGTATCAACCTACCGGGTTAGTTGTTGGAAGCGGTGGAAATGCCGGTGACTTTACGTTATGTAAACAGGAGTCAGGGGAAGCAAATTTTCGACAAGTTACTATTTCGGCTACGGGTCGTCCAAATACGTCGAGGGGTGAGGATACAACATGTCCATGATGAATTGGAATAAGGGTTTTAGTTTGCTAGAGGTAATGATCTCTGTATTAGTGCTTAGTGTGGGATTGCTTGGGCTGGCTAAGCTACAAGGAGCAGCGCTAAAGACAAACCAGAGCGCGACATTAAGAGGTCAAGTCACTATGTTAGCTTCTGATATGTTTGATAATATGCGGGAAAATAAAGTTGAAGCCGAAGCAGGGTCATACATTATAACTCAAGTAGAAAATCCACCCATAACTCCAACAGTTGTTTCAGGTAAAGATTTGGTAGATTGGTTTAATAATATGACCGCTATACTGCCGCCAGGAAGTGATGCTTCTATTGCTTGTACCGATATAGTTACTACAGATGCTGATATATGCACTACAGGTTCATTATTTACAATCAATATATTTTGGAATGAATTTGAATATGCGGGTACTGATAATAATAAAAGTATTCAACAAGCAAACTTCACCAATTGTTGGCCATAGAATTATTGATAAATATTAACAGTAGCTAGATTGAAAGTGTTACTGTCTAAAAATTCATTGATATTTCAATCATGGTTATTAGCTAAACCTATTAGGTGGCCTCTTCACACTACATATAAAATCTTATATTTATAGTGTGAAGAGATCATATCAGTCCATGCTAAAAAGCTATTATTAGCGACTTGAATTTAATGTTAGATATATCGCTATTATCCGGTCTAATTTATACATTAAGTATTTAGAGTGACTGAATTATGAGATTAATTATTAAGCTATTCTTGTTTTGTGTAATTTTTGTATTCGTGAAAGCTTATGCTACAGATGAAGTCCAGTTTTCAAGTAGCCACAAGCAAACCACCATGGTGGAACTATTTACATCCCAAGGCTGCAGTAGTTGTCCTCCCGCAGAACATTGGCTAAACACATTCGAAAGCAGTAGTAGGCTATGGAAGAAAGTAGTGCCCATCGCTTTCCATGTGGATTACTGGGACCGTTTAGGTTGGCCGGACCCGTATGCAAACCATGCTTATAGTTCCAGACAGTATCGACACCAGCAACAAGGTCATGTGCGGTCTGTCTACACACCAGGAATTTTAGTCAATAGTGAAGAATGGCGTGGATGGATTCGAGGTAAAGAACTTCCTACAGGTAAAGAGGATGCGGGGATTTTAAGTTTTACTGCGAATTCCAAAACAGTATATGTTGAATACTCTAAAATTTCCAAAGATTATGTATTGAATGTGGCCCTGTTAGGGGTCGGAATAAAAACAGATGTACAGCGAGGCGAGAATAAGAATCTCTTGCTAGAACAGGAATTCGTGGCGTTATCTCATTCTATGCATGCAGCTAATAAAGAGGGTTGAGAGATTGATTTGCCTAAACAAGCCTCAGAACATGCTGAGAGATACGCATTGGCAATTTGGGTGAGTAGTATGGACGACATTTCTCCACTTCAAGCCACCGGTTACTGGATTCCTGCTGAGTGGATTGATGGTTAACTCTGTCTAATCTTGGCAATTTAACTGGCAATGCCCATTTTCTACTTGAATAGTAGCGTGGTGGATGCCAAATTTTTCTTCTAAGTCATGGGCTGCTTGATGCAGTAATTCATCATCTATATTAGGTGATGATCGTAATAGGTGTGCGGTTAATGCGACTTGAGTTGTACTCATTGCCCATACATGCAAATCATGAATTTCTACGACGTCCGGCAAGCTGAGTAAATATTTTCGAACAGATTCAATGTCTATATTGGTCGGGACGCCATCCACCGACAAATTAAATGAATCTTTAATTAATCCCCATGCGCTAATCATGATAACGACAATGATTAATAGACTTAACAGCGGATCTATTAATAACCAGCCAGTGAAGTAAATAACAATCCCACCGATAACCACAGCGACCGACACTAGCCCATCGGCAATCATATGCAGGAAAGCACCTTTCACATTAAGATCATCATCTTTATGTGTAACAAATAATGCTGCCGTAATGAAGTTAACAACAATACCTATACTTGCTACCACTATAATGGTGAGGCTGTCTGGCTCCACTAATGAATTTAGGCGTTGAATAGATTCTATAGCGATTAAAGCCATAGTAATGACTAACGTCACTCCGCTCACTAAAGCTGCCAGGATAGTGGCGCGCCTATACCCATAGGTGTGATTTTTACTTGGTTTGGTAGAGGCAAGGATATTGGCACCCCAGGCCAGCAGCAACACAAGTACATCACTAAAGTTATGACCCGCATCAGCCAGCAACGATAAGGAATTTGATAAAAATCCAAATGTCGCTTCAATAATGACATAAATTATATTAAGTGTAGCGCCAATTAAAAATGCTTTGTTACTTGAAGGAACAGCATGTTGATGATGGTGGTGCATGTTATTTGCCTATTTTCATCTACGATTAATTGAATAAACACGTGAATCATTTTTGAACATACTAAACTTTAATTGTCCCAAATGATTTGGAAATTTTTACCGCTAAAGTCGAATATGTGCCGGCTTAGCGTTGTCGGTATTCGCATCACGTCTTAGTGCTCATAAGTAGTGGTCTAACATTAGCCAGATTATATTAAGTAATGTACGCATTATGCGAGAGTAGCACCTGAAATGTAAAAATAAATTGACGTTATGATGTGATGTTTATAGCAATACAATGTTCTGTCGATACTATAATCATGTATCAATTGGCATGAAAATAGCTTTACTATTGAATGAGTTATTTTAAGCAATCAGTGACATGAATACTGCAATCATTAGGGCTACGTCAGATATAAATAATGCAATTCAAAACAAATAAAGGCTTACAACTGCCTATTACAGATTCGCCTCGTCAAAAAATTGAGGGCGCACCGCAGATATCGCGGGTGGCAGTGCTCGGTAGAGAGCATGTATGAATGAAGCCGACCATGTTGGTGAAAGAAGATGATCGAGTAAAGCTCGGTCAACTTTTATTCACAGATAAGAAAAATTCCCGTGTTCAATATGTTTCTCCTGGTGCAGGTGTGGTTGAAGTGATTCATCGTGGTGCAAAACGAGTGTTCCAATCGTTGGTCATTCGCCTAGAAGGTGATGAGGCAATCACTTTTTCAAGTTATCAGGCAGATCAGTTAATTCAACTTGATAGAGAGAGCATTGTCGAACAGCTTCTGAGCTCAGGGCTATGGGTCGCTATGCGAACACGGCCTTATAGCAAGTCTCCTAATCCTGACAATATTCCAAATTCAATCTTTGTCACTGCGATGGATTCGCGACCACTAGCAGCCGACCCCAATGTCATTATTTCTGAATACCAACAAGATTTTGATAATGGGCTACAAGTGCTAACACGATTAACTGAAGGTAATATTTTTGTCTGTTGCGCTGAAGAAAACTCATTAAATTTTCAAGAAAATTCTCAAATTAAAATAACTTTGCGGATAATGTAAATTATGGAAAGACTAAGGCTAAGAAAACAAGATGGCTTTACGTTAGTTGAATTGATGATAGTCATAGCAATTGTTGCAATCATTGCTGCGATAGGTGTTCCTAACTATACAAAAAACGCACAAAAAACTAGAAGAGTAGATGCAAAAAATGAACTACTACAAATTGCGCAATCATTAGAGAAGTGTAAGTCGTTGTATGGTGTATATAACAATGTAAACTGCAGTGGTGGAAATCTCGGGAATACTGATACAGTAGACTCCGATGAGGGGTTCTATGTTGTGACAATAACTATCCCAGCTTCGGGAGCAATATTTTCCCTGTCAGCAGCACCTAAAGTAGGTGGTGCACAACTGGGTGATACTGACTGTGCAACTATGACGTATACAAATACTGCTCTTAAAGACGGTGGAGTCGATACAGGTTGTTGGTATAAAGCATTTTAAAAGCCTGCTTTGTCTAAGCTAAGACTCATATATATTTTTATTGGCTAGCTATTGTTGTTAACTGATAAATAAAATTTCTTTGAGCTTCATAAAAACTTCTTTGTAACTGTAATCTTTGAATAATGCAGCATGATGACGCGGGCTTATGTCTAAAGTTGACAAGATTAGTTGCCGGACAAATCAAATTAAGCGCATCAGCTTAATTGTCTTTGGTGAGCAGTGCTTAGTTGATTCGGAATCGAGTTGCGAATGCGACTCACATAGTCAGTGCTAATTCTATTTGTTCGTACTAGATCTTTGCATAGCGCAGTGCGGAATCCAATATAATCAGGATTGATAGGTAATAAAGTTTCAATATCTTTTTCGCGTAATGATCCGGCAAGTCCAGTTAGTAGCCCAAGGCTTTTAGACGATTGAATGAAACTAGAAAGTTCGTTGATGTCTCTATGTAGTAGTAGGCTGCCAGCACTTTTTCCTGCAGTATCCATCATTACACCAGTTAGGTGTGCTTTCTTACAAAGCTTAACTGTCTTCTGGATATCAAAATCAACGTCAGCAAATAACACGGCAATAATTTTGATGCCGCGTCGTGCATGATGTTCAAAAGTAGGTAAGCATTTCTCTATGTGTGCTTGGCTAAACATGCCAACTTTCACATAGTCAACGCCAGTGTCTGCCACTTTACCAATCTGTTCTAGTATTAAAGATACATCCGCATCAAGATCACCCACGGTTGCACTAACAATCGATTTTTCCCATAAATGGTCGACGATGTCATGGATCGCATTAATCGTCAGTCCGCCCAGTGCTCCTTGGCTAGGATCCTTTAAGTCAATGATATCGGCGCCATGCTTGCTAACAGTGATGGCATCTTCTAAGTTATCGACACTCGCTAAAAATCCAGTCATTATGCTTTCTCGGTTTTTTCGTTTCTATATTGGCTGACTTTTTCCATTAACCAGCCCCATGCTTCTAGTTCGCGTTCGCCGGCTGTTTTGTCTAATCCAATGCGTAAATATTCAATTTCGTTATCTATCTTTTCTTCACTTAACATGTTTAATCGGCTAGCAAGAATGGCTAATTCTATGACCGCAAACTGTGCACGATTATGACCATGGTAAGGCTTGTGCATTTGTTCATGAACGACGGCACAGTAAAATTTAGGTCGCTGTTCATGGTCTTCATGGGTGTGCACCTTGATTTCTGTGTGAGCTAAACAGTCATGTAATCTTATTCCTGCGATGACATCAGTAGGAAAAGTTGGCCAATCTCGCCTTCCTGTTAAGCAGCCTGCAAATATACGCACATCATCAGGATAGTTAATGGTGGCTGTTCCTTCGCGCATTATATTATTTAACGTCGCTGAAGGTTTGAAGGGGGCTAGCATTAAGCCTCTATCTGTCTCGTGCACACCCATGGGCGCGATGTGCGCATTACCGTCTTCGTGCATTGTGGTGATAATACTTTCTCTAATAAAAGGCATAATAATTTTTTGTTAGCAGCGTCTTGCGTCGTTCTTTTTGTCTTTAATGTTATCTTTATTCTTACGATTTTTCTTGCGATCTTTTCGTGATTGCATAGTGCTACCTTCGTCTTTGAAAGCACTTAGGTCTTGCGCACTTTTTTCATGGTGGATACCCCAACCAAGCTCTTCATCTTGATCGTATCGCTTGCCTAATTGCCAGGCAATTTGAGCCCGCGCTAGTTCGCAGCCTAAATAAAATGCGTGAGCGCCATCTTCAGCCACTTTTAAATGTGGATAAAGGTCAAACGGATCGGTGGCATTCCAAATGCCATCGCGATTGTATATGAAGACGCCCTCATCACATACCTGAATTCGAAAATTTGGATCACGAACACCGGCAGCAATTTCTTTGATTTCGCTTAGATCGTAAGGGAAGGGCTTACGCTCATGCAGCGCCATCAAGCCGTTATCGTAGCCCTTGGGCGGAATGCTGTCTTCCTTGGAGGCATACATGATTCGTCTGGCCAGGTCGGCTTCTTTGACTGCCTTGCGACAATGTTCGCTGACTTCCGTGGCTAAGATGTGACCTATGTCGAGTTCGGAAATAATGCCCATTAACAATGCGTTGGTGCCAGCGCTGTCTACGTGGGTGAGTTCGGTTAAATTGCCGACGCCCATCATGATTTCAATCTCTGGGTAGCGCTTGCGTAAGTTTCGATATCGAACAATCGATTCAGTGAAGTTGAAGTTGATTGGATCTAAGATCGGATCAGCAATAAAACGCACACCTTCTTTTAGTAAGGTATCGATAGTTTTATACAACGAGCGCATATTGGTTGGCGGGCTACCAATAATGACAGGTGTCGAATCAACTTTATCGAGTACCCATAGAGAGTTATATTGCAAACTTAATAAAAAATCTGCGCCTGATTGGCCGCCAGTCACCAGATCTTCTGCGAGTAATGAATCCACGCTGACCTTAAAGTCAGCTGACTTGAGCGCTTGTACCGACTCAGCTAAATGTCCGAATGACGTATTAGGTAAGCAACCTAAATCAATTACATTGGCACCATCATTTCTGTATTGCTCAGCGCGAGCGATGATCTGTTCGACACTCATGTTGGGGGCATCGACAATTTCAGCAAAGATATCTGTCGAATATTTGCTCAAGTCAGATTTTTTAGCAGCCTGACCAAAATGTTGGGGCAGGTCTTTGAGTTCTTCTGGGCCACGTTCAACAGGCTTGCCTAACTGTTCGGAGAGCTGATCAATATCGCCGCGGCAACGCCCAGGCAGAATGACTTTATCGAATTTC
>CAWUWP010000088.1:0-3047 GCA_963926275.1 uncultured Gammaproteobacteria bacterium | reverse complement strand
AGCATTAGAGATTAAAAATGCTAGTGGCATTACCTTAGTGACCAATGCTGGCTCTAATGGCAAGTTTTTAGCTGTCATGGACTTGGATATCAAGCAAGGTAAAGTGCGCGCTTACCAATATAAGCTACAACCGATATTTTCAAATTTAATCAAGCCTGATGCTGCTATGCAAGCGTACATTGATAAAGTGCGCGCACCTTACATGGATTGGTTATCCGAAGAATTAGGCACCACCGACACAACACTCTATCGCCGAGGCAACTTTAACGGCACATTTGACCAGCTGATTTGTGATGCATTACGTCAGCAAAACGATGCGCAGATATCTTTATCTCCAGGGTTCAGATGGGGAACCACATTACCAGTCAATAGCACCATTACGATGGAACATGTGCTTAACCAAACCTGTATGACCTACCCTGAAACTTATCGTAGAGAGATGTCTGGTAGAAACCTCAAGCTAATATTAGAAGATGTATGTGACAACCTATTCAACCCGAACCCTTATTATCAACAAGGCGGCGACATGGTGCGTTTAGGTGGGATGGATTACACATGCAAGCCTAATGAGTCGATTGGCAACCGCATTAGCGATATGACATTAGATGACGGCACAGCGATTGATGACAACAAGAATTACCAGGTGGCTGGCTGGGCGACGGTGAATGACAAAGCGCCTGGCCCGCCAGTATGGGAACAAGTGGCTGACTACATTAAAGACCAGGATAGAATAAAAATAGACAAACTAAACTCACCTAAGCTGATTGGTGTAAAAAACAATCCAGGCATTAGTGAAATTTAATGTTATATCGTTTGCAGATTCACCAGCCAAGCAATTACAAATATTTGCGGCAACGTAATTAATGGCAAAAACAACGCAATTTTCCATGAGCGGGTAGACTCTTTAAGCACCATCACTTCTGTATAGTCAGTGGATACTCCTGCCATCAAGAATGCAAAGCTATTTCCTGGTGAATTGGCACGCGTCAGCAAATCCGCAGCAATCGGTGCAGATCCTTCTGAGCATACTTCAATAATAGTGGCAGCAACCAAGGTGAATAGCAGGCCGACCATGGTTGGCCCAAAGTATTGTTGAAAAAAGGACACATCAACAAAAGCACGAATCACACTCGCAAGTAACACACCAAACAAGATCCATCTCACCACCATGCGCGAATCTAGTAACCCGCTTTTAAACATGTCTAAAAATGTGTTTAGGTTAAATGTTGCAGCCGAAAATTGTGTTTTAGCCTCATACCAAAATTCAAATTCAGCAGGCAGTTCTACTGTATGAGGATTTGCTGGCAATACACCACGTTTTTCCAATAGATCAAATAACCAACCGGAAAACAATGCAATAAGCATTGAAGCAAATATAAAAAATAGCGTCCACTTCAAGCCAATTAAAGCAAACAAAATAATTGTTAGTGAAAAAGAATTCCAGGGACTGGCAATTAAGAAAGCCATTACTTGCCCAACACTTGCCCCACGTTCATATAATTTTGCACCCACCATTAGAATGCCATGGCTACATAAATCTAATAATACACCACCAATCGTGGCACGAATTATTCCTCTAAAACCCGTCCCTGTCCCTAACAATGAGACAACGAATTCTCGCGGCACCTTGGACAGTAGTGCCAACATAATTACGCCCAGTAATATCCCCCACCATACGATATTCAATAGCGAGAATACTGATTCGCCCATCACTGCCAGCCATTGAACGTTCATTAACGACGAGGAGAAATGCCAGTGCAACACATAAAATATGACTGAAAAAAACAATGAACCCCACAGCAAATAGTCCACCGACCTTTTAGATTCATGGCTGCTAGTTTCTTGTTTAGGGGTATTACAACAATTTGACATCGACTTCCTATTTAATGATGTTAATTACTTTGCGTCCAGTACAAAAACTTAATCATTAGCGACATGACCATTATACTACATTCAAGAAACGATCAATTATTTACGAAATAATATTCTACCTCACTAGATCACCGAATAAAAATTTTACTTATGCAATCGCCGTTAATTTATTGGTTTAGACAAGATCTCAGACTTAAAGATAATGCAACCTTAACTGCGGCGGCTAATACTGGCAGACCTATAATATGTGTTTATATTTTAGATCAGGACACAAACAATCATTGGCCCAATGGTGCCGCTAGTTTATGGTGGTTAAATCACAGTCTCTCTCTGCTTTCTGACTCATTAAAAGCATTAAACATTAAGCTAATTTTACGCAAAGGTTCAGTCATTGAAGAATTAGATAACATTATTCAATCCTCTGCTGCAGTGTCTTTATATTTCACTAGGCATTATGAACCTTATAACAGCAAGCTAGAAAGTCAGATCAATCAACACTACTCAGACAAAATTGAAGTAAAACGCTTTAGAGGTTATTTACTTTATGAGCCAGAAGCAATTCGCACAGGCAAGGATGAACCTTATAAAGTATTCACTCCTTTCTATCGCAATTGCTTAAAAAACAGCACCCCTAGCGCACCGGTTCCCGCACCCAAAAGTCTGGTTAGTTATACCAAGAAAATCGTAAGTGATCGATTAGATGATTGGAATTTATGCATCAAAAAGCCAAATTGGGCAAAAGGATTTACTGACTATTGGGTACCAGGTGAATCAGGCGCTCATCAAAGTTTAAAAGATTTCATCACGCACTCTGGTAACAAGTATCCCGTATTACGTAATCGGCCGGATGTTACCGGAACCTCAAGGCTGTCTCCGCATATGCATTTTGGAGAAATAAGTCCCAGACAAATCTGGACGGCCATTACTAACTCACAGAACATTCTTGAACATAATGGCGAAGCTTATTTACGCCAATTAATCTGGCGTGATTTTGCCTATCACTTATTAGTACATTGGCCAGACTTTCCTGACAAGCCTTTTAGAAAAGAATTTAGCAATTTTCCTTGGAAATCTGATACCCAGTCATTACATGCATGGCAACAAGGTAATACGGGTTATCCGATTGTCGACGCCGGTATGCGTGAACTCTGGAAAACAGGCTGGATGCATAACCG
>CAWUWP010000087.1:0-11121 GCA_963926275.1 uncultured Gammaproteobacteria bacterium | reverse complement strand
TTTATCTTTACGCCCACCACTAATACAAAGAGACACCATGGGTGGAATCAACTTGAAACTTTCACGCGCTTTTAAAGAGGTAACGGGTTTAATTGTAACATCTGACTTTTGAAATTCTTCAATCGCTTTAATGCGATGGGCTTCACTTGGCATAAACATGCTGACGGCCACACCGTCTTTGCCAGCACGCCCGGTTCTGCCAATACGATGAATATGAATTTCTGGATCAAATGCGAGTTCAAAGTTAATCACTGCATCTAAATCCTTAATGTCTAATCCTCGTGCTGCCACATCGGTGGCAATTAGGATTGACGTGCTTTTATTCATCACCTGGACTAATACCTGGTCTCGCTGTTTTTGTTCAAGATCACCATGCAGTGCCAACACATGAAAACCTTGTCTCCATAAATCATCGGCTAATTCTTGACATTGCTGTTTACGGTTACAAAATACAACGCTAGACTCAGGGCGATAGTGTTGAATTAATGACACTAGCGTTTTGGTACGATCGCCTTTTTGTATTTCATAGAAAGTTTGTTTTATCTTGTTGTCGTCATGCAAACTTTCTACACGTACATCGACAGGATCTTTCTGTATAGAGTTACTAATTTTTGTTATCTCATCTGGATAAGTCGCAGAAAACAATAACGTTTGCCTTTTTGCGGGCGTCTCTTTGATGATTTTCATAATATCTTCTTGAAAGCCAAGACTAAGCATTTGATCAGCCTCATCAAGTACCAATATTTTTATGCCACCTAACAGCAATGTTCCCATACCGATATGTTTAAGCAGTCGTCCTGGTGTACCCACCACCACATGAGGGTTTCTTTCCAATGAAGCCAACTGAGGTCCTAATGGTTTACCCCCACACAAGGTCAGAATATTTGTATTAGGCATGGCACGCGCTAATTGTCGAATTTCTTTAGTCACTTGATCTGCCAATTCACGGGTTGGACACAGCACCAGTGATTGAGTCATGAAGACTTGTGTATCCAAATTACTCAGTATTCCAATAGCAAAAGCTGCCGTCTTACCGCTGCCAGTTTTAGCTTGAGCTAATAAATCTTTGCCGTTAAGAATATCAGGCAAACTTTGCGCCTGGATATCAGTCATCGCCTGGTAACCTAATGATTGTATATTGGCTGCTAGTTCTGAACTGATCGATAGTGATGAGAAGTCTTTTGATGTCACGCCTTATATCGCCTATGAATTGCCTGTTAATTGATCGTCGGTTAACTTTTACTATTCTAAGCCGATACAGAGTGCTTAGAGCTAGTAATAAGTCATAAGCTTACTAGTATGTCTTATATAAGAGTTTTCTGATATAGTACGCGCCATTTCATGCAGTTAACTCCTAACTAAATAAATTTCCAATGTTTAAACTTGGTTGCGCAAGTAGTGCTTGTTATAAAAACGAAATTCTGTCTGGCTTAACCGTCGCATTAGCCTTAGTACCAGAAGCGGTTGCTTTTGCATTCGTGGCCGGAGTAGAACCTTTAGTTGGTTTATATGCAGCATTTATGGTGGGACTGCTCGCCGCGATATTCGGTGGACGCCCAGGAATGATTTCAGGTGCAACTGGCGCCATGGCCGTTGTCATGGTCGCCTTAGTGGCAGAGCATGGTGTTGAGTATCTATTTGCAGCCGTTGTCTGTACCGGCTTATTTCAAATGCTAGCCGGTGCATTAAAGTTAGGGAAATTTATTCGTATCGTGCCGCATCCAGTGATGCTGGGATTCGTCAATGGATTAGCCATTGTGATATTTCTAGCTCAACTACAGCATTTTCAAGCCGCCAATGATGAAGGTGTTAAGCAATGGCTGAATGGTGACGCACTCACTATCTTTGCTGGCTTAATATTACTGACTATTTTAATTATTCAGTACTTACCCAAGTTGACCGGAAGCTTCCCTTCCGCACTTGCTGCCATTATTGTGGTTAGCTTATTAGTCATTGGCCTTGACTTAGATACTGCTACTGTCGGCGACCTGGCTAGTATTGAAGGTGGGCTTCCAGCCTTCCACATTCCAGCGGTGCCCTTCACGTTTGAAACGCTCATCATTATATTGCCTTACGCATTTATCTTAGCGGCAATCGGATTGATCGAGTCATTACTAACGATGAGCTTAATTGATGAAGTCACCAATACTCGTGGACGAGGCAATCGTGAGTGCTTCGGCCAAGGCATTGCTAACACTGTCACAGGATTTTTTGGCGGTATGGGCGGTTGCGCCATGATTGGCCAAAGCATGATTAATGTAAATTCGGGCGGACGCCAACGTTTATCCGGCATTGCAGCAGCATTATTCTTGTTGATATTTATTTTATTTGCATCGCCACTGATTGAACGTATTCCTATGGCAGCCTTAGTTGGCGTCATGTTCATTGTGGTATTTGCGACTTTTGAATGGTCTAGCTTACGTATTTTTCGAAAAATCCCCACCACGGATGCTTTCGTATTAATACTAGTCTCGGCCGTCACAGTATTTACAGATTTAGCCATTGCCGTTGTCGTGGGTGTGATCGTTTCTGCCTTAGCCTTTGCTTGGGAAAATGCCAAACATATCCACATAACTACCTATGATGATGACAAGGGTTCACGGGTCCATGAGCTTAATGGGCCATTATTTTTTGGCTCGGTGAAAAACTTCCTAGAATTATTTAACCCTGAAGATGATGCTGATGATGTCATTATTGAGTTTCAAAATTCTCGTGTCGCAGATCATTCTGCGATCGAAGCTATCGATACGTTGGCAGAAAGATATATTAAGGCAGGCAAAAAACTACATCTACGTCATCTAAGTATTGAGTGTCGTCAGTTACTTACCAAAGCAGGCAATCTTGTCGAGGTCAATGTGATGGAAGATCCTCAATACCATGTCGCTGATGATCAAATAGCTTAAGCAACACTGTGTTTAAGCTAAAGCTTGATTTCGCACGAAATTTTTACAAATCTACTCGACGCCACTGCTACAAATCCTTATAGTACGGCCACTTTATTAGATATCATTTTTCAAGCTCAGGAATGCCATTTTGATCACTACAGCTAACATCACCATGCAATTTGGCGCTAAGCCATTATTTGAAAATATTTCCGTTAAATTTGGCGAAGGTAATCGTTATGGACTGATAGGCGCCAATGGTTGCGGCAAGTCTACATTCATCAAGATTCTTGATGGCAGTCTTTCACCTTCTTCCGGCAACGTCTCAACGACACCTAATGAGCGTGTTGGCAAACTACATCAGGATCAGTTTGCATTCGAAGAGTTCAGCGTCATCGACACCGTTATTATGGGTCACTCAACGCTGTGGGAAATCAAGCAAGAACGAGATCGAATTTATTCTTTACCAGAGATGTCTGATGAAGACGGCATGAAAGTCGCTAATCTGGAAGTCCAATTTGCAGAATTAGATGGTTACAGCGCAGAAAGTCGTGCGGGTGAATTATTACTGAGTGCAGGTATTGAAGAAGCATTACATTTTGGATTAATGAGTGGCGTCGCACCCGGTTGGAAATTAAGAGTATTACTGGCGCAAGCGCTATTTGCAGATCCTGATATTTTATTATTAGATGAGCCAACCAATAACCTCGACATCAACACAATTCGTTGGTTAGAAGGCGTGCTCAATAATCGCAAGAGCACCATGGTCATTATTTCCCATGATCGCCACTTCCTAAATGCAACATGTACACATATGGCAGATATGGATTTTGGTGAACTCCGTGTTTATCCAGGTAACTATGATGATTTCATGATTGCATCCACGGCGGTGCGTGAACGTGCACAATCTCAGAATGCCAAAAAGAAAGCACAGATCGCTGATTTACAACAATTCGTGAGTCGCTTCTCAGCCAATGCATCTAAAGCTAAACAGGCCACATCACGCGCTAAGAAATTAGATAAAATTAAACTTGAAGATATAAAACCATCTAGCCGAGTTAGCCCATTTGTTCGATTCAACCAAACTAAAAAATTACACCGCCAAGCATTAATTATTGAAGAGTTATCCCTAGGCTTTGACAATGAAACATTATTCACTGACGGTAACATTATATTAGAAGCTGGCTCCCGACTTGCAGTCATCGGTGAGAACGGAACAGGCAAAACTACATTGTTACGTTGCTTGGTTAAACAACTAGAAGCCAAACACGGCACCATTAAATGGTCTGAAAATGCTACTCTTGGTTACTGTCCTCAGGACAGTAATTCAGAATTTGATAACGAACTCACCTTGTTTGATTGGATGAGCCAATGGCGCAAACCTAAACATGACGACGAAATCGTACGTGGAACACTAGGTCGATTATTATTCTCATCAGATGATTTCAAAAAGAAAGCCAAGGTTTGTTCAGGTGGAGAAAAAAATCGTTTGTTGTTTGGCAAATTAATGATGGGCGAAACCAATGTGCTTATTATGGATGAGCCAACAAACCATCTAGACATGGAAGCGATAGAAGCATTAAACCTTGCTTTAGATCATTATGAAGGAACATTGATATTTGTTAGTCATGACCGAGAATTTGTGTCATCACTCGCCACGCGTGTGATTGAAGTCAAAGACAATAATCTCATCGACTTCCAAGGCAGTTACGAAGAATATTTAGTTAGCCAGCAAGATAATGCTAAAGCTGCAAATTATTAATGCAGCCAGTTTTCGAAGAGATTGATTTCCAACACACTCCTCTAGGAGAAATTAGTCTCAGACGTCGATCTGAACCAAGATTAGATAATGTTATTATCTATGAAGTGAAATTAAACGAAGAGTTTTTAATGTCCAGCCTATTCACAGAGGCTGAAGTGCAACTATCACTACTTGGACTTAAACAAGCTCAAGATTCGTTTGGCGATAATGAGAAATTAGATGTTGTTGTTGGCGGACTAGGTTTAGGCTACACAGCAGTCACTGCGCTAGAAGATCCAGCAGTGAACTCATTAAATATTATTGATGTCATGCTGCCCGTCATCAACTGGCATAAACAAAAACTTGTACCTTTAGGCGAGACCCTTATTAATGACTCGCGTTGCCAAATTACTCACGCAGATTTTTATCAGTTAGCTAGCTCAGAAAACAGTAGCTTTAATAGCCAACTACCCAATCAGCTAGTTCATGCAATATTACTAGACATTGATCACTCACCCAGTCATTTACTTAATGAGCATAATGAGTCTTTCTATACAAAATCCGGCCTTGAAAGTTTAGTTAAAAAGTTACACGCTAAAGGTGTTTTCGGCTTGTGGTCAAATGAATTACCAGACCAACGCTTTATGGAATTATTGAATTCAGTATTTGAATCCACGCAAGCCCATATTGTTAAATTTCCGAATCCATACACGGGAGATGAGTCCACAAATACAGTCTATATCTCTAACAATCATTAATTTTTATCTACTACATTAAATTGATGATTTTATTAGTTATGTCAACCCAGCTAATAATTTCACTATGATATTTAGACAATTTTTTGAACCTACTTCTAGCACTTATACTTATTTACTAGGCTGCGAAGAAACAGGTCGTTGCGCACTAATTGATACCGTCGTTGACACGACTGAACGCGACTTAGATGCCATAAGCAAGCTAGGGTTAACTCTCGACTACACTATCGACACGCATATCCATGCAGATCATTTGACTGCTGCAGTCAAAGCCATACTAGTGTAGAGGAAAAAGAACAGTTTGATTCCAACCTTGCCTATCGCACCTTGAATGGGTTCAACTCGAACTCTGATTTTGTCCGCACCAGTAAAGGCATCAGGTTTGGACAGAAAATATACACCAGCTCTGATTTATCTCAGACAGAAAACGAAATTGATACCCGCCGAGATAGGCCCTATGCCGGCTGGATCTATGCAAGTTTATTTTATGAAGCAGAAACATTAGAAGACAGGTTCCCACGACATGAAATAAGCCTAGGCTGTGTTGGAGCATGCGCACAAGCAGATAATACTCAAACGGAATGGCATGAATTTCTAGGTTTCAAAAAACCTGAAGGTTGGGATTTACAAATCAAAAATCAATTAGCACTGCAGTATTTTCTAGAATACAAAACCAATCGATACGAAATATTTCCTCATATAGCTTTACATCCAAGATATAGAGCTTCTTTAGGTACGATATTTAACCATATCTCACTGGGTGGCGAATTCATTTTAGGAGATAAAAGCAACCAAGTAACCCATGCTGAAAATTACAAATTTAAACAATGGGATTGGCAACTATTTTTACATAACGATATAAAGCTAGTGGCCTTTGACGGAACACTTGAAGGATCACTATTTAATAATAGCAGTCCACATACAGTCAGCCCGTCAAGAGTTGTACTTGAAAACGGTGTTGGCGTACGCCTCAGAGTTAATAATCAATATTTATTTGGGTATCGCTTCATCGGCAAAAGCACTGAAATTGAGCAACAAGAATGGAAGTTTTGGGATCACAAATATGGCAGCTTTACTTTTGGGTTTGGATTTTAATTCAGTTTATAAATTAACGTTATAAGTACAGTGCAACATTGAATTCGTTTTTAAAGAGCTGCTACTATTTACCATCAGTTTACAAGTGTCTTCAATCAAGCTTAGACAATGCACACTAAATATATAAGCATCGCCAACCCCCAAGGTAAAGCATCTATTGCCGTACTTAATGACATACATGTATTCAGACCATTTAACGTCAAGAAAAAAGATGCCCCTCAATGGCTAACTGATTACTTTACTTCATTATTAATATTAAGCTCCAAATTTAGCTTCAAGCCAATCATCAACAAAAATTATTACATGTATTTTGATAACAATGATTGGAAACTAAGTCTTATAGAACCACAACGATGGAAACACTGCCCATATACATTCTTCGCAAGTTGTAATATGCATGACGACAAGAGCTGGAGTATTACACCCATAGAGCATTGGGAAACAAACATCCATCTATATGAACGCATTAGTGCAATGAAAAAAGAATTTTTCAACATCATTAATAGTAAAACTCCTATCATTGATTTATTGCCATATTATGCTGGCCACTTACCGTATTATCAAAGATTAGCTGCAAATGCATTAGCTAACTCATTAAAGCAGTCTCTGGAATTATCGATAGGACATGAGCAAAGCCAACTGACCTCTGGAAAGCAACTGATTGAAAGATTTAAAAATGTTGCCCACCCAACACTTGGATTGTTAAGTCAAAACTGAAAATTTTATTTCTGTCCCGCAGGATCTGTACCATCAGGAATTAGCTTCCTTGATGTTATCGAATCGCAGCTAGTGTAATTTTAACAATCCATTTCCAATTATCTTCATAAGGTCGTTCGCTTCATTAATATGACAAAGCGACACTCCAGCAGAAATTCAAAATATTATTGAGTTATCTCATAGTGACCTCTTATTTCCCATGTCTGCTAAAGAAATGGGTACATAGAGATTCCAGATAAATCTCAAAGGAGTCGCTAATTGATATGTTGACCTAAACACTTGTACAAATAGTTAATAGCCGAATAAAGACACTGTACAAGTCTTAAATAAATTTTTATCCATGATATTCAATATGTTAAGACAATAAGAATATCGAAATATTAGTGATTTAGCTATTTTATACTCATAATTAGACAATGTATGAGCTTATGTACAATATAATAACATGTACATATCTGGTATTTTATAAAATATAAGCTTAGAATCATTCCTAGTTACATAAATAGTACATAAACAAAGGAAGCAAAACATGAAGAAAATACACGTAAACATAAGATACTTCATTGCCCCTTTACTAATACTTTCATCAGTTTTTGGAGTAATAGCAGGCGGCGCATGGGTCTGGACGGGAGTAGCACTGCTAGGAATAGGGATCATTGTCGACACGCTAACAAAGAAGCAAACGCCCGGAGCAGGTTTTGATGAAGACGGTGCTTCATATGCCATTCCTGGATTACAAAATGGAGTGATGTATGGAATGTTAGGAGCATTTGTATTGCTACAAATCGTTCTTGCATGGCGAGTATGGGAATACGTCAATGCTGTTCCAATCATTGAATCAAGCCTTCTAGGTTTCGCTATTCAAAGTGGAATAACAGGAAGCCAGTTAATTGGAGCATGCCTGTCTAGCGGAATATTCGCAGGTATTGGAATAATATATGGTCATGAACTTGCACACACAAAAGGCTTCAGTTTTGTCATTGCACGTTGGATGATGGCATTAAGTGGTAAAGCGCACTTTTGCTACGCGCATGTATATAACCATCACTTAGAACTTGGACATAAAGATGACCCGGCCACTGCACCACGTGGACGCAGCATATATGCTCACTTACCATTATCTGGATTAGGCCAAAGTAAATTCCTGTTCAACATGGAAAAGCAACGCCTACAGCGTTTGGATAAGTCTTTCTTGTCTTGGCAGAATCGCTGGATCCGAGGATACGCAATGAGTTTTCCAACTGTTCTATTATTTTGGTTTGCCGGCGGATGGATTGGAATGGCAGCACTAGGCGCACTATGGCTAGTGGCTAATTTCGAATTGGAAGCACTGAATTACCTTGAGCACTACGGTTTAATTCGAGAGAAAGGCCAACCCATTGATTACCGTCATAGCTGGGATAACAATACTGCATTTACTAGCTGGTTTTTCATCGAGATAGGTAGACAAGGCGACCATCATGATCGAGGTGAAACACACTTTTGGGAACTAGATGATGTCGGTGCACCTAATTGTGGTCGCGGTTATTTCTCTCTATTCGCGCTAACACTTATCCCTTCAATTTGGCATAAATACATGGATGAGCAATTAGGCAAATGGGATAAAGAAATGGCCAGTGAAGGCGAATTAAAAATCGCTGATCAAATGAGATCTGCAGCATAACTAAATCCTCCCCTGCACTATCAATAGTGCAATTACAGTCCTCCCCCAGCTATGCTGGGGGTTTTTTATTTTTCTTCACCCACATATAACCAATGTCCTAACACTCGAACAAAACTTGAAATCTCATGATGCACGCATTCTTCATCCAGGTGATTGTGATAGAAAGCTTCAAACTCCACAGTAGCTTCATCACCTTTTTGAAATTTATCTAATATCTTTAACTTAAACCATTGATGACTTTTTTGTGAAAGCAAGTCAGCATTTAACTCGGCTGTCATTGTTGGGTGCCATGTATTCATTAAATAGTCTCCATAACCACCGAGCGTATAAGCCGTGAAACGTGAGCGCATCAATTGCTCTGCTGATCGTGCCTTAGCACTCCCAGACAAGAATCTACCACAACACTTTGCTAAATCTACTTGTTTACCACAGGGACACATTTGATAAATATTGCTCCGTATCAGGCAGGTAATTATTAAGAAAATACTAACGACATCCAACCTCAGAAAATTTTCGCTAAGAGTATATTGATAATCTTCAAATCATTAATGACATTAAAAATATTTAATAATGTCACCATCTCATAGACATAAAGAATACGTTACATTTGCCTTCAAAACTAATATTTATAGATAGTATTTATGAAATACATAATCATCATTTTATCAATTATTACAATATCAGGCTGTACAGTGATGGGTGTTAGCAATTCAGAAGAAGCAGCGCATGAAATTTTATTTGAACAAGGCAATATACAAATACGTTTATATGCAGAATCATTGATCGCACAAACCACTACTAGTGGTAATTACAAAGAAAGTAGCCATAAAGGTTTTAAGCGTTTAGCAGGGTATATTTTTGGGGATAATCAATCAAATCAAAAAATTGAGATGACGACACCTGTGATCGAAACAAGTACTAGCGAAAAAATAGCCATGACGGTACCGGTTTTACAGGAGGAGATTAACGACTCATGGACAATGACGTTTGTATTACCGTCTAAATATACTTTAGACACTATTCCAAAACCGTTAAACAACAAGGTGAAAGTAATAAAACTAGCGGAAAAAAAGGTATCTACTATTAGATATTCTGGCTTAATCAAACCAGAGAAAATTGAACAAAAAGCATTTGAACTTCAGCAATGGCTCAACAATAACAATTACGTTTCGATTTCTAAGCCCTATTCTGCCGCTTATGATCCACCCTGGACACTACCCTTTTTACGCAGAAATGAAGTGCAAATAGAAATAGAATAACTATAAGTTTCTATAGATCATTGCTTACTTATCCTTAACTAATTCAATCACGGCAGCAGCAACCCCATATGCAGAGGCTGGATTCTGTCCAGTCACCAGCATGCCATCGACAACAACGTGTGGTTGAAAATCATCACTCTTGGAGTAATTCGCCTCATTAGCAATAAGTGCATCTTCTAACAACAACGGAACAATGTCAGTTAAGCCGACTGCTTGTTCTTCGCTATTAGTAAAGCCTGCAACATTTTTCCCATTGATAATTAACTGACCATCTTCATCTTTAGCGTTAAGAAGAGCGACAGGAGCATGACAGACAGCTGACACAGGCTTTCCTTGCGACCAAAATAATTCAATTAATGCAATGGAATCTTTATCCGTGACAAGATCCCATAAAGGACCATGACCACCTGGATAAAATATTGCATCAAAGTGAACTGCTGCAACTTCTGACAACTTTTTAGTATGGGCTAAAGCTTTGACAGACATTTTATCGTTATTGAAGCGTTTTGTTGAATCTGTTTGTGCATCATCAGTCAAACTTCTTGGATCAATAGGAGCCTGCCCACCGAGAGGCGTGGCGAGTGTGACACTAATACCGGCATCGAGGAATGCATAGTAAGGTGTTGTAAATTCTTCTAACCAAAAACCAGTTTGCTCATTGGTATCGCCCAACTGTTGATGAGAAGTGAGAACAACT
Organism: uncultured Gammaproteobacteria bacterium; assembly: GCA_963926275.1. GTDB lineage: Bacteria > Pseudomonadota > Gammaproteobacteria > UBA4575 > UBA4575 > UBA1858. Next base: position 312 of record CAWUWP010000087.1, on the reverse strand, counting down.
AATATTGCCAATGTTGCATTTGCCATTTTAATTACGTCTCCAAAATATTTAGTTGTTAGGCATGACTCGAATAATACTTAGCACACATAAATAGTATTATTTAACATTAATGATAGAGCTAATTCTGTCATTTAAATCAGCTAAAATTGCATTTAGAAATTTTTCACCTTTTTCTACAGATGCCAGAGTAGGATTCCCCATTGCTCCTGTCGGGCAGTAATTATGTTCCTTAGGATCAAAGAGATTCAAAGGCCCTTTTTTAATATCTTTTAATCCTGGTTTAGCAGACTTCATATCAACTAAACTTTTATC
>CAWUWP010000086.1:0-4782 GCA_963926275.1 uncultured Gammaproteobacteria bacterium | reverse complement strand
TCAGTTGTATGAGCTCTCTCGCTGTCACCGATTTGATCTTCATCTACATTTACGATCAAGGCATTACTCTTGACGTTAGTCACCACTGCCCAACTTCCGTCACCACCATCCATTGCTACCTGACTGGCAATCGGAATTGGATTTGAATAACTATCCTGCAATCCATAACTATAGCCAGATTCAGAATTAGAAGGTCCTTGGACGATACCTGCTCCGACATTTGCCTCATAAAGTATTCCACCCACCAAGCCACTACCGGCTTCGATAACTATATAACCAAAGGATTCATTATCTCGAATAGAACTATTTATGAAGTTATATTTGAGAGCCCATCTGACTCAATACCCCTGCACACTTTACATAACTGGTTGATTACCTTTAAAGATAAAGATAGCCACACTTTTATCACCGGTGAATTATCCGTGAAAGGCGGCATGCCCGCTCACGGACATGGTTTACCCAGCGAGCCTAAGTTCACTCACGCACTAGATAATGGAACATTACTCTTGAGAGGTGTGCTTTTTAATATGACAGGTGAATGGTAAATTCAAATTACATTTACTGGGCCAAGCGGTATGAATACTGTCGTTTTCCTCATCGCTATAAAAGATAGCGATGAAAAAATTACCAACTCAAGTAAACACCCACATAGTTCTCTGCTATCGACTATGCCTATCGATCAAGTTAAAGACACGCATGACCCGAGCAATCAATACCTATAGAATCAAACCACTGACACTTCTTATAGCGCTTCTGTAAATCGAGACTATAGCCCTGCTCTACCAGCCATGCCGAAGAGAGCACGGTGCCCAAAGGCTGAGCGCCAAGTAGATTGTTTAATTTTGACCCTCTCCCAGTACTCAATAAGTACCAATTTATTATTTTTTTAAACAAAATTAATTAATGAGTTTAAAAAATCATATTTTTAGGTATTTAAAGTCCCCAAATATTATATTTTGTGAACTCAAAACTAAAAAAATAGCAGCAATACTACTATCATCGCACGTTCCATCCTTGTGACTGATTAGGCGCAAGGGCTGCTTTTTGGCTCAGATTGGCTCAACCGAAGACAATACAAGCGAAGCAAGAGCGATTAGACATGTTTCTTTTCCACAAGGATCGAGTGAGCCGTTCAATTCCCGTTAATCGTAGTTATTTTTTGTATGTGCGCTACTGCCATGTCTAGCGTAGAAGCGGCGACAATTGTGTTAGAAACAGCCTTAACCGACCAATTGATTGTTTCTAAGACTTACTCATCCCAGGGCGCGTCTGCTACAGTCGCGGGCAATGTTGGCAGCGGAAGCGGCGCCACAACCCTCGGTGCTAGTTCATCGGTTACCGGCACTGTTACGCACGGAACCTCCTTAACTCTTGGAGTCGGTGCTGCGGTCGGTGGAAGTATCATGTCTACGGTAGTCGTTCCAACAGCACCAAGTCTGCAGTCAAATATTCAGAGCCAGCAGGCTGCCCTGAAAGCTATAACTGGGTCATCAATACTGGGCGTTATAAGCACAAACACCTCGTTCACTGCTGGCGTCCATAATGTGGTCGATATTCTATCAATTGCAGCCAATTTAGACATAACACTTACAGGCGATGGCAGCGACCAAAGCTGGGTTTTCAATGTCGGCAACTACTTGTCCATAGGCGCGAATACTAATATCGTATTGGATAACGTAGGCGAAAATAGTAGTGTTATCTGGAATGTCTTAGGTGATAGTACTGGCGGAGCCGGCTTAGGTTACGCATCACTAGGCGTAGGCGGCTCTTGTGGTGGCCTGTATTCAGCGACTAGCTATGTCTCAGTGGGTGCAACTTCCGTCGTTGGTGGAGACGGCTGTAGTACGACAACAACAGTAGTACCAGTACCTGTCGCAGTATGGCTATTTGGTTCAGGTCTATTGGGTTTGGTGGGTGCAGCTAGACGCAAATAAGCATAACCCTCCAACGTTAAAAAAAACGGCTCCTACGGGAGCCGTTTTTGTTTGTGGTTGCCGCTGGTTATTGGCCGCAATAAAGCACAGCTACCCGCCTAACTGCAGAAGCAATGTGGCAATCACGATGACAACTTCAAACACAGCGTAACTTTATATTTTTATTAAAGTTTATGTCTTAGGATGACTCAAGGTGTCTTATCGATTCACATTGGGATGCGAAATAATCGCAAACGTCCCTGGTCTAAATGATTACTCATGAGTTAATTTATACGCCAGGCTAAAAAATATTATAATTCTTTGGCGTAAATCACAGCGTCTTCTCTACCGTGGTTGGAGGGATAGTAATTTTCACGTAGCCCGACTTCATTAAAGCCTTCGGACTCATACAACTCTACCGCAGGTTTGTTAGATGCACGTACCTCTAGAAACACACAACTTGCATTATATTCTTTTGCGTTAGCTAACACATTTGATAACAGCTTACGCCCAAGCCCTCTACTTTGCAGTGTTGGATTCACGCACAAATTAAGCAAATGACACTCTTGAGCAGCATTAATAAATACTGCGTAGCCAATAATAGCATTATCCAATTCCGCTACCCAACAATGATAACCTGCTTTTATGCAGTCCTGGAAAATTGCTTGGCTCCAAGGAAATTGATAGGCAAGTTCCTCGATAAGCATCACGCTGTCCAAATCATTTGATTCCATTAAGCGATAATGGGGTTCAACATTTTCTAGAACAGCATTCATATTATTTTTCTTTTATTAAGAAGTTATTTGCTGACGTGCAAATTTTAAATCTTCCCATACTTTACGCTTTTCCTTAGGGCTTCGTAACAAATAAGTGGGGTGATAGGTGACGATGGTTGGAGTATTATTTGTTTGATAGTGGTAGAGATTACCGCGCATTTTACTTATAGGCACATCACTTTTTAACAATGATTGCGCAGCCGTTTTTCCTAATGCCAAAATTATTTTTGGCTCTAATAATTCAATTTTTCGATTTATATATGCGTGACAAGTACTTAGCTCTTCTGGCTTTGGGTCTCGATTATTGGGTGGACGACATTTAAGAATATTAGTGATAAACACTTCTTCTTTTGCTAAACCAATTGCACGCAACATCTGCGTTAACAACTGCCCTGCTTTGCCAACAAAAGGCTCGCCTTCGCGGTCTTCGTCTGCTCCTGGTGCTTCGCCAACGATCAACCAATCTGCTTTATGATGTCCGGTGCCAAACACTGTTTGTTTGCGTGTTTTATGCAAGTCACAAGCATCACAGCCTCTAACCTGCAATGCTAACGAGGATAGATCCATTTTAGAAATTCTATCAACATCAATTTTAGCAACCGGATCAACAACTGATTTAACTGACTTAGACTCGCGCATTTCTGGCGCAGATTGAATAACGGCTTGTGACGCAGCAACTACTTGCGGCGGCTGTTCTTCTTCGGCCTCTTCACTATCTGAATCACGCGCACGCCACTGCCGAATTTCTAATGCATGCAAATAAGCATTACGCGTTGATTCATCCAGTGAGAATTGATTACCCATTATGTACTTTGATTACACCTGGCTATGCTGTGGATGTTCTCGCTCTATTGAGAAGTGAATCTTATTCAGCGCATTCAAATAAGCTTTAACCGAAGCAATAACAATATCGGTATCGGCACCATGGCCGTTAACAATTCTTCCATCTTTATCTAATCGAACTGTCACTTCACCTTGCGCATCTGTTCCACTGGTAATACTACTCACTGAATAAAGCTGTAATTTAGTATTACTTTTCGCTAACACTTCAATTGCCTGAAAGGCTGCATCAACAGGACCGCCACCACCCGCATTCGAAGACTTCTCTTCACCATCAATATTTAACACAAGATCAGCATCAGGCACTTTGTTTGTATCAGAACATACTCGCAACGACACCAACTTAAACTTCTCTACTAAATGAGCGTCATCATCTGACATTAAAGCAAACAAATCCTCATCAAAGATTTCATGCTTCTTATCAGCAAGATCTTTAAATGCAGTGAAAGCACGATTTAGATCTTCATCAGACTCAAAATCCATTCCCAATTCTTTCAAACGTGAACGAAATGCATTACGTCCAGAGTGTTTACCCAACACCATGCGGTTCTTACTCCAACCAACATCTTCTGCAAGCATAATTTCATAAGTCTCACGTGCTTTTAATACGCCGTCTTGATGTATGCCTGACTCATGTGCAAATGCATTGGCACCCACAATCGCTTTATTGGGCTGCACCGGAAAGCCTGTCACTGTAGACACTAAGCGCGACGTAGAAACAATTTGAGTCGCATCTATATCAGTTTCGCAAGGGAAAACATCTTGGCGAGTTCGCACCGTCATAACAACTTCTTCTAAAGAAGCGTTACCCGCACGTTCACCCAAACCATTAATAGTACATTCCACTTGGCGTGCACCATTCAATACTGCTGCTAATGAATTAGAAACAGCTAAGCCTAAATCGTTATGACAATGCACTGAAAACACGGCTTTATCAGAATTAGGAATATTTTTAATCAAGTTCCCGACTAATTCACCAAACTGATGAGGAATGTTGTAGCCAACCGTGTCGGGAATATTAATAGTTGTCGCACCCGCATCGATGACTTTTTCAATAATGCGACATAAAAAATCCAATTCAGATCGACCTGCATCTTCTGGTGAAAATTCTATGTTGTCCGTGTACTTGCCAGCACGCTTAACGGCTGCCACTGCTTGCTCAACTACTTCATCTGGTTTCATACGTAGCTTACGTTCCATATGAATCGGCGATGTAGCAATGAATGTATGGATACGACTAGACTTGGCTGGCT
>CAWUWP010000085.1:0-11699 GCA_963926275.1 uncultured Gammaproteobacteria bacterium | reverse complement strand
ATGATTGCCCCCATTCTTGATGAAATTGCCGCCGATTACGAAGGCAAATTAAAAATAACTAAGCTGAATATCGATGATAATCCAGCGACACCTCCTAAGTTTGGTGTACGTGGCATACCAACGTTGATGATTTTCAAAGGTGGAGATGTGCAGTCAACTAAAGTGGGCGCACTATCAAAATCACAGTTAACTGCGTTTATAGATCAGAGTATTTAGATCAGTGTGCTGAAAATGCAGGCAGAAGGGTAAGGAATATACTAGACGCCCTTAAAAATTAGTGCTAACTTGGTGTCAATACGCTACCAAGTAGCGCCTTTCCCAAGACCGATCCCAAAATTATTACTTAACAAAAATCAATATTTCTGTAACTAAAGAACCGATTAAATTCGGCAAGTAAACCAAATTTCCAAACACCTGGACCCAAGCTCTTTTATTCTAGGTGATATCAACAAAACTCTTTATTAAGTATTCCTAAAAAATCAATTAACACTAAAAATCTAATTTATGAATCTCACCGAACTGAAAGTTAAATCCGCCGCAGAGCTCGTCGAGCTATCCGGATCTATGGGCATCGACAACATGGCCCGCATGCGTAAACAAGACATTATCTTTACCATCTTAAAAGCGCATGCAAAAAGTGGCGAAGATATTTTTGGTGATGGTGTGCTTGAAATATTACAAGACGGGTTTGGATTTTTACGATCATCAGATTGTTCATACCTTGCAGGGCCAGATGATATTTATGTATCACCTAGCCAAATCAGACGTTTTAGTTTGCGAACTGGCGATACTGTCGCGGGTAAGATTCGACCTCCTAAAGATAGCGAGCGATATTTCGCCATGCTTAAGGTCGACAAGATTAATTTCGATACTCCGGAAAATGCCAAGACTAAAGTTCTGTTTGAAAACTTAACACCATTACATCCAGATGAGCCTCTTAGCTTAGAACGAGGTAATGGCAGTACAGAAGATATTACTGCACGAATTATTGATGTCTGTGCACCTATCGGCAAAGGTCAGCGTGGTCTAGTTGTTTCACCACCCAAAGCGGGTAAAACAATTATGTTGCAGAACATCGCGCAGAGCATTGCTGCAAATCATCCTGAATGTTACTTGATTGTATTGTTGATCGATGAGCGTCCAGAGGAAGTTACTGAGATGCAGCGTATGGTAAAAGGCGAAGTTGTGTCTAGTACCTTTGATGAGCCAGCAAGTCGTCACGTACAAGTGGCCGAGATGGTGATTGAAAAAGCTAAACGCTTAGTTGAGCATAAACGCGATGTGGTGATTTTGCTAGATTCAATCACTCGACTAGCACGTGCATACAATACGGTCGCACCATCATCTGGAAAAGTATTATCCGGTGGTGTTGAAGCGAATGCATTGACCCGACCGAAGCGATTCTTTGGTGCAGCAAGAAATATTGAAGAAGGTGGAAGCTTAACTATTTTAGCAACCGCACTAGTTGATACCGGCTCTAAGATGGATGAAGTTATCTACGAAGAGTTTAAAGGTACCGGTAATATGGAGATTCATTTAGATCGCCGTGTTGCAGAGAAACGTATTTACCCATCAATGAATATCAATCGATCGGGTACTCGTCGGGAAGAATTATTGATCGAACCTGAAGTCCTTCAGAAAATGTGGATCTTACGTAAGTTCTTACATTCTATGGACGAGATTGAAGCGATGGAATTCATGCTTGGACGTATGCAGTCTAGTAAGAGCAATGTTGAATTCTTTGAAGCGATGAAGCGATAGCAATTTAGAAGTAATAATTAGGCGTTAATTATCTCATGGTAATTAACGCTATTTAATGGCTTTAAAGCCAATATCATCACGGTAGTACACATCTTTCCAGCTGATTGCTTTTATCCCTTGATATGCATATTTCTGTGCAGATTTAATATCGTCACCGAGCGCAGTCACACATAGAACTCGCCCCCCCGATGTTGTGATAGCGTCATCCTCTAATTTAGTGCCAGCGTGGAATACCTTTGTATGCTTAGCGCTAATCGTTTCGATACCACTAATAACTTCGCCTTTTGCATAATCAAATGGGTAACCACCTGCCGCCATAACAACACCAAGTGCTGTTTGTGGGTTCCAGTTTAAAGTTTGTTGTTTTAACTGGTTACGTGCAGCATCCCAACATAGTTGTGACAAATCACTTTGTAAGCGCATTAATATTGGCTGAGTTTCAGGATCGCCAAATCGACAATTAAACTCTAGTACTTTTGGTTCGCCTTCGGCAGTAATCATTAAGCCTGCATATAAGAAGCCTTGGTATGGATGTCCTGCATCGATAAAACCCTGGACTGTCGGCAGTATGACTTCGGTAATAATTCTTGCGTGTAAGGCCTCGGTGACTAATGGTGCGGGAGAATATGCACCCATACCGCCAGTGTTTGGTCCTAAATCACCATTGTCGCGCGCCTTATGGTCTTGAGAGCTGGCAAGAGGGATAACTGTTCCATGATCAACTAAACAAATGAAACTGACTTCTTCGCCATGAATAAATTCTTCAATGACAATCTTTCTTCCTGCCTCACCGTGTGCATCCCCGGTTAGCATCGAAGTGATTGCTGCAACTGCTTGTTGATTGTCTTGAGCAATCACAACACCTTTGCCAGCAGCAAGGCCGTCTGCTTTTATGACAATAGGATAGGATTGTTTTGCTAGGTAGTCGATGGCCTGTGCAACATCAGTAAATTCTTGGTAGTTTGCGGTTGGAATATTGCAGCTTTGCATGAATTTTTTAGCAAAACTTTTTGACCCTTCTAGCTGAGCATTGAACTGTTTGGGCCCAAAGATAGTTAAGCCTTGCGCACAGAACTGATTAACGATCCCATCAACTAACGGAGCTTCGGGACCTACGACGGTTAAGTCTACTTTGTTCTCGGAGGCAAATTTCATTAACCCAGCAATGTCATCGCTGGGAATATTAATATTCTCGATACCCTCTTCTAGTTCAGTGCCAGCATTGCCTGGCGCTACAAATACTTTATCTGTATTTGGCGATTGAATAAATTTCCAAGCAAGTGCATGTTCTCTTCCGCCGCTGCCGATAACTAAAATATTTTTCATAACATTCTCTTGCTTAACTAAATCGTGGTAATACAAATAATAAGGCTAAAGGTAAGGTGATGATTGCCAATAAATTGCCGACTAATACTATAGCAGAAACTTTTGTTGGTTCTTGTTGGTAGCGTTTTGCGAATAAAAAATTCATTACTGCGGGAGGTAATGCACCAAATAAAATTAGCGCACCTATTTGAGTTTTTTCTAACGGGACAAAAGCTGCAATTATTAAGGCCAGAATAACGCCTATTGCAGGGGTAAGAAGGCCAACTAATACGCCTAGTTTCCAGAAATCAAAATTAGCTTTTGTCAGCTGTATGCCAAGTGAGAATAACATTAGTGGCACGGCGATATTGCCTAACATATGGATCGGAAGAACTATAAATTCTGCTAATTGGATATCCTGTGCTTGTAATAGCAGCGCCAGAAATGCCGCAAGGATAGCGGGTGAAGTCAGGCTGCGGAGCCATTTTGCATTTTGATCAAGCATATATGAGCCCAAACCAAAGTGAGTAATATTACCAACTAAAAAAAGAATTAATCCTGCTGCTAATCCTTCTGCTCCCAAGGAAAGGCTCATCAAAGGTAAGCCTATGTTGCCTGCATTATGAAACATCATTGGTGGAGCTAAGGTGCAGTATTGAATATTAAAGGCGCGTGCAAGAGGTGCCGCAATAGCAGCCGTTAATAATACTAAGCCGAGCCCACTTAACCCCAATAAGGCAAATTCTTTAAATTCAAATTGATGCGCTAATAACGATGAAAATACTAATGCCGGAATAAACACATGTAGGTTTATGTCATTAATAGAGTTGAGTTCGGGATGTTTGCGTATGCCTATAAACAGCCCCACGCTAACAATAGCAATCAGCGGAAACATGATCTGCCCAATTTGTATTGCTACGGACATAGACGTTGCTAAAAAAACCTCAGAAAGGTGTGCTTAGTAAGAAAGCCTTTTAATGACGGAAGTGACGAATGCCGGTAAATACCATGGCCATGCCATGTTCATCTGCCGCGGCTATAATTTCTGCATCATTACGTGAACCACCCGGTTGGATCACCGAGCTAATCCCTGCCTGATTGGCTGCATCTAGTCCGTCTCTGAACGGGAAGAATGCATCGGAGGCCATGACAGAACCTTTAACTTCTAAATTCTCATCGCTGGCTTTGATACCGGCAATTTTTGCAGAATAGACACGGCTCATCTGGCCAGCGCCAATCCCAATTGATTGTTCATCACGTACATAAACGATGGCGTTCGATTTTACAAACTTAGCAATTTTCCAGGCGAATAATAAATCACGAATTTCTTGTTCGCTGGGTTGGCGCTTAGTAACAATTTTCAAGTCTGCTGCTGTGACAACTGCATTGTCTTGGTCTTGGACTAATATACCGCCACTCACTTTGCGTAAATCAAATCCACTATTAATAGCAGAGGTGTTTGCACAATCAAGCACGCGGGTATTAGGTTTAGTACTAAGTATATCGGTGACGCCTGCTTCAATCCCGGGGGCAATGATGACTTCGACAAATTGCTGCCCAAGAATCTGTTTTGCAGTATTCGCATCTAGTGGACGATTGAAAGCAATAATACCGCCAAAGGCAGACGTTGGATCAGTGATATAAGCTTTTTGGTAAGCATCAGTGATCGATTCTGCAACGGCGACACCACATGGATTTGCGTGCTTAACAATGACGCAAGCAGGAGCAGTAAACTGTTTTACACACTGTAATGCGGCATCAGTGTCAGCGATGTTATTAAACGATAACTCTTTGCCTTGAATGAATTTAGCCGTCGCAACAGAACCTTCGCTAGTATTGGGCTCAGTATAAAAACAAGCATTTTGATGCGGGTTTTCACCATAGCGCATGGCTTGCTTTTTATTGAAGGCTAAGTGCAATGTTTCTGGGAATGCATTGTCATTTTGCTGGCCAAGATAATTAGCAATCATGCCGTCGTATTCGGCGGTATGGCTAAATGCTTTGCGCGCAAGATTGAAACGTGTTTCATGCGTCAGGCATCCATCATTGGCTTCAAGGTCTGCTAACAACTGAGAGTAATCAGAAGGATCGACCACTACGCCAACACGGGCATGATTTTTTGCCGCAGCGCGCAACATGGCTGGTCCACCTATATCGATGTTCTCGATAGCGAGATCTAAGCTGCAATCAGGCTTGGCAATGGTTTGGGCAAAAGGGTAGAGGTTCACAATAACTAGGTCGATTGCCTCAATCCCATGTTCTTTCATGACGTCGTCATCGATACCTGCACGACCCAAGATACCGCCGTGCACTTTTGGATGCAGGGTTTTAACTCGGCCAGCCATGATTTCAGGGAACTGTGTATGCTCACTGACATCAGTCACAGGGATACCGGCCGCACTTAATTGTGCAGCTGTACCACCCGTAGAGAGAATGTGTATGCCTGCTTGATGAAGCTTAGAGGCAAACTGCTCTAGACCGGACTTATCGGAAACGCTGATAAGCGCGCGCCGAACCTGCCGGCTAGTGTCTGACGACATACGACTAACGGACGTCGTAGTGCTTTAGTTTCTTACGAAGCGTTCCGCGGTTTAAGCCAAGACATTTAGCTGCTTTAGTTTGATTGCCGCCACAGTAATTCATGACTGACTCTAGTAAAGGCTTTTCTACTTCTTCGATTACCATGCGATATAAGTCATCAGGCGCATGCCCATCTAACTTACTGAAATAACTACGCAATGATTCTGCAACAGACTCTCTAAGAGTTTGAGTAGGGGTGACAGGATGTATCTCTGACACGTTTAGGTTTGTAACTGGATTATTCATGCAACGTTCTCCATTTTTAATTCTGCGTCTTGCAAATAACTGCGTACCATATTGAACTGAACATCTGCCTCAGCTACAGAGAACACTTTCTGTTTGAATTGTTGTGAGCCGAGCATATTATCTAAGTACCAGCCAATATGTTTACGCGCAATTCGCACTCCTTGTTGTTTTCCATACAGGGAATACAATTCTTCTAAATGATTCAATACGATAGTACGTATCTCCGCTAGAGGAGGATTTTCTAATTTTTCATTGAATTTTAGATAGTGGTCAATTTGGCGAAAAAGCCACGGCTGACCCTGTGCCGCGCGTCCGATCATAATCGCATCTGCGTTAGTAATTGCCAAGACCTTTTTTGCTTTTTCTGGAGAATTAATGTCTCCGTTCGCAACCACAGGGATATTAATTGATTTTTTTATCTTGCAAATTGTTTTGTATTCTGCTTGACCAAGAAAACGGCAGGCGCGTGTTCGACCATGAACTGTCAACATTTGAATTCCACAATCTTCAGCGATCTTAGCAATTTGCACGCCATTGCGATTGTCGACATCAGAGCCTGTGCGTATTTTTAATGTCACCGGCACATCAACGGCATTGACCACGGCATCAAGAATCCTTTTAACTAAGTCTTCGTCAGCAAGGAGTGCCGAGCCGGCTAGTACTTTACACACCTTTTTAGCGGGACAGCCCATATTGATATCGATGATATCAGCACCCTGTTCAACGTTGAAGACGGCTGCTTGTGCCAGTTGTTGTGGGTCTGAGCCAACAATTTGCACCACACGCGGTGATGGCTCGTCCAAATGTTGGCGTCTTTGTTTTGATTTGCGAGTATTCCAAAGTTTGCTATCTGCGCTGATCATCTCAGTCACTGAGTAGCCTGCGCCTAACTGGCGACACAATTTACGAAATGCTAAGTCAGAGACTCCCGCCATGGGGGCGAGGAATAAATTATTAGATAATGGATGTGGACCGATTTGCATGGATATATTTAATTAGCAGAACATTAAGGTTATAAAAAATCAAAATCATAACTAACAACTTCTTCAGCCACATCGTGTACTTCAAGCTTGATAGATAGCGGTATGCCTGACTCCATTAGTTGTCTCGATGTCCACTTGTCTTTTAAGTAGTGGTTAGCTGCAAACTGTCTAGCGGCAATTATATCGCCTGAAATATTCAAAAATCGCAACTGAATCAATGGGTAAGGCTGAGGAAACTCAGCTCTATTGATAATTGTCACAGTGACCATTAACGCTTGTTTTTCGGTCGGGTGAGTATAAATACTTCGGTTTAGAACTTCTATCCTTTTGAGTGCACGGGGTGTTTCAAGGGTGCAGGATATCCAATCGCAAAGTTTAGAATGATGCTGTTTCGGAATAAGGTCTATTTTAAGTGAGGCAATAATCTGTAAAGCAAGGACTGCAGCTAATACCAGGGTAACAACCCACGCTAGCCATCTGAGTGGATGAATAGTTGCAGGCTCGCTATCTAGGCTAGAGACATCATCAGCAATAATTTTTGTGATGGGGGTAAGTTGACTCAGCTGTTGCCCAATAACTGTTTCTTCTAATGGTTCGATTTCGTTTTTTTCGAGTTCATGGCTGTCATTAGGAACATCGAATTGTGAAGGCCGAGTAATGTTGGGAAACTCTGGCATATGTGGGTGGGTGCCATGAAGCTCTCTTTCTAAGTATTTTAGGTCGATTGCAGAGGCATCCAGTTCACCTAATTCAACATCAACTGTCTCATACATATCATTATGAGCTTGGTCGAACAGGTATAGGCGAGCATCAAATACATGTTCGCACATACCGCAGCGCACCATACCTGCAGCAATTTCTAACTGTTGATCAGTAATACTAAAGGCAGCACGACAACTTGGACAACGAGTGAACATGCAATCAGTTTACCAGCTCATACTGAGATTCGCGTAAACGAAATGCATGCCCATTCTTCCCGCTGGTAAATCTGATCACAGGTGAAATGTTGAGAGTAATGTTGGCAAATAGACTCTGTCTGCGAATGTAAAATGCCAGACACAACCAACCGGCCATTGGCTTTTAAATGTTGTAGAAACGCATCGCGCAGTTTGATTAATGGTGCGGCAAGAATGTTGGCAATAATAATATCCGTGCTGATATCAGCTAAACAATCACTTGTACCCACTGTAAAATTACTGACATTAAGTTGGTTGCGACCAATATTGTCATGAGTTGCGGTGACTGCCTGTGGGTCAATATCGACAGCATGTACATGAGTAGCGCCTAAGCGTGATGCAGCTAAAGCAAGAATACCGCTGCCACATCCAAAATCAATCACGGTTAACCCCTCTAATTCTGAAGCACCTAGCCAGCTCAAACATAAATTAGTGGTTGCGTGGTGCCCGGTGCCAAATGCAAGCCCAGGGTCTAGTTGCAAACTAATACCATTAGGCGCGGGGTTATCTTCCCAAGATGGATAAATCCATAACGGGCCAAACTGCATAGCACTAAATTGCTGCTGGAAGTTGGCCTGCCAATCTTGATCTTCGATTTGTGCCAGAATTATTTGTTGGCTAACTAAAGGATCATTGTCTAATGCTTTAGTGGCCAACTGAATAGATTGTTCGGAAGTAAAGTGGCCTTGCAAGACAAGATTAGACCATAGCGGGTGGTCGCCAATTTTGGGTTCTAGAATGGGCTCGTCTGCGGCGTCTTCGTAAGAAACACTGACGGCGCCACAGGTAAACAATAACTCTTCGACATGCTCAGCAATTTGAGCATTAACTTGTACGCGTAATTGAAGCATGCGTTATTAAAACTACTTTTGACTTGCTAGTAGCCGTTCTAAATAGTGAATATCAACTTGTCCTTTGCCAAATTCTTCATCAGCCATCAGTCGAAGTTGTAATGGGATGTTTGTTTTGATGCCATCAATAATCATTTCTTGTAATGCACCCTGCATACGTTTAATGGCGGTAGAACGATCTTCGCCGTGAGTGATTAACTTGCCAATCATAGAGTCGTAATTAGGCGGCACTGTGTAACCAGAATAAATATGTGAATCAACACGCACACCAAAACCACCAGAGCTATGGTAACGAGTAATCTTTCCTGGGCTAGGGATGAATGTCTCTGAGTCTTCTGCATTTAAACGACATTCAATGGCATGACCAGTAATTTTTATATCATCTTGAGTAAACGATAATTCTTCACCTGCCGCGATCAGCAATTGCTGTTTAACAATATCGATGCCGGTAATAAATTCAGTGACTGGATGCTCTACTTGCACACGCGTATTCATTTCAATGAAAAAGAATTCACCATTCTCATATAAGAACTCAAATGTACCTGCCCCACGGTAACTAATTAATTTGCAAGCATCGGTACAGCGTTTGCCGATGAAGCTACGTTCTTCATCAGTTAAACCCAGTGCTGGCGCTTCCTCAATTACCTTTTGGTGACGACGTTGCATCGAGCAATCACGTTCGGCTAAATAAATGGCATTGCCATGAGTATCTGCAAGAACTTGAACTTCAATATGACGTGGTGTTTCTAAAAACTTTTCCATATACAAGGTGCCGTTGTTAAACGCCGCCGTTGCTTCAGCTCTCGTTAATGCAACTGAATCTGCTAATTCATCATCACCGTGCACGACTCTCATGCCGCGACCACCACCGCCCCCAGCCGCCTTTACTATGATTGGGTAACCAATTTCATTGGCTAATTTTGAATTGCTAGCAAAATCGTCAGAAAGTGGTTCGGCTGAACCCGGTACACAAGGAACACCGGCTTCTTGCATAGCGTTCTTCGCAGATATTTTATCTCCCATGCGGCGAATGGTGTCGGCGGTTGGGCCGATAAATATAAAGCCACTCGATTCAACACGTTCTGCAAAAGCATCGTTTTCAGATAAAAACCCATAGCCTGGGTGAATGGCTGAGGCGTCAGTTAATTCTGCCGCACTAATAATGGCAGGAATATTTAAATAGCTTTCTGTCGAGGGTGCCGGGCCGATACAGACAGATTCATCTGCAAGCTTGACGTGTTTTAATTCGCGGTCAACAGTGGAATGCACTGCAACGGTTTTGATTCCAAGTTCGCGACATGCACGCAATATGCGTAGGGCAATTTCACCGCGGTTGGCAATAACAACTTTTTCTAACATGATTCAGTTATTCTTCTTAATGTGATACTTCGCAGTTGGCAAAACATCTTGTTATGTGAGCACAAGTGGGTCGCTAATAAGTTAAGCCGCTGACTTACTCAATGACAAAAAGAGGCTGGTCGAATTCAACAGGTTGACCATTCTCAGCGAGCACCGCTTTAATCGTGCCTGACTTGTCACTCTCAATTTGGTTAAGCATTTTCATCGCTTCGATAATACAAATCACATCACCTTCTTTGACTTGTTTGCCGACTTCAGCAAAAGGCGCTGCCCCTGGCGAAGATGATTCGTAGAACGTGCCTACCATGGGTGAATTTACGTGGTGACCGCTAATAATTACGGGCTCATCACTAGCTGCTTCAACAGGACTTGCTGCGGGTAATGCTGCTGCCGGCATAGGTGCATATTGCATAGGCATAACAGGAGCATTAGGGCTGTAGCGACTGATGCGTACCGACTCTTCACCTTCTTTAATTTCAATTTCTGCAATGCCGGATTCTTCTAGCAACTCAATTAGTTTTTTTACTTTTCGTATATCCATGTGCTTAATTCTTTTTATTTGGTTAACAGGTTGTGTGCTGCACTGATAGCAAGCAGGTATCCATGAACACCCATGCCAGAAATAATTCCCACTGCAATATCTGATAAATAAGACATTTGTCGGAATTCTTCACGCGCAAATACATTAGAAATATGTATTTCGATGAAAGGAATCGCGACACCCAGAAAGGCGTCTCTTAAAGCAATACTTGTATGCGTCAGCGCACCGGGATTAATAATTATAAATTGAATATCTTCATCTTTAGCTGCATGTATTCGATTGATTAATTCATGCTCTGCATTTGATTGCAGATGGATTAACTCGTGGTCGAATGATTTTGCGTGAGCTGATGCACTTTCCACCACTTGATCTAATGTGTCGTGGCCATAAACATCAGGTTCTCGAGAGCCTAATAAATTTAAATTGGGGCCATTTAGAAGAAGGATTTTGCTCATTGCCAGGAAGATTCTTTATTAGATAGTTATTTTTGATCTGGAAGTATTGTGCCGCAAAAATAACGGGCTGTCTAATACAGGCCAAGATAGGCGAATTTAGCTGCAAATTGACAGAGGTTTGCTACAAGATGGCTGTTTTTATGGGCTAGGAGCTTGTCTATTAGCGCCCTAGAGAGGGCTCAATCCATTGCAAACAGCATTATTTAGAATAAGGTATTTAAATGGTTAGCCAGTTCTTCAGCAGTGACGCTACCGGTTAATCGGCTACTTCTGAGATCAGTGCCTTGAGTATCCCAAAAATACAGTGCGGGGGGTGCAGGCATATTGAGGTGGCTGGCAAGTGCTTTGTCAGTGTCGTCTTGAACGGTGATATCAGCTTGTAACATAACGACACCTTCTAGCGCAGTGACTACGGAAGGATGTGGGAAAACTTTCTTTTCCATGGTTTTGCAGTACGCACACCAGTCAGCATAAAAATCTAACATAACGGGTTTGCCAGCCGCTTTGGCTGTTGCTAATTCTCGATCTAAATCTTCAATTGATTTGATGCGGGTAAAGGCAGCATGTTGTTCACTGGTGACTTAGTGACCCGAGCCAATAATGCCGGTGAGCGGTCTTAGCGTATCTTTTCCACCAGAGGCGAGACCGACTAAGAACATCGC
>CAWUWP010000084.1:0-5536 GCA_963926275.1 uncultured Gammaproteobacteria bacterium | reverse complement strand
TAATGTCAGTGGTGTACACCACTGACATTAACGCGCATCGATTTTGTTTTTCTTAACAGCAAACACTGCGTCGCTAATACATGCTCAACTTCAGAGGTCCCAATACCAAACGCTAACGCGGCTAATGCGCCATGGGTTGATGTGTGTGAATCGCCACAGACAATTGTCATGCCGGGTAAGCTGGCGCCTTGCTCGGGACCAATCACATGCACGATACCTTGACGAGGATCATTCATTTCGAATTTCTGCAAAGCAAAGAATTCACAATTCTCATCTAGCGCTTGCAGTTGTTTACGCGATACTGGATCGGCTATTTCTTTATCTCGATCCGTTGTTGGCACATTATGATCTGGCACAGCAAGGATTGATGCCTTACGCCAAGGTGCGCGACCAGCCGAACGCAAACCCTCAAATGCTTGTGGAGAAGTCACTTCATGGACTAGATGTCTATCAATATAGATCAGACTAGTCCCTTCGTCTTGGGTATGCACCACATGAGAATTCCAAAGCTTGTCGTATAAAGATAATGCGGTCATTGGTATTTATTGCTTAGTTTATTCATCATTTGGATTGTTAATAAAATTCATGCTCATCGAATTTAATGATCCGATTTAAATTTCATTCAATAGTTATTTATTTAGAGGCAGGGATATCAGGAAAATCAGTAGTGACTTTTGCATTTTGACCACGATGGCGTAATGCATGATCTGCCAACACTAATGCCATCATTGCTTCAGCAATCGGCACAGCGCGTATACCAACACAGGGGTCATGACGACCCGTGGTCACCACTTCGATTTGCTGACCTTTGTCATCAACCGATTCTCCTGGCACACGAATACTTGATGTCGGCTTTAATGCAATTGAAGCAACCACATCTTGACCTGAACTAATCCCACCGAGTGTTCCACCAGAATTGTTCGATAAAAAACCACTCGACTGAATATTATCTCGATGCTCACTGCCGCGTTGAGTCACACAATCAAAACCCGAGCCAATTTCGACGGCTTTCACAGCATTAATAGACATCATTGCTTTAGCCACATCAGCATCTAAACGATCAAATATCGGCTCTCCCCAGCCCACCGGGACGCCACTGGCTTGCACCATTAACCGCGCGCCGATTGAATCGCCATCACGACGCAATTGATCTAACAGCGTTTCTAGTTGGGGCACTTGCTGTGGGTCACCAAAAAAGAATGGATTATTCTCAACTTCAGCCCAATTCATGTTTTGCACACGAATATCACCAATTTGTGTCACACAGGCATGGATTTCAGTTTGAAAATCACGCAATAAAAATTGTTTGGCAATGGCACCAGCGGCAACGCGCATTGCCGTTTCTCTTGCTGAAGAACGACCCCCACCACGATAGTCTCGAATACCGTACTTTTTGAAATACGTATAGTCGGCATGACCGGGTCTAAAACTCTGTGCAATATCGGAGTAATCTTTAGAACGTTGATCTTCGTTGCGAATCATTAATCCGATTGGTGTGCCTGTGGTCACACCTTCAAACACGCCTGATAAAATTTCAACACGATCTGACTCACGTCGTTGAGTCGTATATTTAGACTGACCTGGCTTGCGTCTATCCAGGTCTGGCTGCAAGTGTTCTTCAGTCAGAGGTATACCGGGAGGGCACCCATCTACGATGGCGCCAATCGCGGGGCCATGACTTTCTCCAAAGGAGGTCATACAAAATAATGTTCCAAAGGTATTACCGGACATTTTATTTACTCAATAGAATTTGTTTCAATGATTTGCTTACATTCATCGCAAGTTAATACGCATACCCCTTCGCCGCCATGCTCCAATTCGTGCCACATGAAATCATAATGTGGAAACTGTGCTTGCAACATTTGCGCAGACTGACCCACTTCTAACACCAATATACCGTTTGGCGCCAGGAACTGACTCGCGCCAGATATAATGCGTTTAGCGACATCAAGACCCTCCTCGCCTGAAAATAAAGCATGCGCGGGCTCATGGGAAAATTCACTCGCCAAATCCAACTGCTCCGACTCAGGAACATAGGGCGGATTGGCGATGATAATATCATATTGATGACTGGGAAGTTGCTCGTAGACGTCTGAAAGCACAGCATTTATGCGTGATTTCAGGCCATGAAAGGCAATATTCTTGTTTGCCACCCTCAATGCTTTGGAATCAATATCACTGACATCAACTTGAGAAAACTCAAATTCTAGTGCTGCCAGTATCCCCAGGCAGCCACTGCCGGTACATAAATCTAGAATGCGTTGCGCTGGCCGCTTATCTGACCACCAGGGAAAGAACCGGTCTTCAATCATTTCTGCGACAGGGGAGCGCGGTATTAGCACATGCTCGTTGACGAAAAATTTCATCCCTGACAGCAGGGTTTCTCCCAGCAGATAAGCGAGTGGAATTCGAGAGAATATGCGCTGATGCAAAAAATCTTGTAGCCGATCAACTTCAGCCCGATTAAGTATTTGCGTTGCTGACTCATCGCCAAAATCGGGTGGTAATCCCGCTACAAAACTGACAAGATACGCGGCCTCATCTAATGAGGTTTGTATACCGTGACCGTAGTTTAACGGGTAATTTTGCAGAAGATCTGTTATTTCATGCACCGCTTCTGCCACGCTGCAACAAGTCAGCACTATAGAATTTTCCATATTCAATTATTTGGTCAAATTTGATTTATTTAAGTCGACAACTATTAGCCTAACCACAATATCAACCATGAACGCGATTAACAAAGCACTCTTAATCATCTTAGCGATTGCGATTTCAATTGGCTTAGGCATTTATGCTTCCGGTAAAAAATTCGCCTTGGGCGACATTCACCAGCAGCTCACACAAGCGACCTATTTATACGATCAACAAAAAGCCATCTCAGACTTCACGCTAATAGATCACAACAACAATAGCTTTACGCCAGACAGTATTAAAGGCATGTGGACCTTCTGGTTTTTTGGCTTCACTCACTGCCCAGACATATGCCCCATCACACTTGGCACGTTAAGCGCCACTGTGAATAGATTGAAGTCGAAATACAACATAGAAGATGAAATAAAAATTATTTTCGTCTCGGTTGATCCTGAACGTGATGAAATAGCTAAGCTAAAGACTTACACCAGCGCGTTCAGCGAACATGCACTAGGAGTGACGGCCGCACCAGAGCAGCTCACACCCTTTCTTAAGAACATGGGTGTCATTGCCGTTAAGCAATCTCCTAAAGGTGAATCTTCAGACTATTTAGTTGATCACAGTAGTTCGATTTTCTTGATTGCCCCTGACACTGGGATTAGTGCATTTTTTGGTGCACCACATAGCGCTGAGGATATTGCTCAGGACTTTTTAACTATTCGAAAATTTTATAACTAATGGAACCTGAACTCGCCAACAATTGGGAAAAGCTAAAAGGATTAATCTTTCACTGCTTTCCACATCACTTATTATCACGCATAACTTTTTGGCTGACTCGCCAACGCCTACCCTTGTTAGAAAAGCTTATCAAGCTATTCATTCGCGCTTTCAAAGTTGACATGAAAGATGCTGTGATTGAAGACATTTCTCAATACACAACATTTAATGAATTTTTCACGCGCAAATTAAAACCAGACACACGCCCAATCGATAAAAACACAGAAAGCATCGTGTCACCCTGCGATGGAAAAATCAGCATGTTTGGTGACATTGATCGACACATGTTATTACAAGCAAAAGGCAAAACATTCACGCTCAATGAATTTTTAACTCCCAACTGCAAGCATTTAAATGAATTTATTGGTGGAAGTTTTTATACCATTTATTTATCACCCAGCGATTACCATCGCGTGCATACAGCTTATGCAGGACAGTTGTTAGAAATGATTTATGTGCCAGGCAGATTGTTCAGTGTGGCTCCTTACGCGCCTAAGACCATTGATAAGTTATATGCACGCAATGAAAGAGTCGCTTCTATTTTTAAGGTGGAAGGCGGCTATATGGCAATCACCATGGTAGGCGCTGTAAACGTCGCAGCGATTGAGATGGCCTGGGAAGGGCTAGTCACACCACCACACTTAAATACAACTGTGCATTACGACTATACAGATAGGTCAATCAATTTAGAGAAGGCAGAACAAATGGGCATATTTAATATGGGCTCCACTGTCGTCATGATGTTTTCAAAAGATTATGCGCAAGCATTACAACAATTACATATAGATCAGCCGATCAAGATGGGACAAACCATGGCGACTCGCGGCAATTAAAATTTAGGCGTTATCCCAATCAAAACTAATCACTTCCGATAACGAAGACGCACCGACAGCAAGCATCATTACTCGATCAAAGCCAACTGCAACGCCGGCGCATTCAGGAAGCCCATGATCTTGTGCGTCTATTAAACGCTGATCAATTTCAATTTCTCGCAACCCTTGCTGGCTTCTAGTGTGCTGATCATTAACGAAACGATCTAATTGTTGTTGTGGATCCAACAATTCAACATAACCATTGGCTAACTCTAGCCCTTTATAAAATACTTCAAATCTTTCTGCGACAGAATCATCAGTATCATTCAGCTTAGACAAGGCTGCTTGGCTGGCTGGGTAGTGAAATACGACTGTAATAGTTTGCTCACACATTGCAGCCTCAACTTTATGTGAAAACAAAAAATCAATACACTGCGATAATGAGCACTCGCTTTGCAGCATCAATCCATTTTCTTTTGCTAGCTGTTTAATTTCATTGTCAGTTAGTGCCTTCAATGACTTACCCAATACTCTCTCGGTTAAGTTGGCATAGCTCACATAGTCAACATTAATAGATTCATCATTTGTAACCAGCAAGTGGGTAATAAGATTGACCGTTTCTTGCATCATTTGCTGCAGAGAATATCCATGCCGATACCATTCGATCATGGTGAATTCTGGATTATGAAACTGCCCTTTCTCTCCAACCCGAAACGATTTGCATATCTGAAAAATGTCAGGAGCACCGGCAGCGAGAAGTCGCTTCATGGCATATTCAGGTGAAGTTTGCAGATACTGCTGGGTGGCACCATCGACAGAAAAACTAAACGACTCAATGTTGGGTTCAGTGACTGTATGTGCACACGCTAGAGGGGTTTCAACCTCTAGCACATCACCTTTCGAGAAGAATTTACGCGTTTGATTAAGCAGCTGAGCACGTCGCGCCAAAGTTGACAAACTAGCCGTTGGGCGCCAATCAGACATAAAATTTAATCAAGAAATAAATCAGCTCTCTTTAACTCGAGAGACGTATTCACCACTACGTGTATCTATTTTGATCACTTCACCCTCTTCGACAAACAGAGGTACTTTCACCGTGGCTCCTGTCTCGAGTGTTGCTGGTTTAGTTGCCCCTTGCGCGGTATCACCCTTTACGCCGGGATCTGATTGAGTGATTCTCAATTGTACAAAATTAGGTGCACTCACTGACAGAGGTGCACCGTTATATAACGTTATTTGACAGATATCCTGATCTTTCAACCACTTAGAAGTCTCTCCCACTGCATTTTCATCTGCCGCATGTTGCTCAAATGTAT
>CAWUWP010000083.1:0-11042 GCA_963926275.1 uncultured Gammaproteobacteria bacterium | reverse complement strand
GATGCTTACTAACGTGGTATTCATGGGCATGGGTGAGCCATTGTTGAACTTTAAGAATGTCTTGCCAGTCGTTAATTTATTGTTAGATGATTTTGCTTACGGTATGGGCAAGCGCAAAGTGACTGTGAGTACTTCGGGCGTAGTACCAAAAATTGATGAATTGTCGAAAGCGATCGATGTTAGCTTGGCAATTTCATTACATGCTCCCACTGATGAAGTAAGAAATGAATTAGTCCCTATTAATAGAAAGTATCCCATTGAACAGCTATTGGCTGCATGCCAACGTTATTTAGAAAATAAAAATCGCAAAGAAAGTGTTACTTTTGAATATGTGATGTTAGATGGTATCAATGATAGTGAAGAGCAAGCTCAGCAATTGGCGGATTTGTTAAAAAATATTCGCGCTAAAATAAACCTAATTCCATTTAATGCATTTGAACAATCGGGTTATCAGCGCTCCAGTCAAGAAGCGATAGATAAATTTAGCCAAGTACTTATGAAAAACAAAATCATAGTGATTACTCGGCGACCTCGAGGAGAAGATATTGCTGCCGCATGCGGGCAGTTGGCTGGCCAAGTAGCGGATCGTGCACATCGTGGTAATCACTACGTGAGAATGTACGAGCGTTCATTGATTAGCCGGAGAATTGAAACAGAATGCATTTAATAGTATTCATCGTCGTGAGTTTGATGTTGGCTTCTTGTTCGACTCACACGGGGTCTACTAATGGAAGTGGCAAACGAGTTGATCTTAATTGGGCGTTTTAATATGAATGTTCAGTTAGCGGATGATAAATTGCAAAAAGCGTTTAAGCAGGATCCAAATTCATCTGTTGCGCGCTGGACCTACGCAATATTACAAGAACAGCTACAACAGTTTGAAGCTGCTGAGTCGTACTATAAGAAAGTGATCGCCATCGATGCCAATGACTCGAGAGGCCAATATAGTTATGCGTCATTTCTTTGTCGAAACAAGAGGTACCAAGAGGCTGATAAGCATTTCGACATAACGTTATCAAATCCACTGTATAGTGCACGTGAAGCGGCTAGTTTGAATGCGGGTGTATGTGCGATGGAAATACCTGACTATCAATCAGCTCAGAAATATTTCACAGAAGTTATTCGTTTAAATACGAAAAATAGAGTGGCATTATACCAATTGGCTAAATCACATTTTTTGCAAGATGATTTTGGACAAGTGTCGCAACATACGGCCCATGGCAAGGTTGAATTAGTGACTGATCAAGCAACATCAACACCGGCAAAGGCGCAATCCGAAGATGAGCGTATCGGTGAGAAACTGCGACAAGCACGTGAATCCGCGTTATATAGTGTTGCTTATGTGGCTGGCCAGACCCACTTACAAGAAAAAGTTATTCTTGCCCTGGAAAATGACCAGTTTGACCAGTTACCAAACGATGTTTTTATTAAAGGCTACATTCGTAGCTATGCAAAATTACTAGAATTGGATCCCAAGGAATTACTGTCTTCCTATTCAAGTGATCGAGGGTTGGAAACGGAAACGGTTGTTCCTCAGGTGAAAAAAATTAAAAAGCTAAGTTCTTCAGGGGCCGATCCATTAGTGATTTGGAGCTCAGTGACAGTGGTTATGATACTGGCTGGACTACTGATGACTTGGTGGCTGTATCAAGATGACTCTAATCCTGTTGAATTAGCCTCGGTCGCTGAACGCTTTGATGACGAGTATTTATCTGAGTCAAGTGAAGCACAGCAGCCAGCAGACACAGCACATAATGTTGGGTTAGGTGATATTGATCCTAAAAATGTTTCAGCTGAACAAAATGCGATGCCTGAAGTGAGACAGGAAGATCAAATTATCCCTCAGCAGCAGGCGCAAGTCGCACCGAAAATTATTGAAGCGCCTATCAGCGGTGGTGAGATAGACAAAGTAAGAATCACAGTTAAATATACTCAGGAAAGTTGGACAGAAATTTTTGATGCAAGAAAACGTAGACTATTGCACGGGCTTATTAAACCTGGTGCTATGCGCGTTATTTCTGGGCAAGCACCATTTAATGTTTTTCTTGGCAACTCTCCAGGTGTGCAGTTAGAAATTAACGGCAAACCATTTGATCATTCTGTGTATATGCGTCGAAACAATACCGCAAGATTCTTGATTGACGATAGTAATTCTTAATCGCATTTTTATTTTCTTAAGTCGTTCAAAGCATGAATAAAAATATCCAATCCATTCGTGGGATGCATGATTTTGCACCCGAGGAAGCAGCGACAATGCGCATGCTTGAATCTAAGCTGTTAGGCGTATTGAAGAATTATGCTTACCAGGAAATTCGTACGCCTATCGTAGAAAAGTTGGAATTATTTAAACGCTCTATTGGTGAAGTGACCGATATTGTAGAAAAAGAAATGTACGCTTTTGAAGATGGAACTGATCGCGCTTGGCTGGGCTTACGCCCTGAAGGGACCGCCAGCACAGTACGTGCCGGCATTCAAAATGGTTGGCTGCATAATCAGCAGCAACGTTATTGGTATTTAGGTCCATTCTTCAGACGTGAGCGTCCTCAAAAAGGTCGATATCGCCAATTCCATCAGCTAGGTGTTGAGACTTTTGGCATGGATGGCCCAGATATTGATGTGGAGTTAATCCTACTCACACATTCAATGTGGCAAGCAGTAGGATTGCCAGCAGAAAATTTACAGTTACAAATTAATAGTCTTGGTGACGCGCAAGCGCGCGCAAAACACCGAGACCAGCTGATTGCCTACTTGTCTGATCATGAAGATGTCTTAGATGAAGATGCGCGTAAACGTCTTCACGCCAATCCGCTGAGAGTGTTAGATAGTAAAAATCCTGCCGTTCAGGCGATTCTCGGGGATGCACCTAAATTGCTTGATTTTCTTGATCAAGAAGCTAAGGAGCATTTCGACGCCATGCAGCAGTTGCTCGATCAGATGGGAATTGATTATGTTGTTAACCCCACATTGGTCAGAGGGTTGGATTATTACAACCGGACAGTATTTGAGTGGGTAAGTACCGAGCTAGGTGCGCAAGGCACTATATGTGCCGGTGGACGATATGACGGCTTGGTTGAGCAGATGGGTGGAAAAGCGACACGTGCCGCGGGATTTGCTGTTGGTTTAGAGCGTTTGCTAAGCCTAGTTGAGAAGCAAATGTCAGATTCAGTGCCACAGATAGATGCTTATTTTGTCGCATTGGGAGATGAGGCCAGCCACTATGGTTTTCAGCTTTTAGCAAAAATACGCCAACAATTACCTGATTGCGCTATTCAGATGAATTGTGGAGGTGGTAGTATCAAGGCGCAGATGAAACGTGCAGATCGTTCGGGAGCACGTCTTGCCCTGATTGTTGGTGAAGATGAGGTCAATAATCAACAAATTGCTGTCAAACACCTTCAGGAAAAACAGCCTCAACAGGTTTTATCTGAGATTGAGTTGCTGCAGTTATTAGAAAAACAGAATTAATATAAAGTTTAGGAGGCCCCGTGGCTGATCACGAGACAGATGATGAACAATTAAGAGCCATTAAAGAATGGTGGAAAGAAAACGGTCGCTCAGTGATTGCAGGCGTAGTCATTGGTGTGGGTAGCTTAATTGGATGGAAAGGTTGGAACGTATACCAAGAGCAGCAAGCGATTGCCGCTTCTGATCAATATAATGAAATGCGCAATAGCATATTGGCGCAAAAAATTGATAGCGTCATCGTACAGGCCGAGAAACTTAAAACAGATTATCCTTCAACGCCATACGCGTCTTGGGGAGCACTGTTAGTTGCGAAAGGCAAAGAAAGTGAAGGTGACACAGCGGCAGCGATAGAGAATCTTCAGTGGGTCATAGAAAACGGTAAGCAAGACACCGTAATATCGCTTGCCAAGTTGCGCCTAGCACGAGTTTATATCGCTGCTAGTGAGTATCCCAATGCACAAGCACTATTAGATCAACAATACCCATTGGCTTATCACTCGTTACTTCAAGAATTGCGTGGCGACTTGCATGCAGAGCGAGGAGATAATCAATCAGCTCGAGAAGCTTATGATGAAGCGATTTCTTCATCTGAGTCCGGTGACGTTGAATACTTGAAAATGAAACGTGACAATCTAGGTGCCTCAAATAAGGCGAATGCTTAAGGCATGAATGTAGATGAATAATATATTTCGTTTAATGCACATTCTTATCTTACTCGCTATGTTGGCGAGCATGTCTGCTTGCAGTTATATCCCGTGGTTTGGTGATGATGACGAGGCAGTGGAAATTGAACTTCGAGAGCCAGCGGAGTTAACCGAAATTAATCCTGAAGTCAGCATTAAACAAAACTGGCAAATATCCCTGGGTGGTGATGCTGAAGAAAAATTCATACAGCTACAGCCACATGTGTTTGGTGACAAAATTGCTTTTACTCAAACCGATGGCAAAGTGTCGGTGAATGATCTTGCTAGTGGTCGCGTTATAGCGTCAAGCAACGCCGCTAAACTCGTGTCTGCGGGTGTGGGTGGCAATGGCCAAGTATTAGTCGTGGGAACACATGATGGTGTCGTGACAGCGGTCAATAGTGATGATGGTACAGAAGCTTGGTCAATCAACGTGACCAGTGAAGTGGTCGCCGTTGCGCATACTGATAATGACTTGGCGGTGTTGAGAACTAATGACAATCGCATTCTGGGCTTATCTATTAGTTCGGGTGAAAAATTATGGACGGTGACACAGACACCTCCGGCGTTAACTTTACGAGGTGCCAGTGTACCCATAGTCCGTGATGATGTTATTTATGCAGGGATGGATAACGGAAAAGTGATAGCCATCTCTACCCAAGACGGAAATGTGATTTGGGAGGCGAGAGTATCCGTTCCCTCTGGAAGAAGTGAGTTGGAGCGTTTGGTCGATGTTGATGGCCAGCTAGCTGCCGACGATAGCTTTATTTATGCGGCCAGTTATCATGGGCGTGTTGTTGCTATTAGCCGTACCGATGGCCGAATACGATGGGCGCGAGATATTGCTTCTATCTCCGGAGTATCCGTTGATGATGCGTTAGTTTATGTGACTGACAAAGATGATAATGTGTGGGCGCTAGAGAAAGAAACAGGCGTCAGTAGTTGGAAGCAAGACAAGTTCTTGTATCGCCAGCTTTCTGCGCCAGTAGTGCAAGATAATGCAATCTTGGTGGGAGATTATTTAGGATTTATACATGCCTTATCCAAGCAAGATGGGCGTATTATAGGTCGCGCTAAGCTTGGGAAAACGCCAATTCACACATCACCCCTCTCGACTAATGCGACGGCATATATTATTGATGCCAGTGGTCGCTTAGCCTCTTACTCTATAGTCTCTGCAAATTAATTTTGAGATTATAAGAGATTACTTGAATAGCTGAATCCGAATACTACTCGGCTTGCTAACTTTATAATTATGCGTCCTGTCATTGCACTAATCGGTCGACCTAACGTCGGTAAATCAACTTTATTCAATTTCTTGACTAAGTCTAGAGATGCGCTGGTGGCTGACTATCCTGGATTAACGCGTGATAGAAAGTACGGCATTTGTGAGCGATACAACAAACCATTCGTATTAATTGATACTGGCGGGATTGTTGCTGAGCAAGATGAAATAGAAGTGGGTATGCAATTGCAGACAGATTACGCGATTGAAGAAGCGGATTTTGTATTACATCTGGTTGATGCTAGAGATGGTTTGATGCCGGAAGATTATGCCATTGTCGACATGTTGCGAAAGCAAAATATAGAATTTGTACTGGTGGTGAATAAAATTGATGGTGTCGATGCTGATATCGCCGCAGGTGATTTCCATCGAATTGGTGCGCCTAAGTTGTATCCCATTGCTGCCAGACAAGGACGCGGCATTGAGTCGATGATCGAAGATTTGTTTAGCGATTTGCCTGAGCAAGACATCGAAGCTGAAAATGAGGATGAACAAGATGACACAACTCGTATCGCTATTATCGGTCGCCCTAATGCCGGTAAATCAACATTAATTAATGCGTTGATAAAAGAAGATCGTTTAGTCACGTCATCAGTCCCAGGTACCACCCGTGATAGCGTTAGAATTCCATTTGAATTTAATCAACATCCGTTTACGTTAATTGATACAGCGGGTGTGCGACGTAAAAGCAAGGTGCGTGAGGCCGTTGAAAAATATAGTATCGTGCAAACGCTGGATGCAATTTCATCAGCACATGTTGTGATTTGCATGGTTGATGTCCTAGAAGGGATGGCTGACCAAGACAGCACCTTGCTAGAGATTGCTCTGCGTCAAGGTCGAGCGATAGTGCTAGCACTGAATAAAACAGATAGTGCGAGTAAGGATGACTATCATTTACTGAATTATTCGCTAGATACTAAATATCAATATTTATCTTATGTCGAAAAAATAAAGATTTCGGCAGAAAAAAAGATTGGTCTGAAAAAATTAATGAATGCGGTGATTGTTGCTAATAAGTCTGCTGCCGTTGACTTGTCTACATCAGAAGCCAATCAAATATTAGAGCAGGCAGTGGAAGCTAATGTGCCTCCTCTGGTTAAAGGTAGAAGAATTAAGTTGCGTTACACTCATCAGGGAGGGTCGCATCCGCCTACTTTTGTGGTTTATGGTTCGCAAACAACTAAGCTGCCAAAATCTTACGTTCGATATCTGGAAAACTTTTTCCGTAACAAGCTGAAGTTAGTAGGAACGCCAATTCGGTTTTTATTTAGAACGCCAGAAAATCCTTATGCTGGCAAGCACAACACTTTGACGCCACGCCAGCAACGTAAGCGTGAAAGAATGATGAGCTTTCATAAGCGCAAATAGATATTTGATTGATTGTGTCAGCAGTCATGACGCTAATATTTTTCTGTAAGAAAAGAAATTTCTAATGAAAAAAGAATTAGATATATCACCGTTTCATGTCATGGATATTCTTGCGCGCTGCAAACAAATGGAAGCGCAGGGCAGAGATGTGATTCACATGGAGATCGGAGAGCCCGACTTTCCTACTCCGCAAACAATTGCTGATGCTGGTGTTGCAGCGATTCAAAATCAACAAACTCAATATACTTCGGCATTAGGCTTGTTCCAGCTACGTGTGTCTATTAGTGAGTATTATCAGGATCGTTTTTCTGTCGACGTTGAGCCTGAACAAATTATCATCACACCGGGTGCCTCGGGTGCTCTGCAGTTAATACTTTCCTATGTGTTGCAGTTAGATCGGAAAGTAATGATATGTGATCCAACTTACCCCTGTAATCGAAATGTGACAAAGCTGGCAGGGGGCGAGGTAGTGGCCGTGCCGGTTAATGCTCAAACACAATTCCAGTTAAATGCGGAATTGGTTGAAGAAAATTGGCAAGATGACATCGCAGCAGTACTTGTCGCTAGCCCGTCTAATCCTACTGGCACTGTCTGTAAACAATTTCAGTTGTTAGAAATGGCAGATTTTTTAGCGACTAAAAACAAATCACTAATCGTTGATGAGATATATCAAGGGCTCACTTATGATATTGAAAGTGAGACGGTTGCCGGTTTGCGAGACAACATTATTGTCATTAATAGTTTTTCAAAATATTTTGCGATGACAGGCTGGCGTGCTGGTTGGGCAGTTGTTCCGATGAAGCACATGAAGCCATTAGATATTATTGCCCAAAATACATATCTTGCAACATCGACAGTCGCACAGTATGCGGCCTTGGCTGCGTTTTCAAACGAAACAAAACAAATACTTGAGCAGCGCAAAGTGGTGTTTAAACAACGCAGAGATCTATTATGTAATGCGCTAAGTGAACTCGCTATTGATGTTCCGGTAATTCCTGAAGGCGCATTCTATGTGTATGCGGATATATCAAAATATAGCAATGATAGTTTTTTGTTTTGTAGGGAATTATTAGACAGTAAAGCCGTTGCTATTACACCCGGTTGTGATTTTGGTGAATACCAAGCGAATCGATATGTGCGCTTTGCCTATACGACTAGTGATGAGCGAATAACAATGGGGATGCATCGGCTAGCAGATTTTCTATCTAGCTAATTTTTCAAATTATTTGCTTGAGGCATTGAGTCTACGTATAACGCAGTGGCCCCGGCGACGGCGACGGGCATGACAATAAAGTTTAATACCGGAATCATTGTGAAGGCACTAACCAAAGCGCCAAAACTTAAGCAACGTGCTCGTTTCTGTTTGGCTAGCTGTCTGGTTTGTTCGAACAAAATGCCATTATTGGCAAGCGGGTAATCTAAATACTCAAGGCTTAACATCCAGGCGGAAAATATAAACCAAACAATAGGTGCGATCACGTTAACACCCGGGATTAAAAATAAAATTAACAAGGGGATCGAACGTAACAGAAAGTAAAACAGTTTGTTAATTTCACTACCGACTGTTCGTGGTAAGTCTGTTAGTAATTGTTTAATAGTGGATTGGTTTTGTTGCGATGTGTTTCCACGTAATTGTTGTTCAACTTTTTCTGCAAGCAGCCCATTGAAAGGTGCAGCAATGATGTTGGCTAGTAACGCGAACAAGTAAAAAACAATAAGAAAATAGCTGAGTGCAAAAATCGGCCATAGTATGAATTCTACCCAAGCTAGCCAAGCGGGCAGCATCTTCTCTAAAAACTGATCAAACCAGGACAAACCAAACCAGAAGCCAAATGCAAAAACACTAATGTTGATCACTAAAGGAATCAACATAAAGCGTTTTATTCCAGTGCTGAAAATTAAGTTAAAACCCTGGAAGAAATAAGCGATTCCTTTAAGCATACAGTGCCTTACGTTACAATCAGTTTAAGGTAGCTTAACTTCAATGGGTGCTTCCCATCCTGGCTTGCGATAGTCAACCACCACTTGTGTATAAATCCCCCCACGCACATTCCACTCTGCTGTCAGGCGCATAAAGCGAGGCTCTGTTAGTGAGGATAATGAATTTAGAATTTGATTTGTAATTGCTTCGTGAAAAGCGGCTGTATCCCTGAACGACACCATGTATAATTTATAAGACTTAAGTTCAACACATAGCTTGTCGGGTATATACTCTAAACGTAGCTGTGCGAAGTCTGGTTGTCCTGTAAGCGGACACAGACAAGTAAATTCAGGGGTAGTGATTCGAATGGTATAATCATTACCGGGTTCGGGATTTTCAAACGTTTCTAATATTTTTTTTGACATAATTTACATAATCTTTTGATATTAATTTCTCAACAACTTGCTATAACTAGCTGTTATTTTACTGGATATTAATCTATGCGTCTTCGTAAAATAAAAATGGCTGGTTTTAAGTCATTTGTCGACTCAACAGAATTCCTATTCCCTAGTGATATGGTGGGAATTGTGGGTCCGAATGGCTGTGGAAAATCCAATATTGTTGATGCAATTCGTTGGGTGATGGGCGCTAGCTCAAAAAACATACGTGGCGAGACCTTGGAAGACGTTATTTTTAAAGGCTCTAGCAATCGTAAACCCGTCGGACAAGCGAGCGTAGAGCTGGTATTCGATAACGCAGAGGGTAAGGCTGGTGGGCAGTATGCCGCATATAGCGAAATAGCCATTCGTCGTCAAGTAACAAGAGATGGCCAATCCAAATACTTTTTAAATGGCACCCACTGTCGGCGTCGTGATATTTCAGATATTTTCTTGGGTACAGGGCTAGGGCCGCGTAGTTACGCCATTATTGAGCAGGGAACTATCTCGCGCCTGATTGATGCGAAGCCTGAAGAAATGCGTGCGCATTTAGAAGAAGCTGCCGGTATTTCTAAATATAAAGAACGTCGTAGAGAGACTGAAAATAGAATTCGTCACACGCGTGAGAATTTAGATCGATTAAATGACTTAATAGAAGAAGTCGCCAAGCAAATCGCGAAACTAAAACGGCAAGCATCTGCGGCTGAGAAGTATAAACAACTTAAATCTGAAGAGCGTCGTTCTAATGCAGAATTGTTGTTATTACGTATGCAATCAATGCACACAGAACTTGATGAGCAACATAAAAATGTTGAGCACAAAGAAACCAAGTTAGAAGAAACGATTGCTAATTTGCGATCATTAGAAGCTGAGTTAGAACAATTACGCCAAGAGCACGGTTCAGCCAATGAGCTAATGAATAAAGTGCAAGGTGAATACTATCAAGTGGGTGCTGATATCTCCCGCTTAGAGCAGTCTATTCAACATGCCACTGAGACCAAGCAGCGCCATGAAAATGATCTAAATAACACCAAATCAAATTTAGATTCATTAGTTGAAGAGCTGTCTAAACAAGATGCGGCGCAACAAGAATTTGAGCAGCAAATGCAAACCATGCAAACTGAGCTTGAGATGCTGAGTGAGCAATACGTTGAAGTAGGCGAAGCAGTGTCTAGTGCTGAAAGCGCAGAATTGTTGTGGCGTGAGGCATGGGAAGAGCTCATGCATGAAGCCAATGAACCCAGTCATCAAGTACAAGCACATTCGCAGCGTATCGAGTTTCTAGGTCAAGAGATGGGGCGTCTACAAGAGCGTCAGCAAAGATATCAATCAGAACATACCGAGTTGCGGCAAAGTGAACATGAGTTTGATCTTGATTCAATTCAGCGACGATTAGAAGCTCGCGCTGAAGCAGTCAGTGATTGCAAACGGATGCTGGATCAGTCAATAGAAAATATATCTCAGTCGCGTGAGAATATTGAACAGTTGTCGATGCAGCTTGATGATCGTAAAGCTGAACGCCAACAAATTAAAAGTGAGCTAGCGACTTTACAAGCATTGCAAGATGCGGCATTAAAAGGTGAGCAACAGCAGTTACAACAGTGGATTAGTGATAAGCAATTAGATCAAGCACCAAGACTTGCTGATCAGGTTGAAGTTGAAGCGGGTTGGGAGCGAGCAGTAGAAACAGTGTTGGATGGTTACCTAGAAGCAATTTGCACATCTGACCTAGATCAGATCGCACTTCAGCTAGGTGAGTTGCAAGAAGGTCATGTGATGTTTTTTGAAGCAAATAGTGCTCAAGACATACAGGCATCACCAAATACGCTTGCAAGTAAAATCAAATCCAGCTTGGGAATAAAAACAGAATTGCTGAAAATTCT
>CAWUWP010000082.1:0-4539 GCA_963926275.1 uncultured Gammaproteobacteria bacterium | reverse complement strand
GTTTGACTTTTAATATTTCTACAGCAAACTGTATTACGGACAAACAGTTTAGATCTGTGTGAACCACCACATTAGCAATATTACGATGAACGAATACTTCACCAGGAGGAAGATTGACAATTTGATTTGCCGGGACTCGACTATCTGAACACCCAATCCAAAGATATTCTGGTGATTGTTGTTGCGATAAATTTGCAAAAAAATCCGGATCTTCATCTTTAATCTTTTTTGCCCATGCTCGGTTATTTTCAATTAACTTAGCTAATGTTTTCATTTTATTTATACTTTATTTTAGTAGTTAAAATAACCACCCCATAAACTATCTAATTGCTTATTAGATTCTGATAGTGGTTTCGCTTGATATTTACCTTCAACTTCGCGTATTAATTCAAGTCGCAATAGCTTGTCTAATGCATCGTTCATTTCAAAATCTAGCTGACAATTATATTTATCTGCAAACCATTGTTCAATTTCCTCATCGAGGCTAGTTGCTGACAGAGGCTGCTTAGAAATTAGTAAGTGATAGTATGCCAAGATTGTTTCTTTGCACTCCTCTTCTTCTGCTACATCAATAAGGTGATGAAAAACACCTGCGTTATTATCAAGATTTTTAAAGTATAAATTTTCAGCTAACAACTTCATAAATTGAATCTTTCGATTCTTATATTTATTAAATTGTCGCCACAAAAATCCACCTAAACCTCCCAACCCTACAATCAAGGCAATTAAGGTTGCACCTAATTTAGTTACCAACATAAATATTCCACCGACGGCTGCGGGGACACCAATCAACAATTTATCAATAGGCTTCATACGCACTTCGGTATTAGGAAAAAGCATCTCCATGTCATTTTTAGGTACATTTCGAAACAGCTTTATAATGGTTGAGCCTGGTTCAAAATACAGTTCAGTTCTTTCTAATTTGTCAAAATAATTTTTTTGCTTGAAACGCACATAAACTAAGATTCTATCGTAGACTTCTAAGTCAATTGAGCGTTTTCTCAAGCCAAACCATTGAGAAATCGTTTCTGTCTTATGAATGATTCCACGCCTGAAAAATAACACTTCTTCAAAATCGTCAAAATCGATTTGAAGCTTAACCTTAAACAATGATTCTGCATGCAATGCTTCTTCAAGATCTGCTTCTGAAACAGTTTCAAAATTTGCCTGTCCTAACACCTCTTTTAGCTGCTTTTCTAATTGCTCTTTTAGCTCGTTAACATCGGAGTTATTGATATCAGTGGGTCGTGTATCTCTATCCGGATCAAAAGGTGCATAGCAATTTTTCAGTTGTTCTAATTTCTTGTGCAGCTCAAAATGAAATAGACTTGTCAGAACTTCGCAAAAACCATTAAAGGCTTTGACATCTTCACCGACCAAAGCGCCCTCTGCTTCACACATAGTGACAACGTCAGCTCGGCGATAAGGTATAAATCTTTCTCTAACTTTCACTTATTTTTCTCTTGTTGTCATTTTCACACATTAAGCGTGTGATTTTTCTCAATCTATTTTCTCAATTAAATAACCCTTTTCCTGCAATAGCACATTAATGCCATTATCTCCCCAGAAATGACCTGCACCAATAGCAAAAAAGTATTTCTCCAAAGGATTTTCTTTAGCCAAACGATGAATAGACTCAGCCATTTTATGATTTCGCTGATCAATCAATCGATCTAGCAGCTGATCATAAAACGCATTATCCTTCATATACGACATCAAATAAGACATCAGACGATCTAGATCACCTTGTAAATAGGCATTCAGAGACTCTTCTATAAAATCCCTATTTTCACTTTTTGTTGATAACATGAATTCAACAGTATCCGTTAAAAATTCAATCTGTTGTTTTTCACTCATAGATTCAAAAACACTTAGTTGTTCTTCAACCGTTTCTAGCCCACCTGTGTTTAATCCTAAACTCTCTGCTTGCTCAAACAAAACCGCATCTAGTGCCGCTTGCCCAGGATATTTAAGTTGTTGTTCTATCACGGTTAGGGTGATAGCTAACACCCATATTTTTTGATTAATAAAGAATTCTAAACTCAATTCAGGATTAACTTCTTGTAGATAGCCTTCTATTTGCTGTTCTAAATTTTCTGGAAGATAGTCTTGCAACGTTTTTTTATCAGGCAACCA
This sequence comes from uncultured Gammaproteobacteria bacterium, assembly GCA_963926275.1. Lineage (GTDB taxonomy): Bacteria > Pseudomonadota > Gammaproteobacteria > UBA4575 > UBA4575 > UBA1858. The sequence goes on along the minus strand of CAWUWP010000082.1, from coordinate 2,403 downwards.
CATAGACTGTTTAATGTCCATGATATTGGATTCGCTAAGGTCTAATTCTGCATAGAATGAGCTAGACAGCTTTAATGCTTGCACGACTTCTTCAGGAACTTTAGTGACTCTTGGGTCTGGCAGATGAATTGTGCCAAATAGATAAAATTCGTGTTCGCCGGTGACTTTCCACAGGAATGGATGCGCGTATAACGAAGTATTAAACGCTAATAAAACAACAATGAATAAACAACTTTTGCTTTTAATTCTGATGATTTCAAACAACCTCATAGTGATTAAAAACACTCGCTTGATAGTGTAATGACTAAATCATAATTAAGTCATATTAGAAAGAATTGCTCTTTTTACTTCTTCCAAATCTGCATCAATTGTTATCATCTTACTGGTTGCTTGTTTAATAGCAGTATCAGGATCTTTTAATCCATGGCCTGTTAATGTGCATACCACTGTACTTCCTTTAGGGATTTTTCCACTGGTGATGTCTCTTAATGCACCAGCGACGGAGGTAGCAGAGGCAGGTTCACAGAACACACCTTCATCACTCGCTAAGGATCGTTGTGCAGTTAGAATTTCTTCATCACTACATTCATCAAACCAGCCGCCTGATTCCTTAGACACTGTCCATGCATTATCCCAACTTTGAGGGTGTCCTATTCGTATCGCTGTCGCCACTGTCTCAGGATCATCAACCATTCCTCCACGCATAAATGGAGCACTTCCTGCCGCTTGATAACCCACCATTTTAGGTCGTGCTGTAATGACGCCAGGCGTATTGAACTTACACGTGCCAGAGCACAAGTTGCACGCTTGGGTTTGTATAGAACCCTTATCACTAGCGCACTCTGTATAGCCTATCCAATGTGCGGTAATGTTTCCCGCGTTACCGACAGGTAAGCAATGGAAATCAGGCGCTTTACCTAACTCTTCTACTATTTCAAATGCAGCAGTCTTCTGGCCTTGGAGTCGATATGGATTAATACTATTGACGATATCGACAGGTGCATGAGATGCCACTTCTTTAACTAAGCGCATACCATCATCAAAGTTACCTCGCACTTGGATAACAACGGCACCATGAATCATTGCTTGAGCGAGTTTACCCATCGCAATTTTTCCATCAGGAATTAATACAAATGCAGTAATTCCTGCACGCGACGCATAGGCCGCTGCAGCTGCTGAAGTATTGCCAGTCGAAGCACAGATAATGGCACGACTTCCCTCTTGGACCGCTTTTGTTACCGCCACCGTCATACCACGATCTTTAAATGATCCGGTAGGATTAAGCCCTTCGTATTTCAAATACAAAGAAACGTCATGCTCATTGGCAACTTGCATGTTTTGGCAAAGAATTAAAGGTGTTTTACCTTCACCAAGACTAATAATCTTTCCATTAGGATCGATAGGTAATCTTGATAAATAGCGCTTAATTAATCCCGTGTAATGTGTTTTTATATCTTGCATCAACTTAACCTAAAGTTTCTAAACGAATTCTAACGATTTTTCCTGTCACTGTCGCCAGGCTCTCTATTTTTTGTATGGCTGCCATCATGTTTGACTCGAGCACACGATGAGTCAACATCACTAGTGGCACACAATCCTGATCATCTTTCTCTTCTTTTTGAACAATAGCTTCAATACTAATATCTTGGTCTGCAAATATACGTGTGACATCGGCCAACACGCCAGCTTGATCCTGCACTTGCATACGCAAATAAAATGCTGTCTCGACCTGGTCCATGCTTAACACTTGGATATCTTGTATCGCATCAGGCTGAAAAGCCAAATGAGGCACACGGTTACCTGGATCAGTTGTCAGCGCTCGCACCACATCCACCAGATCGGCAACGACAGCTGAGGCGGTTGGTTCGGCACCAGCACCTGGACCATAATATAGAGTAGGTCCGACTGCATCTGCTTGCACTAATACTGCATTCATTACACCATCAACATTAGCAATTAAACGCCGATGTGGGATTAACGTAGGATGCACACGCATTTCCAATCCTGATTCAACACGTCTAGCGATCCCTAAATGCTTAATTCTGTAACCCAACTCAGCTGCATATTCGACATCTGCTCGAGTGATTTCTGAAATACCTTCTGTGTAAACTTTTTCAAACTGTAATGGCACACCAAAAGCAATCGAAGCTAAAATTGTTAACTTATGCGCGGCGTCTATTCCTTCTACATCAAATGTTGGGTCCGCTTCTGCATAACCTAATGCCTGCGCTTCTTTGAGCACGTCTGCGAAGTCACGACCTTTATCACGCATTTCTGTCAGAATGAAATTACCTGTTCCATTAATGATTCCAGCAAGCCACTCAATTTGATTTCCTGCCAAGCCTTCACGAATCGCTTTGATCACAGGAATACCACCCGCAACAGCTGCTTCAAATGCAACAG
>CAWUWP010000081.1:0-19649 GCA_963926275.1 uncultured Gammaproteobacteria bacterium | reverse complement strand
TCGCCTGTTGTCTACTTTGGTAGATAACCCCAGCGACACACACTGGTGTACAATTCGCGCCTATTCAATTGAATGGTCAATATAAAGGCGAAAGCATGACGACGATAGTTTCAGTAAGACGTGATGGACAAGTAGTGCTCGGAGGTGATGGCCAAGTCACGCTGGGTAACACGGTCATGAAAGGAAACGCAAAAAAAGTACGTAGGCTATACAACGGTAAAGTAATCGCGGGCTTTGCCGGTGGGACAGCGGATGCATTTACTTTATTTGAACGATTCGAAGGCAAATTAGAAAAGCATGGAGGTCATCTGACTCGTTCGGCCGTAGAGCTTGCCAAAGATTGGCGAACTGATCGTATGTTGAGACGATTAGAAGCCTTGCTAGCGGTTGCTGATCAAACTACGTCTCTAATAATTTCGGGTAATGGTGATGTGATCGAGCCAGAAGATTCACTAATCGCCATTGGTTCTGGTGGCCCATATGCACAAGCTGCTGCACGCGCATTATTAGATCATAGTCAGTTAAGCGCACGTGAAATTGTCGATAATGCATTGGGCATTGCCGCGAGTATATGTATCTATACAAATAACAATGTCGCTATTGAGGAACTTTGAGTTTTAAAAGGAATTAATTATGTCTAGTATGACGCCGCGTGAAATAGTTGAAGAATTAAATCGACATATAGTTGGACAGGATGATGCTAAGCGAGCAGTGGCAATTGCCTTGCGTAATCGATGGCGCAGAATGCAACTACCAGAAGCTTTGCAAGTAGAAGTGACGCCTAAAAATATTTTAATGATTGGCCCTACCGGTGTGGGTAAAACAGAAATTGCTCGACGTTTAGCCAAATTAGCTAATGCGCCTTTTATAAAAGTTGAAGCAACAAAGTTTACTGAAGTGGGTTATGTCGGTCGTGATGTTGAGTCAATTATTCGAGATTTAACTGATAGCGCAATTAATTTAACGCGCAAAGTTGAAATGACTAAAGTTAAGTTTCGTGCTGAAGAAGCCGCCGAAGAGCGCATACTCGATGTATTTGTCCCCCCCCCTAAATCAGAAAGTTTCGGTGCTGGCGAAAATGATAATTCTGGTTTTGCAAGTGAAACACGTCAGAAATTCAGAAAGAAATTGCGCGAAGGCGATTTAGATGACAAAGAAATTGAAATAGATATAAGAACAAATCCTCTTGGTGTTGAAATCATGACACCGCCGGGCATGGAAGATATGGCCAGCCAGTTACAGGGCATGTTTCAAAACATGGGGACTGAAAAAACAAACAAACGTAAAATGAAAGTTAACGAAGCTTTCAAAGTGCTCGTCGACGAAGAAGCGCAAAAGTTAATTAATGAAGAAGATGTAAAGTCGCGCGCATTATATCAAGTCGAGCAAAATGGCATTGTGTTCTTAGATGAGATAGACAAAGTTGCTAAACGTGGTGAAACCAGTGGGACCGATGTGTCTCGTGAAGGGGTGCAAAGAGATTTATTGCCTCTGATAGAAGGTTGCACCGTATCTACAAAACATGGCGTGGTGAAAACCGACCATATTCTATTTATTGCGTCAGGGGCTTTTCACTTGTCAAAACCAACGGATCTAATTCCAGAGCTACAAGGTCGATTGCCAATAAGAGTGGAATTAAACGCATTAAAAGTGGAAGATTTTGTTAGCATCTTGGTGGAGCCTAAAGCATCATTGACTGAGCAATATGTCGCGTTGATGGCGACAGAAGGTGTTACGCTCGCGTTTGAAAAAGATGGCATACAGAGCATTGCCCAGACGGCATTTGATGTTAATGAACGCACTGAAAATATCGGTGCGCGTCGATTACATACTATTATGGAGCGTTTACTGGAAACACTGTCATTTGATGCGCCGGATAGAGATGGTCAGAAGGTCGTTATCGATAAAAAATATGTTGATGATAATGTCTCCGAGCTAAGTAAAGATGAAGATTTGAGTCGCTATATTCTGTAGTGCGATCCCGGTTGATAAGTAAATAAATTAAGGTAGGAAATTAAACATGGTTAAAGTTATTCCCACAGAAATACAATTGCATCAAAAGTCTAGGATGCTAGAAATTGCTTTTAATGATGGTACGCGATATGAATTATCCTGCGAATTTCTACGCGTGTACTCTCCCTCAGCAGAAGTGACTGGGCATGGACCCGGCACTGAAGTACTGCAATTGGGGAAAGAGGATGTCAATATTGATGCGATCGAGCCAATCGGTAATTACGCAGTTAGACTAGTGTTCGATGATAATCATGACACCGGCTTATATAGCTGGGAACATCTGCATGATTTAGGTTTAAACAAAGATGAGAAGTGGCAGAACTATCTAGATCGTTTAGACGCTGCAGGGCATAAGCGAAATAGTCACTAAAGTTTATTTATGAGCGAACAAGATAAAACTCACTTCGGTTATACCGATGTAAGTCCCACCGAGAAAACTGAACGGGTTCGAGAGGTGTTTGAATCTGTTGCTGATAATTACGATGTAATGAATGATTTAATGTCGATGGGTCTGCATCGATTATGGAAAAAATTCGCATTACATATTGCCGCCGTACGACCCAAGCAAAAAATTCTTGATTTAGCCGGTGGTACAGGAGATTTAGCAGCAGAACTACATAAAAGAGTGGGTGAGCAAGGCCAAGTAATTCTGTGTGATATTAACGCCAGCATGCTTGGTGTGGGCCGTGAAAGAATGATTGATCGCGGCTTATTAAATAATCTGAATTACGTGCAAGCGAATGCTGAAGCGCTACCGTTTGCAGATAATAGTTTTGATTGCATTACCATGGCATTTGGATTGCGTAATGTGACATATAAAGAACGATGTTTAGCTTCTGCGTATGCCAAACTTAAGCCGGCTGGAAAATTTATTGTTTTAGAGTTCTCTAAACCCGCTCCTTGGTTACGTCCTATCTATGATATGTATTCATTTTCAATTCTGCCTAAATTAGGCGAATGGATTGCTAAAGATGCAGACAGCTATCGTTACTTGGCTGAATCAATTCGAATGCACCCAGATCAACTGACGCTTAAACAAATGTTTGCCGATGCAGGATTTGACCGTTGTAGCTATGTGAATATGAGTGGTGGAATTGTGGCCGCTCATATCGGATACAAATACTAGTATGAACGACTTGATCATTGCAGGCCTCAATCGCTATATCGAATCAGATCAAGAGCGGGCGGCTGGGCTAGATCAAATTAAGGGCAGACTTATTCGAATAACTATTCGCGAAATCAATAAAACATTATCATTGCGAGTACAACAACGCTATTTGCAAGAAGAGTCTTCTAGCGACACTGATGCGGATGTAGAAATTTCTGTTTCATTAAAAATACTTCCTGAGTTTTTGATGGGCGCAGATCAAGATAAGTTGATTAAACAGGGTGGTATTGAAATAAAGGGCGATGCGCACATAGCTAGCGTATTCCAAAATACTCTGCGTGAAATTGAAATAGATTGGGAAGAGTTATTATCAAAATACACGGGTGATGCAGTGGCCTATCAAGTCGGCCGAGGTGCAAAAGCAGTTCACTCATTTGGAAGTCGTCTGCGCAACAATATGCGCCTAGATGTACGTGATTATCTGCAAGATAATATACAAGCATCAGCGACCCAAGGCGAAGTTGATCAATTCATACAAGATGTCGATAGCGTGAGAGCAAAAGCTGATCGATTAGAAGCTCGATTAAACCGATTGAAAAATCGTAATTAACTCAAATAATTTATTATGCGTCTACTTCGTCAATTCATCCGCATCATTCAAATCAATATAGTATTGGTTCGACATGGTTTGGAAGAAGTAATTTTTGCAATCCACCTGTTTAGACCAATACGCTTCTTATTGTTAATGCTTCCTTGGCATTGGTTTAGAAATGTAGATATTTCTCATGGCGTAAGAATTCGTCGAACACTAGAAGACCTGGGCCCTATCTTTGTAAAATTTGGACAAGCGCTATCGACACGCCGTGATTTGTTATCTGATGATATTGCTGAAGAGCTAACTAAGCTGCAAGATCAGGTGCCTCCATTCCCTGGAGATCAAGCACGAAAAATTGTCGAAAAAGCCTATGGTTGTGATGTCAGCGAAATATTTTCCAAGTTCGATGAGACACCTTTAGCATCAGCATCTATTGCTCAAGTACATGCCGCCACATTGCATGATGGTTCGGATGTGGTTGTTAAAGTGCTAAGACCTGATGTACGTAAACATATCAAAAGAGATCTTGAGGTGCTGCATCTAATTGCAGACTTGGCACATCGTTACTGGGCGGATGGCCCCAGGTTGCGCCCGCGTGAAATTATTGACGATTATGAGCAAACCGTCATGGATGAATTGGACCTGTTGCGTGAAGCCGCAAATGCCAGTCAACTACGGCGTAATTTTGAAGATTGTTCAGACTTATATGTGCCTAAAGTGTATTGGGAAAATTGCCGTGTCAATGTGATGGTGATGGAACGTATATATGGAATTGCCGTCAATGATGTAAAAACATTGGCTGCTAATAACGTCAATATGAAGAAACTGTCCGAGCGTGGTGTGAACATCTTCTTCACGCAAGTGTTCAAGCATAATTTCTTTCATGCTGATATGCATCCCGGGAATATTTTTGTTTCTTATGAAACGCCAGAAGATCCTAAGTACTTGGGAGTAGACTTTGGCATTATGGGAACGCTATCGATTGAAGATCAGCGATACTTAGCAGAAAATTTATTAGCATTTTTTAATCAAGATTATCGACGTGTTGCAGAATTGCATCTGGAATCTGGATGGGTGCCGGCGCATACAAGACTCGATCATTTTGAATCTGCTATTAGAACCGTGTGTGAACCCATCTTCCAAAAGCCTATTAGTGAAATTTCATTTGGTAATTTATTGTTGCGTCTGTTTCAGACTGCGCGTCGGTTCCAGATGGAAGTGCAGCCACAGTTAGTATTGTTACAGAAGACTCTGTTGAATATTGAGGGGCTTGGGCGACAGTTAGACCCAGATCTTGATTTATGGAAGACAGCGAAACCATTCTTAGATCGTTGGATGAGTGAGCAAGTGGGAGTGCATGCACTGGCCAAAGGGTTACGTAAACATTTACCTAGTATTTTAGAGCAAGCGCCAGAAATTCCATCGTTAATACACGGGTATTTAATGCGTGCAGAACAAGCACCCAAGCAACAAAATCAAATGCTTAAGTTAGAAGTGCAGCGATTAGAGCATAAGTATAAGCAGCAGAGAAAAATGTCTATTGTTAGCGCGATTATAGCAATCGCTGGCGCTGCTGCTATCTCGTATTATTATTAACAATTCAAGCAACCAAAAAGCATTGAGTGCAAGCACCAATGCTTTATAACTAGTGAAAATATAATTGTGGATGTATCTCCAATACTCGATGGATTAAACCAAGAGCAACGTAATGCTGTAACAGCAGCACCTGGCCCAGCGTTAATATTAGCTGGCGCTGGCAGTGGTAAGACACGTGTGCTTGTTCATAGAATTGCATGGTTGTGTAATGTTGAAGGAATATCTCCTTACAGTTTGTTAGCGGTGACGTTTACCAATAAAGCCGCTGCTGAAATGCGTGAAAGAGTTGAGGGTCTACTTGAGGCTAGTCTATCCGGAATGTGGGTGGGCACCTTTCATGGAATAGCCCATCGTATGTTGCGAGCTCATTGGCAAGCAGCTAATTTACCGCAGGCTTTTCAAATCCTTGACTCAGATGACCAGCATCGCTTAGTTAAGCGCATCATGAAAGGGATGGAATTAGACGAGTCTAAATGGCCGGTCAAGCAAGCACAGTGGTATATTAATGGGCGTAAAGATGAAGGTTTGCGTGCCAATCAAATTCAAGATGGCGGTGACCTGACAACACGTCAATTATTGAGGGTGTATGTGGCTTATGAAGCTGCATGTGAGCGCGCAGGTGTTGTCGACTTTGCCGAGCTGTTGCTAAGGTCATTAGAGTTATTGAGAAATAATGAAGATATTATGACTCACTATCGCAATCGCTTCCGTCACGTTTTGGTGGATGAGTTTCAAGATACAAACTCAATACAGTATGACTGGCTTAAACTATTAGCCGGTAAAAATAATCCAGTGTTTGCAGTGGGTGATGACGACCAATCTATTTATGGTTGGCGCGGCGCGAAAATCGAAAATATATTTTCATTTAGTAAAGACTATGCCGACACGCAAACATTTCGTCTTGAACAAAATTATCGATCAACTAGCACCATCCTTTCTGCCGCCAATGGATTAATTGATCACAACCAAGGTCGTCTCGGCAAGAAGCTTTGGACTGATGGTGAAAAAGGCGCGCCGGTACAATTGTATGCCGCTTACAATGAACATGATGAAGCTCGTTTTGTCATGGAGAGAGTAAAAGAGTGGGTGAATCAACAAGGGCGGAAACATAGTGAAATTGCAATATTGTATCGCTCTAACGTTCAGTCACGTGTGTTTGAGGAAAACCTCATCGCGCAGCGAATTCCTTACCGCATTTATGGAGGTTTACGCTTTTTTGAGCGAGCAGAAATTAAAGATGCATTGGCTTATTTAAGATTGAGCTCTAGCAAAATTGCTGATCCAGCCTTTGAGCGTATCGTTAATCACCCGCCACGTGGTATTGGTGACAGAACACTACAAGTGATCCGAGATTATGCACGTGCCGAATCAGTGCCGATGTGGGATGCAACAAAAACAATTATTTCTCAGTGCTCATTAGCCGCACGCGCGCAAGGAGCACTGACTCAATTTGTTGCATTAATAGAGAGGCTGTCTGAGCAGCTAAAAAATAAAGAATTAGAAGAGCAGGTCGAACAAGTCGTTGGTTTATCTGGACTACAAGCTCATTTTGAAAAAGACCGCAGCGAGAAAGGTCAATCGCGAGTAGAAAACTTACTTGAGTTAATAGAAGCTGCACGTGGATTTCGTTATGAAAGCGAAGATGGCGAAGAGCTATCGCCGTTAGATGCATTTTTATCTAACGCCGCACTAGAATCGGGTGAGGGGCAAGCATCCAAGTGGGAAGACTGTGTACAGTTAATGACACTGCATACAGCTAAAGGACTTGAATTTCCTTTAGTGTTCTTGGTAGGTATGGAAGAAGGTTTGTTTCCTAGCAGTATGTCGATGGATGAACCGGATCGTGTCGAAGAAGAGCGACGTCTCTGCTATGTTGGCATCACCCGAGCACGTGAAAATTTGATGCTGTGTTTTGCTGAGTCTCGGCGCCACTATGGTAATGAGAATTACAATCCGCCATCACGTTTTATTAACGAAATTCCTGCAGAGCTCATCGAAGAAGTCCGTCCGCGTGCGCGCTTAACACAAACTGTGCACAATCCGGAACCAATGGCGAAAGTAAAAAGAAGAATAGATGATGGTGAAGGAGGAATACGCATCGGTCAGCGTGTTACTCATAAGAAGTTTGGTGAAGGCGTGGTGATGGATCAAGAAGGCAATGGTAAAAGCGCACGTGTACAAGTTAAGTTTGAAGGCAGTGGAAGCAAATGGTTAGTGTTGGCCTATGCTAATTTAACCGTGCTTAGTTAACAGAATTATTCATCTAATGTGAAGGTGGTGCTTGATGAGCGATATGAGCAGTAAAAATAATCGTAGAAAGTTTTTACAATACCTTGGAGTGGGTGCGGCTAGCTGTACAGTGGCTTCGTGTAATGAGCAAGTGTCTAATCAAGCAGCAACTGCTCCTGCTGCTAGCAATCAAACCTTCAATTGGAAAATGATTACAACCTGGCCTAAGAATTTTCCAGGGTTAGGCACAGGCGCCGAATTTCTAGCACAAACCATTAATGAAATGTCTAATGGTCGATTAAAGATTAAAGTCTATGGTGCCGGTGAAATCGTACCCGCTCTTGAGATTTTTGATGCCGTGACTGCAGGGACTGCTGAGATGGGACATGGTTCAGCCTATTACTGGAAGGGTAAAAATCCGGCACTGCAATTTTTTTCAACAGTCCCTTTTGGTATGACCGCGAATGAAATGAATGCTTGGTTATATCATGGTGGAGGAATGGAATTGTGGGAACGTGCCTATCAACCCTTTGGTTTGGTGCCGATGGCAGCAGGAAACACCATGGTGCAAATGGGTGGCTGGTTTAATAAAGAAATTAATTCAGTTGAAGATTTAAAAGGTTTGAAAATGCGTATCCCAGGGCTGGGCGGAGAAGTGTTGCGGCTTGCCGGTGGAACCCCCGTCAATATTCCTGGTGGAGATTTGTTTGTTTCTTTACAAAAAGGGGTGATCGATGCCACCGAGTGGGTAGGACCATATAACGATTTAGCCTTTGGTTTATATAAGGCCGCTAAATATTATTACTCGCCAGGCTGGCACGAACCAGGCACGACACTTGAATGCTTTATCAATCAAGAGGCTTACAACAGTCTTCCAGATGACTTGAAAAGTATTGTTAAAAATGCGGCGAGAGTAGCCAATCAGAATATGATGTTAGAGTATGTTGCGCGCAATAATGATGCATTAGAAGTCTTGGTTAACGAACACCAGGTTGATGTGCGCGAATTTCCAACGGATGTTATTGAGAAACTACGTGGCTTATCAGAGCAAGTGGTTGCCGACGTGGTGGGCAGTGATCCCTTTGCCCGCGAGATATATGATTCCTATAAAGGCTTTTTGGACAAATCTAAAGCTTGGTATAATTTGTCTGAGCGCGCCTACTTAAACATTAGATAATGTTAAGCAATTGAATAATATGATATTAATTGATATATTTGCTAAGCTTGCTGCAGCTTAGATAAACAAAGAATTAATTTTAAGTGGCTGATATAATGCCCAAAATTAATAATAACTATAATAGAATGCCATAACGCGGGAGGAATAATGGACGATCTTTATACCAAATGGAAAGTGATGTGGGATGCGAAAGAATACGGCACCCAAGGATTCTTTTTTGTAAGTGCAGTCATTGCGCTAGTCATCATGTCAGTCCCATTACGTGCAACAAGTGAAGGAACTGCAGCAAAAAAAGGTTTTACTTTTGCCATCGGCCTAGCCTACTTAATTTTAGTGCTTGTTGGTTACTTCCAGTTAGTACCAAAAATATCAGCTTACTAAGTTTACTTAATGACTAACTTCTCATTAGTTAGCTTAAGAATTCAGTTTCTCAGGTAACCAAGTGGCCAATTCAGGCCACTTGGCGAGACACCCAAGTACCAGCAGTTGAATGGCAATAAACGGTAACACTCCTTTGTAAATCTGTTGAGTCGTCACAAACTTTGACGCCACCCCTCTCAAGTAAAATAACGCGAATCCAAATGGAGGCGTCAGAAATGATGTCTGCAGGTTAATGGCGATCATAATTCCTAGCCATACTGGATCCACACCCATCATTAGTAATATGGGGCCTACGATTGGCACGACGACAAAAGTAATCTCAATAAAGTCTAATACAAAACCCAGTAAGAACATGACTAGCATGACGGTGGCAACAGCGCCGAATACTCCGCCAGGAAGCTGAGTTAAAAATTCATGTATCGCATCATCTCCTCCATAGCCTCGGAACACCAGGGAGAATATAGAAGCGCCAATGAAAATCGCAAACACCATACAGGTAACTCTTGTTGAGCTACGAATGATGTGTTGAATACAAGTGAGGTCTAGCTGTCTATTAAATAGGGCTAACAATAATGCCCCGACTGCACCCACAGAGGCGGCTTCAGTGGGTGTTGCTATACCGCCAATAATAGAACCCAATACCGATAGGATTAAAGCGATAGGCGGAAATAATGCACGAACACATTGGGATAATAAATTAGTTTTATTATTGCTAATGGGTATCGCGGGCATTAATGCAGGTTTTGCTAGCGTAATATAGATTAAATATAGAATATAAAAAGCCACTAACATTATTCCAGGAATGATAGCGCCAGCAAACAAATCACTCACAGTGACTGTTTCAGGAGAAAATATTCCTTGGTCTAATTGTGCTTGTTGGTAAGCAGAAGAGATTACATCACCGAGCAAGACTAAAATTATCGACGGCGGGATAATTTGTCCGAGTGTGCCTGATGCACAAATAATTCCGCTAGAAAGTGCCGGATCATAGTTTCTTTTAAGCATAGTGGGCAATGAAAGAAGCCCCATAGTGACAACAGTCGCACCAACAATACCCGTACTTGCAGCTAGCAACATGCCAACAATGACAACAGAATAACCCAAGCCACCACGCATTGAACCAAATAATTGGGTCATGGTGTCAAGTAGATTTTCAGCAATTTTTGAACGTTCCAAAGTAACGCCCATAAATACAAACAATGGCACGGCAACCAATGTTTCGTTGTTCATGATGCCGAAAATGCGGCTGGGTAATGCGTGCATTAATGATGAATCAAACCCGCCAATGAAATTGCCAAGAAATGCGAATGCAAGCGAGACGCCAGCGAGGGTAAATGCCACCGGGTAACCAGTCATTAGAACAATGATGACAACTAGAAACATAATGAAAGCAACAATTTCCATTACAGTTCTCTGCTCGAGCGTATGATTGTAATGCTATTACACAAACAAGATATTCCTTGTAGGAGTAATAGTATCGGCATTAATGGGACTAAGGTTTTTAGAATAAACACTAGGGGTAAGCCGCCAGCTTCACGTGAGCCTTCAAATAACATCCATGAGTTACTGGCGTATTCCCAGCTTGAGAAAACCAAGTAAAAGCAGAACGGGAATAATAAAAAAAGCGTGCCTAAAAGATCAGTCCAAGCCTTTTGTACATCAGAATATTTTGAGTAAAAAATATCAACGCGAACATGCTCATTGTGTTTGTACGTGTAAGCAATCGCGAGCATGAATGCAAAGCTGTGAAGATAAATCACACTTTCTTGAATGGCAATTAAGCCAAAATTAAAACCATAGCGCATCACCACATTGGAAAATGTAATCAGCACCATTGCTATAATAAGCCAGGCAACACAACGCCCAACCCATTCATTAATGTTATTAATCAGTGATTGGGTTTTCTCTAACATCACATATTTATTCAGTGTTTGCTGAACGCGTAAAATACAGACTATAGTTCTAGAAGTTTTTCTTGCTCTTCTGTCGACGGCTCAAATGCTCTGCCTTCGTAATAATCAAATATAGCAGCGACAACCTCGGATGGATCATCAATTACCTGCATCAGATCCAAGTCAGCAGCAGAGATGGTTCTATGCTTGAGCAAAGATTCTTTGAACCAGTCTAATAAACCTTCCCAGAAGTCTGATTGAACCAGGATGATAGGAATTTTTCGTGATTTACCGGTTTGTACTAAAGTGAGTATTTCGGCCAACTCATCGAGCGTACCAAAGCCACCAGGAAGAACGACATAGGCAGAGGCATATTTTACAAACATGACCTTGCGAGAAAAGAAATGTCTGAAATTTAATGAAATATCCTGAAAAGCATTTCCGGATTGCTCATTAGGTAGCATGATATTTAAACCAACACTGGGAGATTTGCCTGCAAACGCACCTTTGTTGGCTGCCTCCATAATGGCAGGGCCACCACCACTAACAACAGTGAAACCTGCATCGGATAATTCTCGAGCAATTGTTTCAGTCAGTGTATAAAAAGCATGGTCAGTTGGCGTACGTGCAGAACCAAAAATACTCACTGAAGGCGCTATTTTAGAAAGGCGTTCAAAGCCCTCAACAAACTCAGCAATAATTTGGAAAATCTTCCAACTTTCTCGTGATAAAAGGCTAGAGCCACCAGGGCCGGTGAGTGCTTGTTTTTGTGTTTTATTATCCATGATCAATTTTCCCTTGCGCGAGTGTACATGATAACGTTGCTACCCGCTTATCTACAATAATCAAATATAACTTTTACATATGACAAAAGCCCCTTTATTACTTTTGGTTGATGGTTCTTCATATCTATACCGTGCGTTTCATGCCTTACCTCCACTAATGAATAAACAAGGCAACCCCACCGGTGCTGTTTATGGTGTGTTGCGTATGGTGCGTAAACTGATTGAAGAGGAAAAGCCCGATCGAGTAGCGGTTATTTTCGATGCAAAAGGTAAAACATTTAGACATGATTTGTATAAAGAATATAAAGCTAATCGTCCACCGATGCCTGATGACTTAAGTGTTCAAATTGAACCGCTGCATGAATTAATTAAAGCCATCGGGTTACCGCTTATATCAATAGCTGATGTCGAGGCTGATGATGTCATTGGCACAATGGCGCACACTGATTTTGCAGAAAAATATGATGTGCTTATTTCTACTGGTGATAAAGACATGGCGCAATTAGTGACGGATAAAGTCATGCTGATCAATACCATGAATAATGTCCGCATGGGAGTAGATGGCGTCAGTGAAAAGTTTGGAGTAACACCTGAGCAAATCATAGATTACCTGGCGTTGATGGGTGACAAAGTAGATAACATTCCTGGCGTACCTGGAGTGGGGCCTAAAACTGCGGTCAAGTGGTTGCAACAATTTGAGACTATGCAAGGTGTGATTGATCATGCCGATGAAGTGAAAGGTAAAGTGGGAGAGAAATTGCGTGCCGCGATAGATCAGTTGCCGATGTCTTACCAGCTAGCCACTATTAAGTGCAATGTTGAGTTAGATGTTGCTATCGATGATTTGCAAATTGGTGTTAAAGATACACAGCAATTAGAAAAGTTATATACAGAGCTTGAATTTAATACTTGGCTGGATGATCTTGAAGCTGCTGAGTTGCAAGCTCCAGTTGCCGCACCCACACCTGAAGAGAATCACTATCAGCTAATTTTAACTAAAAAAGATTTAAAAGTTTGGGCGGAAAAGTTAAAGCAAGCCGACCTTGTTTCATTCGATACAGAAACAGATAGTTTGGATTATATGCAAGCTAATTTGGTGGGCATGTCATTTTCGGTGCAAGCCGGTGAAGCTGCCTATCTGCCTATTGCGCATGATTATGTCGGTGCACCGAAACAATTATCATTGGCTGATATGCTAGATGAAATTGGTGATATCTTGCAAGATCCTAAGATCGCAAAAGTGGGTCATAATCTTAAGTATGATCAATCAGTTTTGTCACGCCATAATATAAATCTAGCGGGTATACATCATGACACTATGCTCGAGTCTTATATTGTAAATTCCACCGGCAGTCGTCATGATCTTGATACCTTGAGTGAATTATATTTAGGCCATAAAAATATAAAGTTTGTCGAAGTGGCAGGAAAAGGTGCTAAGCAAATCACTTTTAATCAAGTGTCCCTAGAGGTTGCTTTAGACTATGCAGCAGAAGATGCAGACATGTCTCTACAGTTGCATCAATATTTCTGGCCTCAACTATCAAAACTAGAAAAACAGCAAACCTTATACCGCAGTATCGAAGTGCCTATGCTGTCTGTGCTTTCTCGCCTCGAATGTAATGGGGTATTAGTCGATTCGAAATTGTTGGAAATACAAGGCGAAGAATTGCGTGTAAAAATCATTGCATTAGAAAAGCAGGCGTATGAAACAATAGGTGAAGAATTTAATTTAGACTCGCCTAAGCAATTACAGAAAATTCTATTTGAGCAATTAGAGCTACCGGTAATACGTAAGACACCAAAAGGGCAACCTTCTACAGCTGAAGATGTACTGCAAGAATTAGCCAGTGATTATGAGTTTCCTGACATGATTCTTAAGTATCGATCGCTAAAGAAACTGAAAACAACTTATGTCGATAAGCTTCCTAAACAAATCTGTCTGGCAACTGGTCGAGTACATACTTCGTATCATCAAGCTGTGGCATCGACAGGAAGACTGTCGTCAACTGATCCAAATTTACAAAACATTCCTGTTCGTACGGAAGAAGGTCGACGCATACGACAAGCTTTTATTGCCAATAAAAATTGCTGGTTGTTAGCCGCAGATTATTCGCAAATCGAATTACGCATAATGGCGCACCTGTCTAAAGATGAAGGATTAGTGTCTTCCTTTGCAGAGGGAAAAGATGTGCATAGTGCAACAGCAGCAGAAGTATTTTCAGTGGATATAGACAAAGTTTCCAAAGACCAGCGCCGCGCTGCAAAAGCTGTCAATTTCGGTTTGATTTATGGTATGTCTGCTTTCGGCCTAGGTAAACAATTAGGCGTGCACCGTGGCGAGGCACAAAACTATATTGATTTATATTTCGAGCGTTATCCAGACGTGAAGAAATATATGGATGAAACACGTGAACTTGCTCATCAACAAGGTTTCGTAGAAACAATCTTTGGACGCCGGTTATATTTGCCAGAAATTAATTCGCGTAATGCTCAACGTCGTCAATACTCAGAACGAACTGCCATTAATGCGCCCATGCAAGGGAGCGCTGCTGATATTATTAAGCGAGCGATGATTGCTATCGATGAATGGATTTTTGATTCGCCAAAGCCGATCACCATGATTATGCAAGTGCATGATGAATTGATTTTTGAGATTGAGGACACATTCTTAGAAGAGGCCAAGCAACGCATTGTTTCTGAGATGGTTTCTGCGGCAGACCTGAGTGTGCCACTAGAAGTCGATGCAAATAGCGGGCTAAATTGGGATCAGGCCCATTGATCGCGTGACTGGAACCATTAATCCCGTCTTGCTACTAGAGGTCAAGCGGGTTCTTATAATTCTCTCCTAACGACGCCACATACTTAACATAAGATTGAGATGTGGGAAGAGACTCAAACAGGACGAGGATTAAGAATATGATTCGCAAAATTATTATATTGGGGGCATCACTGTTAGTTAGTACGTCAGCATTTGCGCTGGACTTACAACGCGAACAGTTACTAAATTTATATTATGGTGTAGATGTCAGCGACAGCCAGTCATCACAAAAATGGGCTAATTTAGCTTCCGGTATTGCCTTTAACTATCAAGGCAATGAACAAGAAGAAATTAAATTTGCACCATTACCTGAACCACAAACAAAATTCGGCGTATTTACCACGGATTCTTTTTACAAGGCACTGTCTGAAAACAGTGATTACGAATATGATCACCCCTCTCAATTTAGCCAAGCTGAAGATGAGAGTTATGGTGTATATATACAGAAAAGTTTTTAAAGTTATATGTTTGAACTATTAGTAAATAGCTAAGTCTTATTTACCATGTGCAGTTAATGCACTAACCGCTTCCCTCCCTGAGCGGAAGGCTTGGTCACCCTAATTCCAGGCCTGATACATTTCTCTGAAGCAGTACAACCTGCTTCAGGGCTATTTTATTCAGTCTTTAAACCAGCCATGGATTTTACTCATTGCCTCATCCATTCCATTGCCTGAGACGGCTGAGAAGAGTTGGATGCTGGTCAATCCGCCTTTATAATTTGGAAGTATGTTATTGGCTGCTTGCAGCTGGTTGTGTGCTTTATTGCGGCTGAGTTTGTCTGACTTATTGAGTAATATGTGAACATCGCAATGGTGATGCATGCACCAATCGATCATATTTTGATCGGCGTCCTGGAATGGATGACGAATATCCATCACAATGATCGTGCCTTTAAGGGCCTGTCGATGGGTAAAGTAGTATTCAAGTAATTCTAGCCATTGCCGCTGTTTACTATGGCTCGCTTTTGCATAACCATAGCCAGGTAAATCAGCGAGTTTATTTTGAGCAGAGACAGTAAAAAAATTGATCATTTGAGTGCGACCTGGTGTTTTAGAGGTACGCGCTAAACTTTTTTGGTTACAAAGGCGATTAATGGCACTGGATTTACCTGCATTTGAACGTCCGGCAAAGGCAACTTCATTACCTTCGTCGGTAGGTAATGAGTCCGCAGACGCAGCGCTAGTGAAAAATGCACTATTGGCTAATTGATTTTTAAATTCCATAATTTAGGGGGTTAGTTTTGCGAGGCCTTATAGTTTTATGGTATACAAAGCGCCTGCACTAAATGGTGCGAAGGACACACGTGTTATTTAACTTATATTATGCACTTTTGGGAAGGTCACATGAAAATTTCTATCCAAGTATTAATTCTACTATTTGTATTCGGTAGTCATTCACTATTTGCAGCAGGGGACGCTGAAGCAGGAAAAGCTAAATCTGCTACTTGTGTTGCTTGTCACGGCACAGATGGCAATAGCGTCAATCCAGCTTGGCCTAAACTGGCCGGACAAGGTGCACCTTATATATTTGCACAGTTAGAGATGTTTAAAGAAGGAACGCGTAAAAATGCGCTAATGGCGTCACAGGCAGCGGCATTAAGTGAACAAGATATGCTCGATCTGGCAGCATATTACTCATCACAAACAGGCTCACCGGGTGCAGCGGATCCAGAACTAGTTGACATGGGTGAAGCTATTTATCGAGGCGGAATAATTGATAAAGATGTGACTGCATGCACAGCGTGCCATCTTCCCAATGGTGGCGGCAACTTACCGGCTAAATTTCCTAAGTTAAGTGGTCAACACGCCGCTTATACAGAGAGTAGATTGGTCGCATATCGCGCGATAGATCCTACCTTAGAAAAAGATATCGATCCGGCAACCTCAATTATGGTCAGTGTTACTGAGCGTCTTACTGACACAGAAATTAAAGCCTTGGCACAGTATATCCAAGGGCTACATTAAACGTTTAATGGGTGGAACTATCCATTTTCAATATACTCTAAAATGCAATGTAATCAAGCATATAGAATTTTCTGAGCAATAATTAAACAATCAGATAGTTTAACTGGATAGATAATCATGGATAAATTTTTAAAGATCGCTAGTCTCTTAGCGTTGCTAGTTATTAATTCAGCAGCAATAGCTGCTGATAGCCACAACCATCCTAAAGGTGGTCAGGGTTATACAAGCCTAGATGCAGTCGTCCCTAGGCAGATTGAGAATGATGCTCGCCATGAAGTCGTCGAGTTGTTCTGGTACGGATGTTCTCACTGCTATGATTTTGAGCCACATCTTAAGAAGTGGAAGCAAGATAAAGCACAAGACGTGAACTTTGTGCGTGTGCCAGCGATATTCAATCCCGCTTGGGAGCAACATGCGCGCGCTTACTATGCGTTAGAACTGATGGATAAATTAGAGCAGGGCCATGAATTACTATTCAGTGGTATCCATGAGCAAGGGCGCAGTTTGCGCGACCTAGATTCGATGGCCAGATTTTTAGCAGCCAATGGTATCGATGAAGATAAATTCAGAGAAAGCTTTGCTTCATTTGCGGTGGAAACAAAAATCAGTCGCGCGAAGCAATTAGTTCGCCAGTATCAAATAACCGGTGTGCCTGCAGTAATTGTGGATGGGAAATACAAGACGTCTGCATCAGAAGCCGGGGGTTATGAGCAATTAGTAGAAGTAATTAATGAGCTGACCGCTAGTAGTGGCGAATAAGTTTAATTAACGTCTATAGCGAGATTTAGAGTAGTTACTAGACAATAGAGATAGCGCAGCGGGTTTTTTGCCTTCAATGATATAATCACCATTGTCATTGCTATATTGGCCACCCGAGGCTTTAGCCGTCGCGTTGATTATCTTGAAATAGATATTTTTTGTTTTTCTGCGTAAATCTGCTCGCATACAACCGTTACCGTCCTAGGTTCATATCCTGGTGATTAAATTGAGCATACCTAGATAAATGTATGGTTTTATTTAGTGCTAGATAAGGACGATATGTTGTTAGATAAACGGCATAAAATTGACATAGGTATGTGATAGATGGCCATATACCCGATCAAAAGTCGCATTTAGCTAATAATAACTACAGATTTCTAGTGTGGTTCGATAACTAAACAGCAATGATGGGTAATTAATGAATAGGATTCGGTCGTGTTTACTACGTGGTGATAACGATCTATATCATTTATAATCGCCAGCTAAATTTTTAGGCAAGTATATTGATCAGGAGTTAACTTGGAAGATAGACAGTTTACAACGATGTTAATGGCCGTATTAGTCGGTTTGGTGGGTCTTACAATTACAATTCTTGTGATCGCTAATATATTGTACAAAGAAGACGCAATGGAATCAGATTCGCGTGTACAAAAAGCAGTCGCAGAAAGAGTCAAGCCTGTCGGTGAAGTCTACATCGGTAGCGTACCTGAGGGTGTCGGTGCGACAGAAGTAGCAGCGTCAACACAAGTAGCTGCGGCAGACTTAAGTGGAGATCAAGTGTATCAACAAGTGTGTGCTGCATGTCACGTTGCAGGCGTACTCAATGCGCCTAAGCCGGGCGATGCTGCTGCATGGGCGCCACGCTTAGCCAAAGGTAATGATACTTTGTACGCTAACGCCATCAATGGGATTGGCTCCATGCCAGCCAAAGGTGGACGTGCAGATATGTCGGATGACGCGATAAAAGCGGCCGTCGACTATATGATCAAGTAACCACGCCAAAAGAAAATTTACGTTTTTAATAAGCGGTCAAATTGACGATAAGACATCGCTTCAGAAATATGTTTCTGAGCGATGTTTTTGCTTTGGTCTAAGTCAGCAATGGTACGTGATGTTTTTAAAATCCGATGAAACGCGCGCGCACTAATATTCAAACGCTCCAACATTTCTAATATTTTTTGTTTCCCTTCCTGGGGCAACTGACATATCTGTTGTATCTGTTTACCTTCTAAACGCGCATTGGGTTTTCCTTGCCTATTCATTTGAACGAGGCGTGCGTTATCTAGATTAGTGAGTATTTGTTGCCAATCTTCTAAACAAGACGCGGTGGACTCGAAAAATATACGCGTAGGTAATTTCGGTACACTGACTTGTAAATCAATACGATCAAGTAACGGTGCCGATATTTTATTGCGATAGCGCTTTAGCTGCTGACTACTACATTCGCATTGTCCATATTGATTAATATCGCAACCCTTAGGGCAGGGATTGATTGCTGCAATTAACTGAAAGCGAGCCGGAAATTCAATTTGGGCGGCAGCTCTCGAAATAGTGATAACACCTGATTCAATGGGTTCGCGTAATATTTCTAATGCACGTCGATCAAACTCCGTGAACTCATCTAAAAATAAAACATCATTGTGAGCGAGTGAAATTTCACCTGGCTTAGGGTTAGAGCCTCCACCGGCCAAGCCCACGGCTGACACCGTATGGTGAGGTGAATGAAACGGACGTGATTGTGGATGACGCGGTTGGCCAGTGACATTAGCTATCGAATAGATGCTTGAGGTTTCTAGCATTTCAGTTTCATTAAGTGGCGATAGTAAAGACGGGAAGCGACTTGCAAGCATCGACTTTCCTGAGCCAGGTGAGCCAATCATAAGCACATGATGTTGCCCAGCTGCTGCAATACATAACGCTCTTTTTGCACGCTGCTGACCATAGACATCAGACATGGAAGCTTGAGCTGAATTTTGTTGGAAGGGACTTGTAAGAGGTTCAGTCACCAGTTTTTTCAGATTATTTAAATGCGCACACACATCGAGCAAGTGTGATGCACAGAAGTATGTCGTGTAATTGATGGGAATAAGTTGTTGTTGATTTTCAATAGAAGTAATTAGCTTGTTGCCACTGCATTGGCATGCATGTGCGGCAGGTAAGATACCTGTTGATTTGCGCAGAGCGCCACTCAGGCTTAGTTCGCCTAGAAATTCATAATTTTGTATCGTTGTTTCATCGAGTTGTTTAGACGCAATCAGTAAGCCGAGCGCGATAGCTAAATCGAATCGGCCTCCCTGTTTGGGTAGTTCTGCCGGGGCTAAATTTACCGTAA
>CAWUWP010000080.1:0-3684 GCA_963926275.1 uncultured Gammaproteobacteria bacterium | reverse complement strand
ATCGTTAGCACGCAGTGGTGTAGGTGAATTAACCTTATTGGACCTAGATCATATTGCCGAGTCTAATATTAATCGACAAATACACGCCCTATCCGAAACGCTCGGTCAATCTAAAATTATTGCTATGCAGGAACGTATTCTGTCAATCAATCCTGAATGTCAGGTCAATTTGATCGATGACCATTTATCTTGCGAGAATATTCCTGAATTACTAAATAACAGCTTTGATTACATTGTTGATTGTATTGACCAATTTCGCATTAAAGCCTCATTGATTCATTATTGCCGACGTCACAAAAAATCCTTGCTGACAATCGGTGGTGCAGGTGGAAGGATAGATCCTACTCGCATTCAAGTCACCGACCTTAGCCATTCGGAAGGTGATTCTTTACTGGCTAAAACACGCAAGCAACTGCGCACACAACATGACTTCCCAAGAAACTTACAACGTCGGTTCGATATTCCCTGTGTATTTTCTAGTGAACAATTGCGTTATCCCACGGATAACCAGGAAGTCAGCACCAATAAGGCCGAATGCAGTAATTTGAGTGGGCTCAATTGCGCAAATGGCTTTGGCTCTTTGTCTGCTGTGACAGCGACGTTTGGCATGATCGCTAGTGCCTATGTGCTGAATAAGATCAGTAATAACTAAATATCATAAGCTAGTCGGGTATATGCACGCGACTAGCCAGACATTTACAAATACTATTTTACCTGGAACAAAGAACGATCTATAATAACGTCAGATATTTATATCTATAAATAAATATCCCACAGATGGCGCGGCTCAATTATGTATACCCGCTTTTGTTTATATATTCACATACATACCAACAATAATTATCGGCGAAATTACTTTCAGCCCTTAAGAGGACTATTTTATGACTGACCTAAAAACCGAGCAAAAGCCAGAAGAAATTATTATCAGCCAAACGGTTGCTATTCTTATCGATGGAAACAATATTGAAAGAAGCATTCACGATCAGACTAAAGACGTGAATACTATGCTTAACTTCGATAGGCTAATCCCTAAACTATTAGGTAACCGCGGACTCAATCGCCTAATTTACTTTCGTGAAGGCAAACAAATTTCACAGAAGCTAAAAGATCGTTTACACGAATTCTTCCATGGCTCTGTCCGTCCTTGCCACAAATCTGCAGATATCCCCTTATCTATTAATGCGATGCAGTTAGCTAGCAAAGTAGACACTATTGTAATTATGTCTGGGGATGCCGATTATATTGAGTTAGTAAGACATTTGAAATCTGAAGGTGTCCGTGTCGAGATCGCCTCAGTTGATGCAACCACTGCACACATTATCAAAGAAGAATGTGACCACCACTACCGCATCAATGAAGCAGATTGGTTCACTTACGCTCCCAAGCAAGCAAATCAGAACAATAAGCAAAGTAAACGTCGCCCAAATAAGAAGGCTCAGGCAAACCAGAACGATAAACCACAAGCTGAGCCAGATAATAGCCATGGTGAAGACAAAAAGGCTAAGCCTGCCAAGAACAAAGATAAAAAAGCAGCCACACCCAAAGACATCGCTAATGATGAACGACAACCAGTATCTAATGAGTCAGACATCTTAAACACCGTTAAAGAAAAGTCTTCTCGCAAATATGAGCCTGATTATCCTCAAAGCCAATATATTGAGCCTACTCAATAGGCCGCTAGCAAGACCTATGTCACGCTCTTTAAAGCTAACCGAGCGTGACTGATTTTATCTCCAATTGGCGATTTAGCTGACTGCTAATCGCTTTAGTCACAAATATTCTATTTGCAGCACTACTGGGCAGAGTCAGTTCTTATATTGCTTTTTCTCTATTCATTTTCATCATGGTGTTTGCGCCAAGTAAGAACCGAAAAATTATTTTCAGTGATATCGTATTTTCAACATTGTTGTTTAGTTTAGTTGAGCTAATCTCGCCGAAAGCAGCAACACAAGCATTCTAATTCTCTCGACCTTTGACCGTCGAATATCAGCAGACCTAAATAATCTCACTATAGTTTCAAGCCATGATTAATGACTTGCCTCAAAGACAATATTTGTTGCCGAAGTAGTCGCCACTCGCACCGAACTAAAACCTGCTTGTTCTAATACTTCTACCATACGTTTAGGGCCGGCTTGCGCACCCAAACATAGGCCAACTTTTTGAGATCTCGAGGTTGGCAAACATATTAATGTTGATGCTGCATAGAACACACCGCCCAAAGCATGCAAGTTATCTTCAGTCTTATCACCTGCCATTGGCTCCACCACCATTAACGTGCCACCAGGATTAAGTCTACTTCTAATGTGCTTTGCAACGCCAACAGGATCACCCATGTCATGCAATGCATCAAAAATACAGGCGAAGTCATAACTTTCGCTGCTGGGTAGATCATCTGCAGCAGCAGGGGAAAATTCTATATTTCCAACTCCTGCCTGCGAAGCTTTTGTA
Organism: uncultured Gammaproteobacteria bacterium; assembly: GCA_963926275.1. GTDB lineage: Bacteria > Pseudomonadota > Gammaproteobacteria > UBA4575 > UBA4575 > UBA1858. The sequence goes on along the minus strand of CAWUWP010000080.1, from coordinate 1,236 downwards.
CGCGCGTCATCAATTGATGGACTATGCAGATCGTAACCAAACACTGTTGAGTTAGGAAAAGCTTGCGCCATCAACACCGAAGAAGAACCATGCCCACAGCCAATATCAGCAATGACACCACCCGCTTCTAATTTTTCTTTAACACCTTCTAATGCGGGGATCCAATTTGACACCAAGTTCATGGCATAACCCGGTCTAAAGAAACGATCAGCTCCACAGAACTGGCATGCATGATGTTCTTCCCAGGGACGACCTTCACCCGACTGAAATACATCAACCGCTTTTTCATGCTCCGAGTACTGTGCAACAATAATCTGCATTAGCCCTTGCATGTTTGCCGGGCTATCTTCACTGGCAAATAGTGCAATTTGCTCAGGTGACATATAAAAGCATTCACTGCTGGCATCATAGTTCACATACCCATTGGCAGCATTAGCTGACAACATTTCTTGAAGATAACGCGCATCCACATTTGCCTGCGAGGCTATTTGCTCGACTGATTTTTTCTCACCGTCGGCCATTGCAAGGTATACACCTGTTTGATCACCTATATAGGCAAGCAAAATACCTAAAGAAGCACTCGCATCAGCCACGACTTTGCCCGCCAATGCTTCAAGTTTTTGCATATCTAACTGTTCCATCTAATCACTCCAGATTATCTTAGTGTTACACGATAATTCGCATTACATTTATTTGGGTTAACTTATAAATTGATTGCCACCATATATCGATACAAAAATTTAGTGAACTCTTTTATACACGCTACCTGCCTTAAATTAAAATGTGCCGGCATCCATAAACTGTCTTTAAATTCAGGCTCGATAGCGAACAGTTTAACCAAATTCTTATTAAAGTAATTAGTCGGCAATAAAACAATCCCCAAACCTTCATTACACAAAAGAGCTATGGTGTTCACATCATTGGCAGAACAGCTAAAATCATCAAGAGTCGACTGATTCATTAACCCTTTATAAGCGTCTATCCTTAGCAGAGATTAATCAACTCCACTCAAGTCTTGCGTGCTAACGGGCTCAGCAATGGGTAGCCGCGAGTAACACGAATCTCACCAGATAACTCGTAATCCTTGCCGGCCACTACGCACTCAAATGCATGGATTGAAGGCTCTGCCGCTTGCTCACATTTCAATACAGTATGGCTATTCATAATCTTCAGTCAGACACTCAAATAATCGCGCGCCAAGAATTTCAATTAATCATTGAGCATGATAATAAACTC
>CAWUWP010000079.1:0-6131 GCA_963926275.1 uncultured Gammaproteobacteria bacterium | reverse complement strand
GTAGTTAAGCGCCTTATTTTTACTTGCGGTTGAGGCCGCTGACATTTGACGCGCCGCTTGGCTTGCCTGCTCACCGAGACCAAGCATGTAATGCTTTACTGAAATATCTTGTTGTGTTGCTGCCATTTTAATACCCTAATTAACGCGCAAGTTTTAATGCAACATCTGTAAACGATAACCAGACATCACCGGTCGCACGACCTTTTATCATTTGATCTACCTGCCCACATTTCATTAGCAGCGTATAAAGTTGTTCTCGATTGAATTTATCTGCATGAACGCCTAGCTGGTTACGCTTATTATAATAAAACGCATTTTGCACACCTTTAGACTGACCACGCTTTTGTGAGGAAGTGTAAATAACCGCACGCACTAATTCTGCTAAGCCCCATAAGACCAGATTGGGGGCAAAAGATTCTCGCTGTAATTGGCCAAGAATTTTAATAACCTTGCTTCTTTGCCCACTTAAGATGGTGTCGACCAAATCAAATACATTATATTTAGTTTGGCTAGACACCCAGGCTTGACTGGAATCACCCTTGTCATTACCGAGCGCTAGTAATGCCATTTTTTCAATTTCTTGCGCCGCTGCCAGCATATTCCCTTCAACTCGCGAAGCAATATACTCGGCTGCCTGTCTATCATCAGACAACTCTTCTAATTTCAAGCGTGCTTGCACCCAGCGCACTAAATCTGTCCCTGTTAATGGCCAGATACGCATAAATACACCGGCTTGAGAAATTGCCTGCACCCATTTCGACTTCAAGGTGGCCTTTTCTATCTTGCCGCTTTGAATAATTAGCAACACATCATCAGACATATGTTCACAATACTGCTGTAAAGCTTTCCCACCTGGTGTGCCTGGCTTTCCACTCGGCAACCTTAATTCCAGGATCTTCTTATCCCCAAACAAGGACATATTACTGCTTTGTTCAGTCAATTGTGACCAATCAAAACTACGCTCAACATATAGCACTTGTCGCTCTATATAGCCCTGTTCACGCGCTTTAGCACGGATTTTGGTGAGCGATTCTTCGATCTGTAAAGGCTCATCGCCAGAGATTAAGTAAACAGGTGCCAAGGCTCTGTCTAAATGATCGTTCAGCTGCTGTACGTTTAAATCCAAAAATCTGTCCGCGTTAAGATTATTAGGGTATGACTCAATTTCGTATATTATATACGTGTTTTAACGCTTATTAATCAACATATTAGATCTATGCACAAAGAAATAATGAAAGAAAAAGTGGGATATATCGGACTTGGCATCATGGGAAAGGCCATGGTCGAGAACTTGGCCAAGGCCGGCCACAAAGTAAATGTCTATGCACGTCGACAAGCAAGCGTAGATGCCCTGGAAACAGATAACATCGAAACTTTCACCACGCCTGCCGCATTGGCAGAAGCGTCAACTGTGATTATTTCATGCGTCTCTGACACGCCTGATGTTGAACAGGTGTTAGTCGGGCCACAAGGGGCTATTCACGGTGTAAAAGCCGGTACCCTGATGATAGACATGAGCACTATCTCACCTGAATCAACACGCAGCATGGCTAATCAATTTATTCAAGCCGGCGCCTGTATGTTAGATGCACCCGTTTCTGGCGGAGAAGTGGGCGCGATTGCTGCCACGCTGTCAATCATGGTGGGCGGTGATGCTAACGATTTTGAGCGTGCTAAACCGATTTTTGAATGCTTAGGAAAAAACATTATTCATGTGGGCTCATCAGGCGCTGGACAGGTGGCTAAAGCTTGCAATAATTTGGTGGCCGCACAAACCATGGTGGCCGTGGCCGAAGCTTACTTGCTTGCCCGAAGTTGCGATGTAGACCCAGCAAAAGTAAGAGAAGCACTACTTGGTGGATTTGCTTACAGCCGCGTATTAGAACTGCATGGTCAACGCGTACTTGATGATAATTACGTGCCGGGCTTTAAAATAAAATTACACGCAAAAGATATCCGCATCGCACTAAAAAGTGCGCAGACAAATGCTATCAAAATGCCTGGGACTGAATTATCAAGCAGTTACTTGCAAGCATTACTTGATCAAGATGAGGGTGAATTAGATTCTGCAGCGATAGCTAAAGTTATTCTTGAAAGCACATAGAAATAATTAGTCGCTTTATTCTTTGTCGTGAATTGTAATTATCCTGCTACCTTAAAGACATTGTCATGCCCGTGAAGACGGGAATCTAGCGGCACTCATTAATGGCGGTACTTTCAAACTTCGGCTGGATCCTCGCTTTTGTGAGGATGACGTTAATAGCTTTAAAGATAGACTAAAAAACCCTTTATTCTTCTGCCTGTTCTTCTACTTGTTCAACTTCTTCCAGCGTAATGGCTTGCAGGCGATATAAAATCAAACGTGCCGCATCGGCACGCATTTCTTGGTAGATAGCTTGCGCTTCACTTCCACTACCTAGCACATTATTAATATCAAACAGAAAGTCTCTTGTTAAGCGCACTTGTCGATTACTGACGAGTTGTTTACCTTCAGAATCTTTAACATCGACACCTACGCTTAATATCAATTCGTATTCACGTACTTTCCCATCTTCATCAACAGAAAGAATTTCTCGACCGGTATTCTCATATAACACTTCAACGATTGCTGATGCTTGCTCTGCACTCACCAGTTCATATTTATTGACTTCAAATTGCTTCTCCAGCAATTGCGCCATTGCATGGCCGCGACCTTTATAGCTGACATGAGTACTTTCAAATACGGGATCCAAATCTGCCTTACCGGCCAAGCGATAACCACAGCTAGATATCAGTGAAAATACAATAACAATAATCAGTAGATTTACAACTCTCACTTCATTCTCTCCTAGACAACTATATTCACTAGCCGACCTTTAACAACGATGATTTTTTTAACTGCTTGCTGCTTAATAAAGTTCTTTATCTTCTCACTATTCAATGCAGTTGTCTTAATTTGTTCGTCATCTGCATCTGCAGCGACAGTGATTTTATCTCGCAACTTGCCGTTAACCTGAATCATTAACTCAAGACTATCTCGTACTAATACTTGCTCATCATATTGCGGCCAAGCTTGGTTCTCAATCTCGTTTTTATGACCAAGTGAACCCCATAAATCTGAGCATATGTGCGGAACAATCGGCGATAACATTAATACGATCGCTTCTATTCCTTCCCTTATTACTGCACGATCATTTTCATCTTGCTGTTTCTGTGCGGACAGATCATTCAACAATTCCATATTGGCCGCGATCGCGGTATTAAATGTATATCGACGCCCTACATCATCACTAACTTTTTTAATCGTAGTGTGAATTTTATTACGCAATGTTTTTTGGTTTGCGTTTAGTTTTGACATGTTAATCGCTGCCGGCACTGACTCATTAGCTTGCAGATGCAGATAGACAAATCGCCATAACTTTTTAAGAAAACGTGCTGAGCCATCAACACCGGTATCAATCCATTCCAACGAGTTATCTGGTGGTGCAGCGAACATGGTAAACAAGCGAACTGTGTCTGCACCAAATTTTTCAATTAACTGCTCGGGGTCCACTGTATTGCCTTTTGATTTAGACATTTTAGTGCCATCTTTTAGCACCATGCCCTGGGTAAGCAAATTAGTAAAAGGCTCGTCAGAACTAATTAAGCCTTCATCACGCATTAGCTTATGAAAGAAGCGTGCATATAATAAATGTAATACAGCATGCTCTATGCCACCCACATATTGATCGACAGGCAACCAATAATTAGCGCGCTCATCTAACATTTTCTCTTTGTTATCGGCACTGCAATAGCGCGCGTAATACCAACTTGATTCAAAGAAGGTATCGAATGTATCGGTTTCACGTTTTGCTGGTTTATTGCATTTTGGGCAGGCGACATCGACAAATTCTTTCATCGCGGCTAATGGCGAACCTGCGCCGGTCACTTCTACATTTTCAGGCAGCTTTACTGGCAAGTCAGCTTCTGGCACGGCAACCGCACCGCAGTCATCACAATAAATCATCGGGATAGGACAACCCCAATATCGCTGACGTGAAATTCCCCAATCACGTAAACGGAAGTTCACTGATCGCTCACCACGTTTATCCGCTTCAATCTTTTCTGATATTGCAGTAAAGGCTTGCTCTGAGGTTAGCCCGTCCCATTCGCCAGATTCTTTAAGCACGCCTTTTTCTGTAAAGGCGTGCTCGCTAACATCAACTTGTTGAGATTCATCCGCATGAAAAATAACTTGTATAATCGGCAAATTATACTTGCGTGCAAATTCCCAATCACGTTGGTCATGTGCTGGCACACTCATCACAGCACCTGTGCCGTATTCAATTAATACAAAGTTAGCAATCCAAATAGGTAGCTTTTCACCGCTAATTGGATGAATTGCAAATAGCCCTGTCGCGACACCTTCTTTTTCGGCTTTATTAATTTCAGCTTCTGCGACTTTGCGTTGCTTACACTTTTCAATAAAGCTAACAACCTCTGCATTGTCTTTTGCTGCAATTGCCGCTAATTCATGTTCTGGTGCAATGGCAACATAGCTAACACCCATCAATGTATCAGGGCGCGTGGTATACACTTCCATCGCAGGCAACCCACCTTCCACATCAAATGAAAACTGTAGACCTTCTGAACGCCCAATCCAATTTTGCTGCATGACTTGAACTTGCTCAGGCCAACCCTCTAACTGTTTGACACAATCTAATAATTCATCAGCATATTGGGTAATTCTCAGAAACCATTGTGATATTTCACAACGTTCAACTAATTCACCTGAGCGCCAGCCTCGACCATCTATGACCTGTTCATTGGCAAGCACGGTTTGATCGACGGGGTCCCAATTGACGATTGATTTCTTTTTATAAACCAAGCCTTTTTCAAACAAGCGGGTAAACAACCATTGCTCCCACTTATAATATTCTGGCGTGCAGGTAGCGAGTTCTCTATTCCAATCATAGGCAAAGCCTAATCGCTGTAACTGACTACGCATATAATCAATGTTTTCATAAGTCCATTTGGCGGGTGGAACATTGTTTTTCAGTGCGGCATTTTCTGCCGGCAACCCAAAGGCATCCCAGCCCATCGGCTGCATCACGTTCTTACCTTGCATGCGCTGATAACGACTAATCACATCACCAATGGTGTAATTACGCACGTGCCCCATATGAAGGCGCCCACTAGGATATGGAAACATAGATAGGCAGTAGAATTTCTCTCGGCTCTCATCCTCAACCGCTTTAAAAGTGTTGAATTTCTGCCATCGCGACTGAACCTCTGCCTCGATTTCGTGAGGTTGATAATTTTCTTTCATAGGATTGATTGGTTATTAGACGTTTCTTGGGCTATTGCGGCCCAATAGTAGCAAATTAATGCTTAGGACATGAAGTTTGAATTAAATACGTCAAAAACAAAAAAGGCCCCATCAGGGGCCCTTTAAAATCGTCACTGAATTTACTCAGCAAGTCATATTATGCCTGCTTTCTAGAAAAACCTAGTAAGCCAAATACCCATACTGCTGCAGGTAATGGAACTGCTGCAAACATTCCGACTAACTGTGTAGACGCCATGCCTTGCTCAGGTGCTTGCAAGAAATCCGTCTCGGTAAACACACCGTTATCTAGTGTTCCAAACATCGCCATGAAGATATATTCAGCACCGTCGATTACGAAAGAATTTGTTGATGTGTAAGTAGCAGGAAGATCAACTGTGTCGTCATCATTGCTACCCGTGTTAATTGTTTGATTGAGATCTAATCCAAACGTAATTGCTTCGTCAATTAGAGAACCGAAATCAATGTTAACCATCAAATCAATCGCATCGATGCTTGTGTTCAGTAATGATGTTGCGTTTGTGAATTTTAAATCACCGATGACAAATTTATTATCGGCACTATCCAATGTAAATTCTTTACCCGTAAATCTTAATGAACTATGGCCATATTTACTCAAAAATTCATCATCGACTTTTGTACTCAGCCGATAAATACCACACAAATTTAGTGAGTTATTTACTTGCTGAATCTAATTTTCCACGCATTAAATATGCATATAAAACAAGCAAAATAGAACACATAGCTAACGAAATTCTCACCTATTAATGATAAAGGGCATGAAAATTACTTTTGATAAGTTAAATAATTTTATTTGATTGATATT
>CAWUWP010000078.1:0-3648 GCA_963926275.1 uncultured Gammaproteobacteria bacterium | reverse complement strand
TCGTGCCGCCCAGTCTAATGGGTTAACAGCTCGTCATTAAAACTTTACATTCGTTACATTTTTTTACTATCGAATGAGAGTTGCAACAAGGAAGTATTCTTCGTATCAACATAGAGTAGCTGCACTATAAAAATGATATACGCTTCTACAAGCGAAGGAACTACACTTGGTACAACTAGCACCTAAGCATTGCCTGCGTCATAACATGACGTCGCAAGCAAACATCAGTTTCATTCTATTGGCAATTTGCTTAGGATTCAGCACTGCGGCGTTTCACATTGATGGGCTCAGGCTCAGTACCACAAGCGGCTGAACTGGATATTATCAATGTACTAAATGCCTCATCGTTGCCGTTAAAGAAACCGTTGACTAGCTTATATAAGTTAAGAAATTACAAATTAATCTGGAGTGATGGCAAACAATACAATGATAATGCCAGGCAGCTTTTTAAGGCGATTAATCAAGCCGGTGAATTTGGTTTAAATGCCGTTGATTACGATGCCAAGTTACTTCAATCTTTCCTTGAAGCAACCACTGTTGATCCAATACTATTAAGTAAATCAGACATCGTGTTTTCTCACGCTTATGTAAAGCTTGCCAGCCACATCAGTAACGGCAAGTTATCCGGTGCAGACTCTTTTTTTAATCGCGATGACTTGTTTTTAACCACCCTAAATGAAGCAGCAGACAATAACGCTATTCATTCAACGATCAACCAATTACAACCCAAGCAACTTCACTATAGAAATCTTGTAAAAGCACTAGCTCATTACAGACAAATTGAACAGCGCATTGATTTTCAGTATGAACCTCTAAAACTTTCAAAACGCTCATATCAGCTGGGTGACCTCTCAACTGAAATACCTAAATTAAGAAAATTATTAAGTACTCTTGGTGACTATCAAGAAAATGATTTGTCTAGCGAGTTATTAGATGAATCACTCATGCTTGCGATTAGTGATTTTCAAGTCCGCCATGGATTAGATCCGGATGGAGTGCTTGGCAAACACACTGTGCGCGCATTAAATATTCCTATTTGGCAACGACTACAACAACTTGAACTCAATCTAGCGCGAGCTCAATCATTACCAGACATCACAACTGGCCGTCATCTATTGGTCAACATACCGGCATACAAACTATACCTTTATGACAATCAACAACTCACTTATCAATCCAATGTCGTTGTTGGCAAGAAGAAACACAAAACCCCTATTATTTCTTCACAATTAACTAAAATTGTTCTGAGCCCATACTGGAACGTGCCTAAATCGATCACTCATAACGAAATCATTCCTGCGCTGCAACGAGACCCAACTTATCTTGATAAAAATAATATGAGGTTATTGAGCACTGACAATCATCAGGCTCGCATCATTGATCCCCGCACCATCGATTGGTTTAATATTGACCGCAATAACACTAATTTTAGAATTCGCCAAGAGCCAGGCAACAGAAACTCATTAGGAAATATCAAATTTATTTTCCCTAACCGCTATAGCGTTTATTTGCACTACCACAACGTGCATTTAGCCATGGTTGCATGCGCCTTGAAGACCCATTTGGTCTAGCCGAAACTTTGATATCGAATGAGCAGGGTTGGTCAAAATATGAGTTGCTCAGCCTATCAAAGCAGAGTAAATCAAAAGTAGTCGCACTGAACGAAGCGGTACCTATCCACATCACCTATATGACGGCATGGGCAGATGAGCAAGGAATCGTTAATTTTAGACCGGACATCTACAATCGAGATAGCCAATTGTTTGCGCGCTTGTATAATGCTGGAAAATGAAATGACAATCATAAGTATTGATACAGGGGTACATTTTGGCTCAGCAACCCAGCGAGAAAAACACCACTAACCGCAATCGTCGCAAATTTCTTATCCATGCGACGGCATCGGTACTAGCAGCTTCATTTCCACCGCTGATTCTAGCGAAAACAAACGCCCCTGAAGAAAAGACGCTGTCTTTTTTAAATCTGCATACCAATGAAACTTTGAAGTGTTGTTACCAGAAGAATAATCAACTGGATTTAGAGGCACTCGCTAAGATCAATCACATATTACGAGATCACCGCACTCAAGAAGTTGCTCAGATAGATCATCAGATTATTGATATGTTGCACACTCTGCATACGCTTACCAAGTCGAGCGCTCCGTTTGAAATAATTTCGGGCTATCGCTCACCGAAAACTAATGAATCTTTACGTAAAAGCACATCCGGTGTCGCTAAGCGCAGTTTACATATGCAAGGAAAAGCCATTGACGTTCGTCTACCCGACGTAGCGCTAAAGAAGTTCCGCGATATTGCTATCTCATTACAAGCAGGCGGAGTTGGTTATTATTCGAAAAGTAGCTTCTTACACTTAGATACAGGCACTCCCCGCCACTGGTAACATCCTTACTTGCTAATTTAGTATGCATAATTCACAAATCTGTGAATTTGCCCACACTTTTACATTCATGTTTTTCTTTGTTCTGCCAATATTAAATTGTATGTACACATACGATTTTAATGACAAAACACAAGGGATCAGCATGCAAACAAAGACTCTTCTACAATCATTCGGAATAATATCGGCGTTAGCCACCATGCATTTCATCAATGGCGAATTCTATTTTTATTCCTGTCTATGTGCGATGAGCTGTACTTATTGGATTAGCTACAACGCAAAGACATTTAAAGATGCCGTTTATGTTCGGTCCAATAGATAATGAGGAATTGATGTCGAGGAGAAAACAAAAGGAGCTTCAGCCTGATCCCATTATAATCTCTCATTTGAAATGACCGTTAAACTGGCGAGCTTCAAGCTCTTCTGTCCGATAACGCGAATGACGATTCATGATGATATCTAATACACCGAGATCATTAAGATTACGCTTATTTTTAAGCTTTATAATCGTAATACGGATGAATCCCAGGCCCCACCACTTGGCTGCGTGGCCCTTCTAAATTCTTATCGTATTCAGCCGCCATTAGTTGCAGGCTTTAAATTAGATTCGTGGTACATAATATAATTTTCGTCTAACTGAGAAATAACATGGTAGTTTTCAGCACGAGGCACTAAATCTATATCGTCAGTGGGCGGATTATCAGTGCCGATCATAATTGCGCGTCCTGGCGCAATTTGCTTTTCGACAAAATCAATCAAAGGAACAGACTTTATTTTTTCTTCATGACTCGCCAAGGATTCAAACAACCCACTCAATCTAACTAGAAAATATAATTATCAGTTAGTTGCGTCAGAGCAACCCGCTAACTGCTTTCAGACCTCAATCTGCGCGCTTCCATAGGATCCATTTTTAAGGGTTGGTACACTTCTACCCTATCGTTCTCTTGCAATAGTGTTTCTAGAGAAACGATAGTCCCAAAAATGCCTACTTTATTATTTTCTAGAGATAAATTTGCATGTTGTTCTAGTAAGCCAGATTGCTCAATAGCATTTTGAACGCTTGAGTCACCGGCTACGTTTATTTTTTTAACGAACTCTATGTTTGACCCAATGTATATAACTTGCACTTGCATGAGCTACGTCCCTAGGGCTGGATTCCCGCCTGCACGAGAATGACGGTGTTGAGGGTATGACGGATGTAAAAAGCTAAACATTCCATCAACTATTTGTAGACTTCATTTGCACGTTGCACGA
>CAWUWP010000077.1:0-5572 GCA_963926275.1 uncultured Gammaproteobacteria bacterium | reverse complement strand
TGCCATTAACTGTTTTGCTGGCTTAGTCAATAAAGTTTTGGGAATGCGCAACGGATAGTTTTTAGGGATGCGTTTAGTGTCATTCCAAACAGTTTCTCTTAATGAACGATTGTGTCGTTCTAAATGCGATTTATTAATATTTAAAACCTTAGCTACATCTTTAGCGAAAATATAGCTAGTCATTGTCACCGTTTCATACTCGACTGGTTTAGCATAATTAATAGATCCAAAATATTTCCCAGGGTTTGTATCCACTTCTAAAGCGGCTAAAAATGCAACATAAAAGTTGCGTGAAGCAAAACCAAACGAACGACCTTTATAATTTCTAACAATTATTTCAATATCTCTGGTGCCGAGCTTATTAATCGCACGCCTCATACTTGAAACACCATGATTATATGCGGTCAGAGCCAATGGCCAACTTTTGGTTAATTGATAGTTGTGACCAAGCAACTTAGCGGCTGATTTAGTCGCGGTAAAAGGATCCATACGCTCATCAATCAAATAATCTATTTGCATATAACGTTTACCCGTGGAACGAATAAACTGCCATAAACCGGCCGCACCCACATGCGAATACGCCTTCGGATTAAACGATGACTCAACATGTGGCAGTACAGCCAACTCAACCGGCATATCAAGATCTAAGAAGATTTGATTGATGTAAGCACGCCATTCTCCAGAACGTTCCAAGCCTCTAAAGAACCGATCTGATTGTCCTCGTTGAAATCTAATATCTTTTGCAGCCGTCGCTAGACGTTTATTTGAGGCATCTGCTCCGCCCCATATCTCCAGCACCTGTTGCTCATCACTTGATAAATTTGTTCTTTTGCCTTTAGCTAAAACTTTTAGAATTGAAACATATTTCGCTTTGACTTTTTTAATGTGATTTTTATTTAAACGTGGACTGCCTTTGACTTTTATTTTGGCATAAACAACGGAGAGGTTCTTTGAATCATGGATGAATCCACTGCGTGTATCAACCTGTGTATACACACGCACCCAGAAATTAACATCTGCTTCTAAGCCAGCAGGCTTAGGAAAGTTTTCTGCTGTAGTGACTGCTGAACTAAAAATTATTATGAATAATAAAAATAACTTAGTGAATAATTCCATATAAATAGTTGCTTCAATATTGTTATTTTTTAAATTTATAAATAATACTCACAAGTAACATAACCCAAGGAGTTCCATGCATAACCAAATCAAACCAATCAATAAGCTTCATTCCTTGTGCCCCAGAAAACACCCATTGAATTTTCTCCCATACATGCGGCTCAGGAGAAAATGGGGCTAGTCCTAGTGTAAGACAGGCTATTAACCATAGTATTGGATTGAGAAGTAACGATTGATTTTTCATTTTTATACTCAGGTAATAATTTCTATAGGAGCATGTGTGTCATTGCTGTGTTTAATTTCACCAATGACACAGGCATTAGCATATCCGACCTTCTTAAGCTCTTCGACACATTGTTGAGCTTTATCTGCCGGCACACCAGCCAGTAATCCACCTGCCGTTTGTGGGTCAAACAACAATGGGTAATCGGGATGTTTGGAGGCAACCTCTACGTTTTCAATCGCTCGTCGCAATCTTAAATTTTGTGGCTGCAAAGAAGATAAAATACCTGCTGCGACGGTTTGTCTTGCACCCTCTAATATGGGCACAGCATCCATGTGAATTTCAGCATCAACCTTTGAGGCTCTTGTCATCTCCACCAGGTGCCCAACCAAACCAAAACCTGTAACGTCTGTACATGAAGTCGCATTAAACTGCTGAAGACAATGAGCAGCACGCTGATTAGAAAGTAACATTGTATTAATGGCACTATCTACCCAACGACCTTTTGCTTGGCGGCGCATATCTGCAGCAAATAATGTCCCTGTTCCTATCGGCTTTGTCAGAATTAATTTATCGCCTACTTTTAATCCTTGTTTACGCCACACCTTATTCGGATCCACCAAACCATTCACAGTGAGCCCAAATGCTAGTTCAGCACCTTCTGCAGAGTGACCACCGACCAATACTGCTCCAGTAGGTTCCAGTGTCTTTAAAGCGCCTGCCAGCAATTCATACAATGTTTCTTCTACGATTTTTTCTCGACCATATGGAACAGTGGCTAATGCCAACACCGACTGAGGTTCTGCGCCCATGGCATAAAGATCACCTAATGCATGATTGGCAGCAATGGCTCCAAACAAATAGGCATCATCAATAAAAGCTCTAAAGTAATCAATACTCTGCACCATCACTTTGCCAGTGGGAACGGCAAGCATGGCTGAATCATCGGGAGAATCTCGGCCTATCAATACATCATCTCTTTGATGGACTGGTAAACGCTGCAAGACTCGTGAAAGAATTCCACTACCCACTTTTGCTCCACATCCACCACAACGCATCGCTAGTGTTGATAACTCTTTTATGGCATTGGCATCAGCAAGCCCGGCAGCAAACTGTGGAGTATTTTGATTATCCATCTCAGGAAGCACATTAAACTTTTGCATGAATTGTCGATCAATCCAGTCTTTAGCTTTCCATAACCACTCACCTTGCCACGACCAAGAACCACGGGACGCAATAGCATACTTATTGCCAGTGCTAATCAGACCAAGAAAGTGTTTCTGCGCACGATATTTTGATAACGTTTTATTAGTGGCTGCTGCGATTAAATTCTTTGTCAGTACTGGCCCTTGTCTGACTGCAAATACACCAGACTTAGGACGTGGATCAGGCAACGAAGCGACATCACCCACTGCAAATATCTCTGCATGCGAGGTAGACTGCAAAAAGTAATTGACACTAATAAAGCCTTCGCTATCAACATCAAGTCCTGACTGCTTTGGCCATTCAGGTGCCGAAGCATTAGTGACAAAAATACAGGCGTCAGCACTAATTTTTTTATTACCATCAACACTGACATATTCTCGGGTGATTTCAGTCACCGAATGATTCAGCAGCACTTCAATATTTCGTTGTGCCAGCACTTTTGCGAATCTTTCTTGTACCCCTCGATTATGTCCAGACAAAATACCTGAACCTTGCGTCAACAAGCTAAATTTAAGCCTGCTTGGATCATCTTGCTTAGACAATAACAATGTTTGCAGGCGTAATTGTGCTGATAAAGCCAACTCCACACCGCCTGCACCCCCACCAACAATTATAATTTTAAACTCACCGACACTTTCTTCTACCTGACGTTGGAGCTTTCCCCAGCGCTGTAAAAAAACATCAATAGGCTTAGCCACTAATGCAAATTCATCAGCACCTGGCACATCCATGACACGTGGCCGCGAGCCAGAATTAATTGATAACAAATCAAAAGGAACTGGCGGACGGTCTTCAACGTAGACTAATTTTTTATCTAAATCTAATCGAGTAACTTGATCATGATATAAACGTGCATTAGCAAAACGTGCCAATGGTCCTAAATCAATATGACACTCATCATAATCGTAATGCCCTGCAATATAACCGGGCAACATGCCAGAATATGGCGTATGAATATCACGCGTAATTAATGTAATACGCAATCCAGGAATGGGCTGCATACCAAATTTTCGTAGGACAGAGACGTGAGCATGACCACCTCCGACGAGTATCAAATCCTTGACAACTGAAGATCCTGAACTTTGCATAAATTTTTTTTATTTTGACTTTACTGAGAATAAGTGAACACTAAAATTCTGATTATCATCTACCCATACTTTTTCAGGGTTAAGACCTGCTTCTATTCCTAATTTTTTGAATTCATCAACGCTATATTTACAAGAGTTTTCAGTATGTATTGTTTCATCTTTAGCAAAATAAAACTCGTGATCGTTGATATGTACAACTTGTTCACACATGCTTTTCAGATGCATTTCAATTCTACCTTGCTGTGTATTGTAAAATGCATAATGACTCCATGTTTTCAAATCAAAATTGGCTGATATCTCATTATTTAAACGTGTCAGTAAATTCATATTGAATTTCGCAGTCACGCCTTCAGAATCATCATAAGCACGCTCAAGTATGTTTTTGTCTTTTTTAAGATCAACACCAATCAACAGTTGACCCGACTCACCAACAAGATTAGCAATGTCAGATAGATAATGGACCGCCTCAGCGGCCTGAAAATTACCAATACTTGAACCAGGGAAAAACACCACTCGCGGTGCATTAGGCAGTCCTTCAGGCAGCTCCAACTTTAATGTAAAGTCATTACATACGGCATGTATATCCAGCCATGAGTGTTGTTTTGACATTTGCTTAGCCGATGCCAACATATGCTCCTTTGAAATATCCATAGGCACATACATAACCGGCTTCAACTCATCAACAAAAATACGCACTTTAGAACAATTGCCACCACCCGGCTCAATTAACAAGCAACCCTCATTCAACGACTCAACAATCTCTTGCTTGTATTTCTGAAGAATGCCTATTTCAGTTCTGGCCGGGTAATAATCTTCAAGCTCAGTTATTTGATCAAATAACTGCGAACCGTATTCATCATAAAAATATTTAGGAGAGATCGAGCGAGGACTTTGCTGTAGCCCAGTGATTACATCCTGCAGAATATCATTGGCTGTAGGATGCATATCATGGAAATGAATTTTTTGTTCGCACATAGTAATGGCTGATTCAAGTAATTGCGCAGGTTCTAAAGCCTGCAAAAATATCGTTTCTTTCTGGCCCATAGTAATTACGCCAGGTATTTCGCATTAACCGCGCGCGTGTTGCCCAACACCCACCGCGCAATACTCGTGCCTGGTTAAATAGCGGCTGCGAATAATCTGAATACATATCAGGAGTGAAACCAGGGTACGGAGAGAAAATTGAACTAGTCCATTCCCAAACATTACCAAGCATTTGCCTACAACCAAATGCGCTATCTCCATCAGATTTAGCATTTACATCGATAGGCCCTAAGGTCTCACCATTAAAATTAGCATACTTTGCGCTAACCGCATCATCGCCCCAGGGAAAGTATCTTTTATTGTTTGTTAAATTTGCATTATCCTGTGTTGGCACTGCTGACGCAGCCACTTCCCATTCAAGCTCTGTCGGCAAACGACGCCCTGCCCATTGACAGTAAGCATTTGCTTCATACCAATTAACATTAACGACCGCAGATTTAGCTTGTATTTTTCTCCATTGATCAAACAAGCGGACTTCCCAATAATTAGCCTGTTGATTTAACTTCCAATAAACAGGATGTTTAACATTATTTTCAGTTAACCATTGCCAACCTTCAGCACTCCAATATTCACGCTGACGATATCCACCCATTTTAACAAACTGTTCAAATTCTTCATTATTGACAGCGGTCTTAGAGATATTAAATGGCTCCACTTTTTTTTCATGCGCCCATTTTTCATTATCAAATATGAAGTTATTTGATGACGCGGCACCCAAGTGAAAACATCCTCCTGGAATATAGGCATCTCCCGTTGCTTGATCAATATTATTTGATGGCTTTATTTCTAAAGAAATTCTTGGCTCAGGATACTTCAACGTTTGACGAGTATATGTAAACGCCTCGCAATGCATGTCTTCATGAAAAATTGCATATTGAGTCAAGTAATCCCTGGT
>CAWUWP010000076.1:0-10182 GCA_963926275.1 uncultured Gammaproteobacteria bacterium | reverse complement strand
TTCTTCTAAGTGTGCACGCGTGATACCCACTACTTTTGTTGAACCATCTTCTAGTGCAATTTCCAACTTCCCATGTTCAACAATTGGAATGGCTAATTGAGTTATTTGATAGCCTTTTGGCAAGTCCGGGTAAAAATAATTTTTCCGGTCAAAGACAGAACCATCATTTATTGTTGCATCGACTGCCAAGCCAAACAGCGCTGCTTTTGCCACGGCTTCTTTATTCATTACTGGCAATACACCTGGCATCCCTAAATCAACCGCGCATGCTTGCGTATTTGGCTCGGCACCATATTCAGTGGCTGCTGCTGAAAATATTTTTGTCTTAGTGTTTAGCTGAGTGTGTATTTCCAGCCCAATGACGACTTCCCATTCCATATTCATAACCTATTCAAACTCCTTAGGCATTTGTAAGTGGTGGTCAGTATGTTGCTGATACTGATGCCCAAGATTTAATAACGTTTGCTCTTCAAAGTAATTACTCACCAACTGCATCCCTACCGGCAAGCCTTCCTGAAAACCGACAGGTAAAGAAACACCTGGCAATCCGGCTAGATTCACACCGATGGTATAAATATCGGACAGATACATGGTGATAGGATCATCTGACTTCTCGTTAACTTTAAACGCAGTGGTTGGTGTGGTCGGACTCAGCACTGCATCCACTTCATTAAAGGCTGCACGATAATCATCACTAATCAATCGGCGTATCTTTTGCGCTTTAAGATAATATGCATCGTAATAACCTGCCGACAAAGCATAGGCACCCACCATGATGCGTCGCTTCACTTCTTCACCTAACCCTTCGCTGCGTGAACGTGAATACATATCTTCTAACCCAGTTGGGTTTTTACAACGATAACCATAACGCACACCATCAAAACGCGATAGATTCGATGAACATTCCGCAGGTGCAATAACGTAATAAACTGCAATTGCTAACTTTGCATTTGGCAAAGAGATTGGTTTGATTTCGCAACCCAAACTTTTAAGCACATCGCACGCCTGTTGGATTTTTTCAGCAATAGCAGCATCCAGACCTTCTTGAAAAAACTCTTCAGGCAAACCAATTCGTAATCCTTTTACAGACCCGTTTAATCCCGCCACATAATCAGGCACCGCTTGATCAACGCTGGTTGAGTCACGAGCATCGTGCCCCGCGATTGCTTGTAGCATATAAGCACAATCTTCAGAACTAACACCAAAAGGGCCACCTTGATCCAAGCTAGATGCATAGGCAATCATGCCGTAACGAGAAACACGCCCATAGGTTGGCTTCAATCCAGTAATTCCACATAGCGAGGCAGGCTGTCTGATTGAACCACCCGTATCTGTTCCCATACTAGCTGGCACTAATCGCGCTGCCACTGCAGCAGCAGAGCCGCCAGACGAGCCTCCCGGCACACGTTCTGTATCCCAGGGATTTTTTACCACTCCGTAATAGCTTGATTCAGACGATGAACCCATGGCAAATTCATCCATATTAGTTTTACCCAATGACACTGCGCCGGCTTCATTTAATTTTGTCACTACAGTGGCATCGTAAGGCGCAATAAAGTTATCCAACATGCATGACGCACACGTCGTTTTTATTCCATCTGTGCAAAAAATATCTTTTAGTGCGATAGGAATACCATTTAATATTCCACCTTGCGCACCACGCGCATCAGCTTGCTTAGCACTTTCTATTGCTCGTTCAGGCGTGAAGGTAATGAACGAGTTTAATTGTTCATCATGCGATTCAATGCGTTTAATATAGTGCGAGACTAATTCTTCGCTACTAAAATCTTTAGCTGCGAGCGCTTTCGCTTGTTGTGCGAGGGTTAACTTATGCATAAATAATAATTAGGTTGTGGTTGGCTAATGACACGAAATTTATTCGATCACCTTGGGCACAAGATACAAACCATCTTGTGTGGCGGGTGCAATCTTCTGAAACTTTTCACGCTGATTAGTTTCTGCGATTTCATCCACGCGTAACGATTGCATCATGTCTTGCGGATGAGCCATTGGCTCAACATTGTCGACATCGGCCTGGTTCATTTGCTCAACAAATTCCAATATTCGAGAAATTTCTTGCTTGTAATGACCAAGCTCATCTTCCTTAATTTGCAATTTTGCCAGTTTGGCAATATCGCGAACATCTTTCGTTGAAAGTGCCATAATTTGCTCCTCAATAAGGTAGAGAAAGGTACCATATATAACGTCTTGCCCAAACCTATACCCGCTGTTAGAGTACGCCTTCTATTCCAATGATTATTAAAGACATTCCCCCCACATGTTTGGACGAATTCTAGGATTATTTTCTAACGACCTTTCTATTGATCTTGGCACAGCCAACACTCTTATTTATGTGCGAGACAAAGGCATTGTCTTAAACGAACCTTCGGTAGTCGCTATTCGTAACGATCCGAATACAGGCATCCGCTCAATAGAAGCAGTCGGCTCTAGTGCCAAAAGAATGTTAGGCCGTACACCGACTAATATTGAAGCAATTCGCCCAATGAAAGATGGGGTTATTGCTGATTTCACAACCACAGAGATCATGTTGCAGCATTTTATCCGCGCCGTGCATAAGAATATGATTTTACGCCCTAGCCCTCGCGTGCTGGTCTGCGTGCCTTGCGGCGCTACCCAAGTGGAACGACGTGCAATTCGTGAATCTGCTGATGGTGCAGGCGCACGAAAAACATACTTAATTGAAGAGCCTATTGCCGCAGCCATTGGTGCCGGGCTACCGATTGATGAAGCGCGCGGCTCAATGATTTTAGATATTGGCGGCGGCACCTCAGAAGTGGCTGTTTTATCTCTAAATGGAATTGTCTACTCTGCCTCCGTACGCATTGGTGGGGACAAATTTGACGATGCTATTATCAGTTATGTTCGTCGAAATTATGGCGTATTGATTGGTGAAGCCACCGCAGAACGGGTTAAACATGAAATCGGCACCGCTTACCCCGGCAAAGATATGCTTGAAATTGAAGTCAAAGGTAGAAACCTTTCTGAAGGTGTGCCTAAAAGCTTCTCCCTCAATAGCAATGAAATTTTAGAAGCCCTGCAAGAACCGCTATACGGAATTGTCAGTGCAGTAAAAACTGCGCTTGAGCAAACTCCTCCAGAACTAGGGTCTGACGTCGCAGAACGCGGTATCGTACTGACTGGTGGTGGTGCATTATTACGCGATCTTGATCGCTTGATAATGGAAGAAACAGGCATCCCAGTGATTGTTGCTGATGATCCGCTAACGTCTGTCGCACGTGGCGGTGGCAAAGTACTCGAAATGCTCGATGAGTATGGCAGCAATTTGTTAACTAGAGACTAAGCAGTTAGCAATCCACATTTGATGGTCGGAGGAACACTATAAAACCTCTATTCACATTTGACGCTTCCGCGTCATCCCGGCTGCTTATTTTGGTGATTATCTCTATTGTCATAATGACAGTGGATCATCGATACCAGTATTTGCAAGTGGTCCGATCTTCAATCGCGACAGCCACTTATCCGCTTCAATACTTGGCGCATTTACCTTCAGCGATCAGCGAAATATTCAATGAGAATCTTGCCGCGCGTACTGATTTAATTTCTGACAATGAAAAATTACGCGAACAAGCATTGTTCTACCAAGCAAAATTACAACGCCTAGCACTACTAGAACAGGAAAATGCACGTTTGAGGCAACTTCTAGGTTCGCCGATTCAAACCTCTCATGAACAAGTATTGATTGCTGAAATTTTGTCCGTTGACCTGCACCCATTCAGACAGCTAATCACCATCAACAAAGGTAAACGCCAAGGTGTGTATGATGGCCAACCTCTGGTTGCAGCAAAAGGCATTATTGGCCAGATAGTTGAAGTCTATCCAATGCACTCCACCGCCTTACTTATTTCTGACCCTAATCACGCATTGCTTGCCGAAACTAATCGAACCAATTTGCGCGCCTTGCTTGTTGGCAGCGGAAAAACAGATCGCGTCGAATTAAAAAACGTTTCATTATCTGCGGATATTCGCGTGGGTGACTTACTTCATACTTCTGGCTTAGATGGCCGTTACCCGCCCAAATATCCTATTGCAGAAGTCACCACGATCAACCATCGACCTGGCGATGCTTTTTTACATATAGAAGCACGCCCGTTAGCTAATTTAGACACCATACGCGAAGTATTACTGTTGTGGACAAACACCCCCGAAGAACAACAGCCAAACCCAAAACAAGATACCAATAATTCAGACAGCGAAGGCAAACCAACAAAGCCAATCGCCGCACAAGAAACACCCTAATATGCGCAGAACAACACGAACATATTATGTTTTGATTGGCTCTTTTATTATTGCTACCTTATTGACCATCATGCCAATTCCAGTATGGGCTGAACCATTTCGTCCTGAATGGATTTTATTATTAGTGATCTACTGGAGCATGACGACACCCAGGTGGATCAGTGTCAGTTCTGCATGGGGGTTAGGATTAATCGTAGATGTGTTACGCGGAGCGTTGCTTGCACAACATGCCTTAGGCTTTGCACTAACTGCCTTTATTAGTATTCGTTTCTATCAGCGTGTCCGAATCTATCCACTGCACCAACAAGCTTTATTTATTGCCATGATATTGCTACCCCATATGAGTATTTCGCTTTGGGTGTATGGCGTATTAGGACAAGACCCGGAATCTTGGACCTATTGGTCACCGGCATTAACCAGTGCATTAGTTTGGCCGTGGATATATATTGTCATGCGCGCGGTGAGAAGAACTTCAGATTTAGATTAAATTCTATCCCTGTAAGCTTAAGTTATTCAATTTATCGTTATCTCACCATCATCAAGCTTGATTCCTGCCTCTCATTAAATTAGCTACGCCCATCATCATCAACGCCACTCCCAGCGCCAACCACACACTAAACGGCTCATCCAATAAATAGATAGCCAACACAATAGTTAGTATAGGCCCCAGCATGCCGACAATCCCTGTTTGAGTCGCACCAATTCGATCTAATGCTTCTACCATCATAAAGCTGGGGATGACGGTACTCAGTATCACCAACATCACTAACCAGAACCATGCCACTTGAGTGATAGAAAAATCAGCTATTTCAAGTACCACCACACCATGAAGTAAACCGAATAGGCATGATGAAATCATCGCAATGCAAGTGAACAATTGAGAGCCCAACTGCTTGATGTAGCGCTTACTAAACAACACATAAAAAGAAAAACTCAATGCAGACCCCAACACTAACAGCGTGCCCTCAACCACACCTTCTCCGGTCAACCTCAACTCGTGCCCCATCACTACATACAGACCGACATAGGTAATAACCAAAGAAAATATTATTCGTCGCGTTATTTTTTCATTAAAGAAAAAGTAACCAAGCAACGCGACCATAAATGGGTAAGTAAACAATCCTAAACGTTCAAGTTGCGCACTAATAAGCTCTAAGCTCATCAAGTCCAATAACGAAGCCAAGTAATAACCAAAAAAACCCAGCATGAATATTTTCGCTATTATCGACAGGTTTAAGTTTGTATTAGCAGAATTTCTGCGTAACGACCAAACCAACACCAAGACATAAATCGGCAATGACATTGCCATGCGCATTACCAACACCTCATCCGCATCCATATCTTGTGCGTAAAGGAATTTAATGAAAATAGATTTTAACGAAAATAATAGTGTGCCGAATCCAGCCAACGCAAAGCCTAGCGATAAATTTTTATTTTCAATAACGTTCAATTGAATAGCCGATAATTATCATTGGCTCAGTTACCAAGAAGATTTTATGTGGCAAGATCCTCGCATTAACTAGAAACTGCATCTGAATTTCTAGTAATTTCGCCATCCATGGCGATCGAACAAGAATGATATGACTTACGAAGAATTACCTGATGGATTAGTATATTGATCGTTAAGTTTCTGAACAAAACTGTCTGCTGAATCACGCAGCTCGCTAATCTTCTCCACAGACTTTTGATCCCAGCCAGTTAACCGTCCAAAAAATAAACTTTTAAACCACCGCGTATTTTTCAGAAATGCTGCTCGTAAATTTCCATAATAGCCATCTTCAGCCAAACCACGCGCATACCATGTGGCCATAAAATTTCTTATGCCGAAATGAACCAACACAAATACTGCCACTACGACAACTAACAACACCTTGGATATTAAGCCACTTGCAGACATTCCAGGAATAACAAAATTGAATCCTTGCCAATAACCGTGCGAGGTGGTGTATGACAAGAAAAAAATCAACAAAGGAATTAACACAATAACATCTGCAATCAATACACGTTTTCTCCATGCACCCACCGCCGTTTGCAGTTCAGGCACAATTTCTTTTTCAATACGATTAGAGAAACTTTCTAATGCGCCAATAATTCGATAAGCCCGTTCTACACTGACTTGTGCGATCCGTTTTGTTATCTCATGAAGATCTGCATCACGTTTCTTTTTATATCGTTGCTCTAAGCCTGCATCTTCAATTTTGACTGCTGCATTTTCGTTATATAGGGTATGGAAACTACCACTGACTAACCCGCCTTGAGCAATAGCACGTTGCCATGCAGCGACTACGTCTTCCAAGTTGTCTTCTGCTGCTGTTGTATCAATTTGATTCAAGATAAACATGATCTTGTTGGCATCTTTACGACGCACTGTGCCAGCAACCAAGTGTTCTAGCGTATCTCTCATTGCACCTGGCTCTGGATGCCGAGCATCAAAGAACACTAACACCAAGTCTGATAAGTTAATAATATGATCAGTAATACGTAAAGTAGAATCACGCTGAGAGTCTGCATCAAATCCGGGTGAATCAATCAGAATCTTTCCGCGCATAACATCTGTTGGGCAGGTTTTTAATTGCAGGTAACTATCAATTCTTTCGCCTTCACCTTCTGCCACTTTATCAATGGCTTCGCTCATTTGATAAAACGGAAAGCGCGGATCAGCGTCCAAAGCAATACCTGGAAGTATGCGTACTGAGTTGTCGCTACTAAAGCAAAGCACTGTGAATTTATCATCGACAGCTTGGTTGCCTGTCTTCTGAATAGTGTCGCCCACATACTGATTAATAAAACTCGATTTGCCTGCTGAGAATGTCCCCAATATTGAAATAAGTGGCCACCATGAAATTTCAGTCGTATAGGAATCTCGTGCGTTTAACACGCCTAGCTTGAGACCTACTTGGTCTAATTCCACAAACTTATCAACAACAGATACCAATAATGGATTCTCTTGTTCTAGATGTTTTTGCAGGCTTTTTACTCGATCGCTGATGATTTTATCTTGCATGGCAGTATGACTATTTAGTTAACTTTTTCATTTTTTTTAATTGCTCGGCGAACTCAATGCATGGGTCCTGATTGCGTTCACTGGGTGTAAAATAAAGGTAGTCAAATTGCTGATTAAAGTCAGCATGATCAACATAATCTTCTATCGCCAATTTATCAGGATTTACATTAATAAATGCGATACTGACAGATTCCTGACCCAGGCGGTGCAAGTGTACAGGCACACCGATATCTTTGCGAATATGCACTGCGCCAGCAATAAGAGCAACTTTATGTGTGCTACCCAGATTGACCATAGAAAGTGCAAATGACGCATCTTTAGCCATCTGAATGCGTAACAAAGGCTGAGTATGTTCTAGTGGCAAATAACCACAATGGGCATCGAAAATCAGTTGTTTAATGGCGTCTAGCTGAGCATCAGTGAATGAATCACAAAACTCAAATGACATACCTTGTCGCGTCATTTCACAGCTTTTACCGGAGGAATATTCATCTAACTGCGCTCGCGTTAGATTTGCCCCCTGCATAAGTATCTGGTGTTTTATTTGAATTTCCAATATTGGCTTATAAATCTCCCAGTCCCATTGGCTGGATACCTGCTCAAGCTTTTCATGCAGCTGCTCTAATGTATAGCCAACTGCATGCTCTGGATGTAGCGACTGATTCCAATCTTCATACGCCAACATCTCAAACACTAATGATGACGGCCGCTCTGTAGACAGCCATTTTTCAATAATATTTGCTTGGCCAATATGGTGATCTGGGTTCGAATGAGTTTCACCTAGTAATATGAACTGCTCTTGCTGAATATTCTCATCCAGTTGTTGCGGTGAAATCCAGGCGCCATCTTGAGTTGAGAAAACTTTTCCTACAAAAGGATGGTCTCGATAGTATAGTGATTGCCAATCAGCATGCGCTAGCGATGCCACGGAGCTGCCGGTAAACACCCACAGCAGGAAAAGGCCGATATAATTACGTAACCATGCTTGCTTCATTACTACCACTCAAAAGAATTATTAATTAAAATGCTTCCCAATGTCATCACTACGATTGCTGATCTAGAATCATTTGTAGAGCAGATTTCCCCCGCTCCCTGGCTGGCTATCGACACTGAGTTCATGCGTGAATCTACATACTATCCAATCCTATGTTTAATCCAGATCGCTACTGACGAGGTCAGTGCATGCATCGATGTGCTTAGCTTAGACCATATTGATCCATTACTGGAGCTACTTCGACAAGATTCCCAACTGAAAATTTTCCATTCTTGCCGTCAAGACTTGGAAGTATTGTATGCTGAATATCAACTCATTCCACAACCGCTGTTTGATACTCAAGTTGCTGCTAGTATTTTAGGTCTGGATGAGCAGATTAGTTACGCTGAATTAGTCGCTCAAAAGTCGTCAGTGCATCTCGCTAAAACAGAAAGCCGTACCGACTGGAAAAGACGACCTCTCTCAGATGCTCAGATAGACTATGCTTTAGATGATGTGATTCATCTCGGGCCACTATATGAGAAGCTGGAATCTGATTTAAACATAGAAAATAGAACTTCTTGGTTAGCAGAAGAGTGTGAGAAGTTATTGAACCCATCAAACTATTTTGTTGCTCCCGAAGAAGCTTGGAATCAAGTCAAAGGAATTGGCAGACTTAATCCAAAACAATTTTACTATGTGCGTAAAGTTGCACATTGGCGTGAGCTAGCCGCACAAACAAAGAACTTACCTAGACGCTGGATATTAACTGATCCCGCGATTCTGGAAGCTTGTCAATTAAAAGACTTTAGTGGCGAATCTATCTCACAGTGCTTAAAAGAACATGCGCCAAAATCGATGCGCCATTCAAATAGTCTATGTGAAATTTTACAACAGCCTATTCCCACCGACATCGTCGAGGATTTACAGGAACCCATTGATAATAGACTCAGCAAAGAACAAAGAGCGCTAATTAAAAAGCTGATGGATTTCACTCGTAATCGGGCTGAACAGATCAATACGTCTTCTTCTTTATTGGCTAATCGTAAATCGTTGGTCAATTTAGTCCTGGGCAGACAAAGCAGAGTTGAGTCTGGCTGGAGAAAACCTCAGATTGGCGAAGAGTTAGCTAGCATAGTGGCGTCAGAACCCGTGTAATTTACTTGTACTCCCAGACAGAGATAGCAAATAAACCTGCCCATTGCGCTACACTTGAACGAATAATTACCAACAGATAATCATCAAGCATTTATAGTTATGGAAATATCAGAAATAAAAAAATTAATAGAAGACGGCATCACCGACGCAGAAGCAATAGTCACAGGCGATGGCGGCAAATATGAAGCAACGGTTATTAGCACGGCATTCGAAGGCCTCAGCATGATTAAAGAACATCAATTAGTCTATAAGACAGTTAATGCACAAATTGCCAGTGGCGAATTACATGCGCTAACAATTAAGGCTTACACCCCAGAAGAGTGGCAACAGAATAACGCTTAGCAACAAGCGAAAACCTGCAGTTAACGCACTTAGTAGAACACACCACTAAGTGCATTTTGAGCTATTTGCCTGGAAGGCCTAGACTTTCTAAACCGTTCAAGCTTGAATAGTATGCGGCTAAATCTTTCATATCCTGCTTATCAAGTGCGGCGACTATCCCACTCATAATTGCATTATTTCGCGATCCAGACTTATAACTTTGAAGTGCAATGTATAAGTAATCTTGATATTGGCCAGCAATATTTGGGAACATCGTAACTGCACTCATTCCAGCTTCACCGTGACAAGCAACGCAAGCTTGTGATTTTTCTTTTCCAGCAGCAGCATCACCACCGGCGATAGCACTTGCTGCAAATACAACTTGTACTAATAAAATAAGAATCAAGCGTTTCATCTAATTTCCTTTTAATTCTAAATATATAACTGT
>CAWUWP010000075.1:0-5094 GCA_963926275.1 uncultured Gammaproteobacteria bacterium | reverse complement strand
CGTGCGTGTCTTGCGTGTCTTGCGTAGGTAACCCATCAATGACTGCATAGAATTCAACAGCAATAGCATCAAATAATAATAGCGTCTATTCGTGTTCAAATTCAGTGAACGTGCTAGAAAAAGTATTCTGTGATGGATTGTGAGTCAACGCGTGTATTTGCAGGCCAACAATAATGATCATCCACCTGCTAAGTTGATCGCAAAATATGTGTTTAGTTTTGTACGTCAGGTTTAGCGTAATGCTAGTAGTAGTGATGCTAATGAAGAACAGGTCGCAAGATCTGCTAGATTAAGCGCGTGATGGAATTGAACCAGATTTTATTTCAGCTAAAGATGTACTGCCAGGTAGATTAGAAGCAGAGCCATGTTTTGAAAGATGATTAGAGCGCACATTTAATAGAATATAACTAGGCTTAGCGCGTATTGATAATAGATTCACTCCTACTGTGGATAGCAAAAATTTACAAAGTCAGGACTGTTTAGCAATACAATCAGCACAAACAAACTCTCGGGATAGAACTTATAACAGTACTGTCAATGTGGTGGGTAATGCTCTAACAGCCGCCATACAAACTCATGCGCTAAACCACATGAATAGAATTCTCTAAAACTTGTGACTTTCAAATGAGTAAAAGTTTTGATATGAGTATCAAAACTCAAGAGGGCGATATAGTTAATTTCAGCATTGAATAGTTTTACAACAAGAAAATGTCCAAGAAAGTGATATTTAATCAAGATGGCTTTACTGTCAACATTGATCGCAAAGTACAGTGAGGAAAGAGATCCCTTGTTGAATTGATGGTGGTATTAATCCACAAGAGCAAGCTGCTATTGATAATTCAATTAGAAATGTCGATCGGTTAGGCGGTAAATTTTTTGATAGTAATTTGCAGGTGCATGTCAACAGGCAACACTTATGGGTATTGATGCAGATCAGCTGGCTAATTTCTCATTGAATTTGCAGTCTTCTATGACGCTAGAAGTGACCAAGACCTATAGATAAGTGCAGGGATGCTTACTGCTCAGCAAGTGCCTTCGCCAGTTGACATCATTAGAGCATTTGTGGGTGAGGTTGCTGGCATAGTGAATGATTACGTCGTGACAGACGTAATAGCAGATCCAGTGCCAGTGGCGACTGTATTATTTAGACAGATGGCTATTCGAGATGAAAGAGTTACTCAGTTATCGTTTGGGCAACATGTTGAAGTGACTGATGATATTGCAGGGTTGGCTGAACAACAGCTTGCCAATGCAGCTTAACTAAGACTTGATACGAATAATAAAGAGCTTGCAGACACTGTAGTGACGATTAATCGAGTAACAAAATATGATGGTGAAATAAACATTTCCTGTTTGAGTAAAAAATCCACGCCCAGTAAATAGATGAATGCCTTAACCAGAATTAATGTTGCGTTGGATAGGTTGGAAAATAATAACGAAATCCATGCGACTGCCGCGACTATATTGCTAACAATGAACAGGGGTTTAGGGGTTTTGGTGTTATAAAATAAATAAGTGCCTAAATGTATGCCGGCTATGAATGAAATAATAACTAGTGCATACATAGTAATAAGATCACTAATCGAGCCAAGCGAACCCACATCACTGATGCCAGAATATAAAATTAGTGCACACGCAATAAACGGTAGCGAGCCGGCATAAGTCACTAATATATATAGTTTATTACGTGCCAAGAGGGTTTTATTTTTGTTAGTACTATTTATATACTATTCTAGAATAGACGCTGCCGCTAGTATAAAGCTCAAAAAATAATCAAAATTTCATCGTACATAAACGAGAAATCATGGTGTCATGAGTGAATAAACACAACATTTAAAGACAGGATATTGCACAGGGTGAGTGTGTAATTCACTCATACAATTCATGCTATTCTGCCGCCATGTTTTCTCTTACCACTACAATGTTTTATATGTTGACTGCATATATTGCATTTCTAATCGGCTCATCGGCACAACTTTCGTTATATTTGATCGCTTTGGTGCCTGTCGGATTTATTGTTGGATATTTGCTTGATCGCTTGAATAGCGTTAAGAAGATATGGGCTGATAATCCAAAGTTAATTATTAATACCATTGTCGTAAAATACTTTATGTTCCTATTGATCTCGGTGGTTTTCTGTCTGGCCGGGTTGGTGTTTGCAAATAGATAACAAGAAAATAAATTATGGAAATATTTTCTAGCAAAGTGAAGTCTCAAATTAAAAGCCTTTGGGCCGATCTTTATCATCGTGTTGGCACTGTCGTGACGGCGGTTTGATCTGATGGGCAATGTTCTGCCATTCAAAAAACCTGCGATTAAAAAACTTGGCTTGTGTCAGCATGGCCATCATAAATGGAAGCTGGTCACTGATAATAAATTCGATTCCAAGCAAGGCAAGCTGGTAACTGTGTATAAGTGCTCAAACTGCGGAAAGCAGAAGATAAAGGCGCACTAAAATTGCGCAAATTAGGTAGTGATGCATTATGTATATTATGTAACCAGTTGATTTATATGTAGTAATTCAGCATTTCGGTCTGGATGTTCTTTTTTATCTGTCTTACAAAAATACATGTGAAACATCCATCTTTGCTTGCTACTGTAATCTGCCGTGCATTATAATTTGCGGCCCTTTCAGTACATGAGCTGAAACGGCTAAGTAGCGATTTTATAAAGAAATTTAGCTCGCCATAAATAAATATTAAAACGTAAATGCGGAACCGATATGCAGAATAATTACCCGCCAGCAGAAGGCCTTTATGATCCAGATTATGAACATGACTCGTGTGGTGTTGGCTTTGTTGCTGATATTAAAGGACGAAAGTCACATGCCATTGTGGAAAATGGGTTAACCATACTTAAAAAATTAGTTCATCGTGGCGCATGTGGCTGCGAAGAAAACACTGGAGACGGTGTCGGCATTCTTGTACAAATGCCGCATAAGTTTTTCTCGCGTGCGTGTAAAGAAAGCAATATTGATTTGCCGAAGTTCGGTCAGTACGGTGCGGGTTTGATTTTTCTTCCTAATGATGCGGCTCAATCAAAGCAGTGCCAAGAAATTATAGAAAAAATTATTATAGACGAAGGTCAGACTGTATTAGGTTGGCGTGACGTCCCTACTGATGATTCTAGCTTAGGACCGACTGCAAAATCAGGTGAGCCAACTTTCAAGCAAATATTTATTGGCAAAGGTGCAAATACAAAAAATGAAGCAGCTTTTGAATGCAAATTATTTGTTATTCGCAAGCTAGCTGAAAGTGCTATTTGGCTTTCAAAAATTTCTGAATGTCAGCGTTTTTATATTCCATCTTTGTCTAGTCGTACTTTTATATATAAAGGTATGTTGACGGTATCCCAACTTGAGTTGATGTACCCAGATATTCTGCAACCAGATTTTGAGTCGGCAATAGCGTTAGTGCACCAACGTTTTTCTACAAATACATTTCCGGCATGGAGATTGGCGCAGCCGTTTAGATATGTTGCGCATAACGGAGAAATCAATACTGCGCGCGGTAATGCTAATTGGATGCGTGCCAGAGAGGCGCTATGTGAGTCAGAGTTGTTTGGCGATGACTTGAAGAAACTGTTCCCAATTTGTGTTGAAGGCGGTAGTGATTCAGCGACTTTTGATAATGTTGTGGAGTTTTTGCATATCAGTGGACGGCCGCTTCCACATGCAATTTTAATGATGATTCCTGAAGCCTGGAGTGGACATGAAACTATGTCTGCTGAACGCAAAGCCTTCTATGAATATCATGCATGTTTAATGGAGCCGTGGGATGGTCCAGCATCAGTGGCGTTTACTGATGGTGATGTGATTGGTGCGGTACTTGACCGTAACGGTTTACGCCCATCACGTTACTACGTGACTAAAGATGGCATGGTAGTGATGGCGTCTGAAGTGGGCGTGTTAGATATCCCGCCAGAAAATATATTAATCAAAGATCGTTTGCACCCTGGGCGTATTTTCTTGGTCGATACCAAGCAAGGTCGCATCATTGAAGATGAGGAGTTGAAGCAACAGTTCGCAAGTGAGCACCCTTATGCGGAATGGTTAGACAAACATTTAATACCTCTAGCAAAGCTACCTGATCCAAAACACATTCATGGCACTGACAATGAAACTTTATTGCAGCGTCAACAAGCATTTGGGTACACCCACGAAGATTTGCGCGTGTTAATTGCACCTTTAGCGGCTAAAGGTATGGAACCTGTGGGCTCTATGGGGACTGATGCAGCGCTAGCAGTATTGTCAAATCGTTCACGATTGTTATATGACTATTTCAAACAACTTTTTGCCCAAGTGACAAATCCTCCATTAGATGGCATTCGAGAAGAGTTAGTCACTCAAGTAGCTGTCACTATTGGTGCAGAGAAAAATTTACTAAATCCACAGGAAGATAGTTGCCGACAAATTAAATTGACTTCTCCTGTGTTAACGAATGAAGAATTGGCACGTATTCGTGATGTTGATTTGCCGGGGCTTAAAACAGCCACTGTCTCTATTCTGTATCCGGTAGCTAAAGGTGGCGAAGGATTAGATCAAGCACTTAACACGGTTTGTAAGCAAGTGGATGATGCTATTGCCGCAGGCAATACCAATATTATTTTGTCTGATCGAGGTGTTGATGAAAATAACGCAGCAATTCCGGCACTGCTTGCCATCTCGGGTGTGCATCATCATTTAATCCGTAACGGATCACGCACAAAAGTAGGTTTAATACTCGAGTCTGGTGAGCCGCGTGAAGTTCATCATTTTGCTGTATTGATTGGATATGGTGCGGGCGCTGTTAATCCATACTTAGCATTTGAATCATTGGGTGACTTGATTGGGAAAGGTCATATTCTAGTGATGGAGCATGATGAAGCGGTTAAAAACTTCATCAAGGGAGCGAATAAATCGCTAACTAAGATCATGGCTAAGATGGGTATCTCCACGGTTCAGTCTTATCGTGGTGCCCAAGTATTTGAAGCTATTGGCTTGAATAAAGAATTTGTAGATAAGTACTTTTCGCGTACAGCATCACGAATTGGTGGTATCGGCTTAGGAGAAGTGGCTGCCGAAGTCAGCGTCAAACATCACAAAGCATTTCCTGA
>CAWUWP010000074.1:0-29956 GCA_963926275.1 uncultured Gammaproteobacteria bacterium | reverse complement strand
CTAACTACCTGCGTCGCTTGTTTGCGGAAGGTGCTTTTTCACAGGCATTTGTTCCTGTTATGACCTCTAGTTTACATAATAGTGAAAATGACTTTAAGCGCCTAATCGACCATGTTACTGGCTTGTTATCGGTAATTTTATTGATTATCACGGCATTAGGTGTTTTATGCTCGCCTTGGTTGATACACATATTTGCACCAGGATTTGACGATCCCGCGCAAGAATTATTGGCCAGCGATATGCTTAAAATTACTTTTCCGTATGCGCTATTTATTTCTCTGACTGCCTTATCTGGCAGTATTTTGAATATTCGCCAAAAGTTTGCAGTGCCCGCTCTCACTCCTGTGTTACTTAACTTGTCATTAATTGGCGCTGCCGTTTGGTTATCCCCACAAATGGAAAATCCTGTGACAGCGTTAGCCTGGGGAGTTTTTATTGCTGGCGTGGCTCAATTGTTATTCCAGATTCCTTTTTTAATGAAAGCTCACTCGCTTCCATTACCCAAGTTATCTGGCGCTAAAGCTGGCGTGGATAGAATTCTAAAATTAATGCTGCCAGCACTTTTTGGCAGTTCAATCGTACAAATTAACTTATTAATCAACACCATCATTGCTTCATACCTTCTCGCAGGCAGTATCAGTTGGTTATACATCTCAGACAGATTTGTTGAGTTACCTCTGGCCTTATTTGGAATTGCCACTGCGACTGTAATCTTGCCAATATTGTCGAAACAGCATGTGTCCAATCAACATCACGCATTTGATCAAACCCTGCAGTGGGCGTTAAAAGTATCTTTACTTATCTCCATCCCCGCCATGCTAGGTCTTCTGGTTCTATCTGGCCCGATACTTTTTACTCTCGTACAATATCGAGAATTCAGCTTGTTTGACACACAAATGGCAACACTGAGCCTAATGGCATCCTCGCTCGGATTGCCGGCATTTATTTTCATTAAAATACTAGCCCCGGGGTTCTATTCACGACAAGACACAAAGACTCCCGTCAAAATTGGTGTATTTGTGATACTAATTAATATCGTACTGAATCTATTATTTATAGGGTTCTTACCTGATTTAAAAACACCTGGCGCACATGCTGGTCTTGCTTTAGTCACGTCATTTTCTGCTTATGTGAATGCGACTTTGCTATACGTATTACTGAGAAAAAGTAAGGTGTTACGAGCTAATCCAGAAAGGTTAGTCATGGCGTTAAAAGTAATTTTTAGCTCCATCATCATGTTACTGTGCTTATGGTGGATTAATCCTGGGCCAGAGGTTTGGGCTCACTGGAACATTATCACTAGACTCGGTTCACTTAGCGGCTTGATAATTGTCGGTATATCGATTTATCTTAGCCTGCTAATGCTTCTTGGCTTACGCCCAAGTCAATTTCGCCTTGAGTTGCGTTAGGACAAGTTTAATATGATCATACTTCGAGGCAGCAAAGAACTTACTAGAATCAATCAGCCTAGTGTGGCCACGATTGGTAACTTTGATGGATTTCATCTCGGCCATCAGGAAATCATCAAATTCGTCATTAACAAATCTGAGCAGCAACAAGCAAAGTCTGTACTAATCAGTTTTGAACCCACCCCAAAAGAGTTCTTCTGTGGCTCGAAAGGACCTGCACGTATTTACCCCATTCGCAAAAAAATGGAATTAGTGCGCGAATTTGGATTCGACTACTTTGTATGTTTACATTTCAATCAACTCACCGCGACGATGCCAGCGGTGGACTTTGTAAAGAAGATCTTGCACGATTCACTCAATGTTAAATTGTTAGTCGTCGGAGATGATTTTAAATTTGGTCATCACGGCTGTGGCGACACAAATTTATTACGCAGCATGGGTGCGAAACTCGGATTTGATGTCCACGTTAAGAGCCCGATCTCGCATCAACACAAACGCGTCAGCAGCACACTGATACGAGAACAGTTGTCTCAGGGTGAGTTTGCTGACGTCGCTACTCTGTTGGGACGTCCGTTTGTAATGTCGGGGCGAGTTTTCCATGGCGATAAAATAGGTCGGACTATTGGCTTTCCGACAGCGAATATTTTGATTGGACGATTAGTCTCGCCTATCAAGGGCGTCTTCACCGTCAGCGCAAGCCATATGAACAACAAATGGCAAGGCGTTGCCAATGTGGGCAATAGGCCTACTGTCAATGGTCAGCGTCAACAACTTGAAGTACATTTATTTAACTGCCAACAAGACTTGTATGGCAAAAGGTTGGATGTTGAATTTCATACCAAGCTAAGGGATGAAATTAAATTTCCATCATTAGAGGCACTGAAACATCAAATAAACATTGATGTTACAAAAGCACAACAATATTTTAGTCAAAGGACGTAACACCCAGTGAGTCAGGATTATAAACATACGCTAAATTTGCCAAAGACCAGTTTCCCCATGAAGGGTAACTTGGCTCAACGTGAACCAGAAATGCTAAAGCGTTGGCAAGAACTAAATATTTATCAGCACATTCGTGAAGTCTGTGCTGATCGTAAAAACAAATTCACTCTTCATGATGGCCCTCCTTATGCAAATGGAGACATTCACATTGGTCATGCAGTGAATAAAATTCTTAAAGATATTATTGTCAAAAGCAAAACCTTAAGTGGTTATGACGCGCCCTTTATTCCTGGTTGGGATTGTCATGGCCTACCTATCGAAGTCATGGTAGAAAAGAAAAAAGGCAAACCTGGGCATAAAATATCTGAAAAGGAATTTCGTCAAGCTTGTCGCGAATACGCACAGAAGCAAGTCGACCGTCAGCGTGATGACTTTATTCGCTTAGGTGTATTTGCTGACTGGGAAAACCCTTACTTAACGATGAACTTCCAAGTCGAAGCTGACATCGTGCGCTCACTTGCAAAAGTGATTGCTAATGGTCATTTAGAAAAAGGCTTTAAACCAGTTTACTGGAGTGTCGCGAGTGGTTCTGCCTTAGCAGAAGCTGAGGTTGAATATAAAGATAAAACGTCTTATGCCATTGATGTCAAGTTCACACCTTCCGATCAAGCCTCTTTCAAAAAAATATTTGCCGGGGCTGCTGAAAACATTATGGCTCATGTTGTTATCTGGACGACAACTCCTTGGACGCTACCCGCAAACCAAGCCGTTAGCTTGCATCCTGATTACGAATACTCTTTGCTAGAAGTTTCTCTCGACGGCTCTAACCAATACCTGCTATTAGCTTCAGATTTAATTGCTTCTTGTTTAGAGCGTTATGCGATTGAAAGTCATAAAGTCATTGGGACATGTGTCGGGCAAGCCCTGGAGCACACTCAATTACAGCATCCTTTTTACAATAAGCAGGTGCCTATTATTCTAGGTGAGCATGTCACTACCGAGGCAGGTACAGGCGCAGTACATACAGCACCAGACCATGGCACAGATGATTTTGTTGTCGGTAAAAAATATCAGCTAGGCACAATAAACATTGTTAATGATAATGGTGTCTATCGTGATGGCGTCGAATTATTTGCAGGCCAACATGTACACAAGGTTGATAAACCCGTGATTGAAAAACTAGAGGAAAACTCTAAGCTTGTTCATCAACATCAAATCACTCATAGCTTTCCACATTGCTGGCGCACTAAAACTCCTTTGATTTTTAGAGCGACACCACAATGGTTCATTAGCATGAACAAAAATAAGCTACTTAAACGTTCATTAAAAGAAGTTGACAATGTTGAGTGGCTGCCTGATTGGGGTAAAGCAAGAATTACCAGCATGCTAAGTAATAGTCCTGATTGGTGTGTGTCGAGACAGCGTACTTGGGGAGTACCGATCACTCTATTTGTGCATTCAGAAACTCAAGAGTTACACCCAAATACGATTGCGTTAATGGAACAGGTTGCACTGCGCATCGAAAAAGAGGGCATTCAAGCATGGTTTGATTTAGAACCCTCCGATTTAATTGGCGATGATGCAAAGGATTACACTAAGGTCTCAGATACTTTAGACGTTTGGTTTGATTCTGGTGTCACCCATGAATCTGTAGTGCAGCGTCAACCGCAGCTTAATTTCCCAGCTGACTTATATCTGGAAGGCTCTGACCAACATCGAGGCTGGTTCCAGTCTTCACTAAAAACTAGTGTCGCCATTAATAACCGCGCCCCTTACAAAGCGGTATTAACACATGGCTTTACAGTGGATGCTAGCGGTCGAAAAATGTCTAAGTCCTTAGGCAATGTTGTCGCTCCTCAAAAAATATTTAAATCGTTAGGTGCCGACATCTTGCGACTGTGGGTCGCTTCTAGCGATATCAGTAGTGAAATGAATGTCTCTGATGAAATATTAAAACGCACCGCTGATTCATATAGACGAATGCGCAACACTGTTCGTTATTTGCTTTCCAATTTAAATGGCTTTGATCCAAGTAAAGATTTAATCGCTGCCAATGAAATGATCGCATTAGATCGATGGGTAGTCGATAAAACAGCGACTCTTCAGAAACAAGCGATCAGTCATTATGAGAAGTATGAATTCCATCAGCTATATCAAACGTTACATAATTTTTGTAGCCTAGATTTAGGCAGTTTGTATTTAGACGTTATTAAAGACAGAGTTTATACATCACAAGCTGATAGTCTTGCTCGCAAATCAGCACAGACAGCCGCTTATCATATTGCACACTCTTTATTACGTTTATTAGCCCCCATATTGAATTTCACTGCTGAGGAAGCGTTCTCTCATATTCCCGGCAATGATGAGACTACTATCTTCACTAAAACTTGGTATCAAGATTTAGCTGAGCTAAGTAAAGATGATGATCTTAATGTGGATACTTGGAATTTAATATTTGATGTCCGCCAGCAGACACTAAAGACATTAGAAGAATATCGCGTAAAAGGTGATATTGGTTCTGGACTAGATGCCGATGTCACGATTTATTGTGAAGGAGCCACTGAAAGAGCTTTGTCTTTACTTGAAAATGAACTTCGATTTGTGCTGATCACATCATCATCCGAAGTTAAATCGCTCAGCGATGCTCCATCAGATCTTCATGAGTTAACTTTAGCCAATGGCGATACAATAAAAATTGCTATCCAAAAACCTAGTAATGAAAAATGTGTGCGTTGCTGGCATCTGCGCGCAGATGTTGGTGAGCATAAAGATCACCCAGAACTATGCTTGCGCTGCGTAGACAATGTTGATGGCTCCGGCGAAGTTAGAAAGTATGCGTAAGTGGATTTTTCTGGTTGTTGTTTTAACCGTTATTGATCAAATTACAAAACGCTTTGCTGAGGCAGCCCTTGAATTTGCGATGCCCATTACAGCGATGCCCATGTTTAATTGGATGCTTGTTTATAACGAGGGCGCTGCATTTAGCTTTCTAAGTGAAGCCGGAGGCTGGCAACGTTGGTTTTTTGTAGCCCTTGCTTCTGCTGTGTGTATTTATATATTCAATTGGTTACGCAAACTGGAAACTTCAGAAATATTACTCGGCACTAGTCTTAGTTTTATTCTAAGTGGTGCATTAGGCAATTTAATTGACCGAGCCCTCTACGGCAAAGTCACTGACTTCATAGACTTCTACTACAAGGCTGATGAATGCATTTATTTTTTCTACCACTCAAGGCATGGTAGTTGCCACTGGCCAACGTTTAATATTGCTGATATTTTAATTACACTAGGCGCCAGTTTATTAATTATTCATATTTTCAAAGAACCTTCTTCTAATGACGCCCATAAAAATTAAACTCGCTAATCCAAGAGGCTTTTGTGCCGGTGTAGACAGAGCCATAGAAATTGTTGAGCGCTGTTTAGAGCAATTTGGCGCCCCAATTTATGTGCGCCATGAAGTCGTCCATAACCGTTTTGTCGTTGATTCATTACGAAAAAAAGGTGCGGTATTTGTTGATGAATTAGATGAGGTGCCAGACCAGTCCACTGTCATCTTCAGTGCTCACGGCGTTTCCAAATCTGTTCGAGCTGAGGCTGATAGACGTGCGTTAACCGTCTTTGATGCCACTTGCCCATTAGTAACTAAAGTCCATATTGAAGTCGTACGCAACTGCAAAAGTGGTCGAGATACCATTTTAATTGGTCATAAAGGACATCCCGAGGTTGAAGGCACTATGGGCCAATGCACCGGAGAGCGTGGTGGCCAAATCTTTCTTGTAGAGTCACCTGAAGATGTTGATAAGGTCATCGTCGATAAACCTGATAAAATTTCTTACGTGACTCAGACTACTTTATCGGTAGATGACACAAAAGAAATTATAGAAAAATTACAATCACGCTTTCCAGCGATTCAATCGCCCAAACGCGATGACATTTGTTATGCCACCCAGAACCGCCAGGATGCGGTCAAGAATCTAGTTCATGATTGTGATTTATTACTCGTGATTGGTTCTGTGACAAGTTCAAACTCAAATCGTCTTCGAGAAATTGCTGAAAAGAATGGCATTGAGTCTTACCTGATTGATGATGCTGATCAAATATCTAACTCATGGTTAGAAGGTAAAACTAATATCGGGGTAACCGCAGGTGCTTCCGCCCCTGAAATATTGGTTAAGCGAGTGATTGATAAGCTCTCGTCCACAACCCGTGCAAGCGTTAGTGAAATAGAAGGTGTTGAAGAAAATGTTACCTTTGCTGTCCCTAAAGAATTGAGAACATACCGCTAGCCTCTATTTTTACCAGGCGCCTATAGGCCCACTATTTTTATTCCTCGAATCATAGGTCAAGTCCTTTACCACCTCAACTTCTCCAGAAAAATTATCCCTGGCAGTCAGTTCGACACATTGTGCGATTGGTAATGCTGGCTCGCCACAAACATCTGCTTCAATTAGATAAAATCCGACTTCAGTTATTACCGCACCACTACCTGCATCGTCGTAATCTAAGTCTGTTATAAGATTTGTTGTATAAGTATTATTGCTTGTAAAATACTTCCTCTGTTGATTCATCACCTCTAACAGCTTCACTTTTGCATCAGCGTAGCGTGTTTTTGATATGAGGGATAAGCAATTGAAGCCAGTATCGCCACTATTGCAACGACAATAAGAAGCTCTACTAAAGTAAAGACATTAATATATTTGTTCACTTTAACGTGCCACGCCAACAGTACAGTTTAACAACCATACTTGAGTAATCTCTCTGGAATTAGTCTCGCTGACTTTAAATGCAATTTCTTGCCCTTCTTGTTCGTCGCCAAGCATGCCTGCATAATAATTGCAGCTAGGTTCTGCGGCATCAAAAATCTCTATCTCGTCAGCTAAATTAAAACGTACTACTCCGATGCGTATTGCATTGCCAGAACTGGTAACTGCATCTAGATTTCCAAATTTAAGTTGCTTAGCTTCAAACGGTAGACTAAAACTACAATCACTGTTTGAAAAATTAAAAGACTCTATATCGCACTCTACTGCTTGAGATTGAGAAGCTAGCGCTAATAACATTAATGCAAAATATCTTATCATTTGAATTCCACCTCTCTCCACGCCTGCCTACCTATTAATTCTGTTTTTGCGATGTTATTTCCTACGGCATCAATATCTGTGTCAGAAAGTTGAGTAATCTGGTAGTCACCAAAGAAGGTTGAGTCTGAAGGTGTTGATTTAAAACATGTGCCAACGATGGTTTTTAATTGTCCTGCCACGTTAATTTTATTATTGGAATCAAACACGTCATCTGAGTTGATATCAAAAATAACTTCTTGTCCAGCCGTGCCTGTTTGCGGATCTAGTGCTAATGAAAATCCTCCGGGTGCAGGATCACAACTCAATGGCTGGGGTATGATGGTATTCACAAATAGCACATCATTACGCAATTGTAATGCTCGCACTGCTTTTTCACCGGGGTACACCACTTCATTGAATTCATTACGAACATTGAAATCAATGTACCAGCCTTGACTGTTTACGGGGATTGGATTATTAGAAATTGTTCTAACTTCTAAATCAACACCGACCGTTGCATCAACAAACACATTATTTGTTAATGTCTGCCTGGTCATATTGCTTATATTAACTTCATTGCCTATATTATTTCCAGACTGAGCCACTAAAGCTGTTTCATCAAATACACCATAGATAGATTGAATACCTTCATCCACTGCATCACTTTCAGTAAAGTAACTCCTTGTTGTTACCACCACCACGACTCCATCAAACCCTTGAGTATTATTGACGACAATAGGTTTTGTCGTAATGGGTTGTGGTTCGCCGCTATTTGGTGCCGTTGCTTTAAGTAAAATAAAGCGATTGCTCGCTAAGCTCCAATCTCCAGGATCGGTACTCAACACATTCACCACATGCAGGTTTCCTTGCAAATCTCCCGCGTATAGACGATCAATCGTACCGTCGTCATCATCATCAACATCTAGACCGTATAACAACTGCATCGTATCGACGCCTTCAATCAGCTCTTCTTTCAAGGGTGCGTTCTGCATCGAGCCGTTAACATTTAGGTATCTACGATATAAGGAATTACCATTTCCAGAATTTGAGTTAGCAATGTAGTAAGCAATAGCGCGGTAATTTGCAAGCTGTGAATCATGACTAAACGTAGCATTTAAGTTTGTTGTGGTATTCCCAGGCGTTTCACTTGCAGAACCATCAGCAACACTCACTATAGTAGGATTACCTGACTGAACAGTACCCGCTTGAAATAAGCTCGCTTGGCGAGAATCACATGCAATCATCAGGCTGCCAGATTCAACCCAATCATCTCCACCCAAATCACGCTGCATAATAAATTCATTATTAGCCGTGTCATAAAAATTGATTGCTTCGACCTGACTACCACCACGCAATATCAAGATTGAGTCTGAACCTGGTAATACCTCATTGACGCTATCATCAGGAAAAGGATTGTCACCATTCTCAAACCCTCTGATCGAGTTTGTAAACAAAGGTGCCCACCAATCAGTTGAATTAACTACATTTAGTTGTGCTTGCGGCTGACTGCATGGAATGTATCCAGCCATGCGAATATCACGTGCAATCATATCGGTAGAAAATCTCGTATTTCCTTGCAGCCTGGATAAACCCTCTGTCACTTTATAAGTTGATTTAGTGCCTAAATAAATTTGTACCACTCCACCAATTAATAGCAGACTTAACAACAAGGCAATCATAAGTTCAATGATTGTTAACCCTTGTTGTGATTTAAATCATTTCATAGTGTTTATAAATCGCTATACATAGACACGCTATGCTGTTCGCCAGAAGTATCTGTCCAGCTCACGCTAATTTGTGTTTGCCCAGCCACACGAATAATTTCTCCATCACCCCCAGGCAAGGTGGCCTGAGAAACTAGGCCGGCACAATAACTTTTAGGTTCATACTTACCCAGATTGCATTTCCACTCTAGTAAATCTAACTGTGCAATTTCATTTGGTGAACAATTCGAAGTGACGTAATTTTTTTGTAAGACTGGTTGGCTCATCACCAAAACCTGTTATGTAATCTTGCGTTGATGTTGCTTGCTGGCGATTTGCACGCATGCGGTCAATCATGCTACTAGCAAGCGAAGTTGCCTGGGTTCTCAGATGAGCGTTATAGCTACTATTGATACTCTGGCCCTGTAAGTTTGCTAAACCTAATAGACCAATACTAAATACAATCAAAGTAATTAGTACTTCTATCAATGTGAATCCACTATTTAATATCTTATTCATGTTCTGCAATAATCTGAACCTGCTTCATCAAGCCGTGCTCTTCCAAATATATTTATAGCAATCTTTCTTGATTTATTTTCGTCATCTTCTTTACATAGATGCATGCTGCCGGCTATCCCATTTATTTGGCCCGAGGCAAGATAAGGAATATTGTCAGCGCAACAACTTGTGCCCCTCAATGTCATACTGGCTTGCAATGAATTGCCCACCCATATCAATTCTTCAGTGTTAACTTCTCGACTATTATTTGAATTCCCATCCACAAATACTATCCAACCATTTTCATACTGATTGCCTGAACATTGCTCACCATCATCGCTTGGGCAAATCGCAACACGCTGATTTCTCTTAATAGCTTCACTTCTGGCGAGTGACATAGATGAGATAAACTGATTGATTCCAGTAGTCAGTTAATTCCTTTACATCAAACCTTGGAAAGATGGCACGCCAATAGAGAGTATGACCGCAGCCACGGCTATCGTGATCATTAGCTCAATGATGGTGAAGCCAGTGAAGTAATTCTGTCTTAAGGCTAATGGATTCATTTGAAAAGTCGCATGTCTATTCGTAAACAACTAATACTTTGTAGATTTTTTAAAGTATAGAGGAATGTACGAAACTGAAAAGACCTAATTTACGTAACTATCTACGCACAGATTTGAATGAATCACTTTAACTGCGTAATTCATCATGATGGATAGTTGTGAGTTTTTAATAATATGCGTCGTCAATAAGCCGTAGCAAAATTAAGGAAATTATTAAAATTCTAGCGTGCTAATCAGTTTCTGCTCTAGGGGTAGCAACGAATAATTTAATATTGAGGAATATTTGAGCTTAGTTTTGGCCATTGTTGCTGTTGACTTCGCAATTCAATCAACTCGGTGACCGGCACGACTTCAATATTGTGCTCTAGCAACGTTGGCAGGT
Source organism: uncultured Gammaproteobacteria bacterium (assembly GCA_963926275.1). Classification (GTDB taxonomy): domain Bacteria; phylum Pseudomonadota; class Gammaproteobacteria; order UBA4575; family UBA4575; genus UBA1858. The sequence goes on along the minus strand of CAWUWP010000074.1, from coordinate 19,396 downwards.
AGTCACGCAACAATTTAATGGTTGAGGAGTAAGGATGCCCAATCGCAACCGCATAGCCTTTACGCGCGGCAATTTTTTTTAAATACTTTAGCTGGTGCTTAATATCATCTTCATTATTACTGCTATCTAAGAACACATCCCTAGCAATATTAGGAATGTAATGTTCTTTTGCTATTTGAGTGGCAACGGTCAACGCAGTGGTTTTGCTATCTACAAAATAAAGATTATCGTTGCGTGTCGATAATACTTCCATCAACCATGCCATATGGCCTGGGTGCTGGGTTAACAAACTGCCCATATGATTGTTCACACCGCGTGCATGTGGCACAGAATCAATGCTGATCTGTACCGTTTCTTGAAATTCTTTCTGGGTAAGTTCTAGAGTCAGTGCGCCATAGCCCAAGTCTAATCTGCCCGCAGACTGCATAGGCAAATGAACCATGACTTCTTTACCAGAAGAAGCCGCCATATTGGCTAGCCGCTCTGAATAGGGACGCTTGGGTAGGAATGAATAGGTTAGCTGATAGGGCATATCAATTAATGCACGCCCTTTATTAAGATTGTTGCCTAGATCATCAATAATGATGGCAACTTTATAAGTCTCTTGCACAACCAAATTTTCTTCTGCACCAATATTTGTCGCAGACAAAAATAAAGCCGCCCCGATAAAGAGGCGGCAGATTATAAATGGTGCTTGTTTTGCTCGTTCTAAACTAAACGGTTTATGCGCTCGCAGAATCTTTATCCTTTGCTAAATCTTTAAGTATGCTCAGCGCTTCATTCAGCACAGCATCTTCTTCACTATCTACCGCAATTGTAATACGTTTCACTTCTTTTTGTGGCTTGTCTTCATCTTTTTCTTGATTATTTTCCAAGTGTCCTTGTAGATCCGCTTCACGTACAAACTCAAACCTTTTATTGTCTTCACCTTCTCCACCGTGTAACTCTTCGACTAGAATATCGGGGTTTATGCCCTCATTTTGAATCGATTTACCCGATGGTGTGTAATAGCGTGCCGTGGTTAGTTTCAATGCGGCATCTTCTTTAAGAGGCAATATCGTTTGTACTGAACCTTTACCAAAAGACTTCTGACCCATAATTACCGCACGTTTATGGTCTTGCAAAGCACCAGCAACAATTTCAGACGCCGATGCTGAACCCTCGTTTATCAATACAATAATCGGAATACCATTGACCGAGTCATTCGTACTTGCGCTGTAATTTAGCTCTGCATCTTCAACTCGACCCTTAGTGAAGACAATTAACTCGCCATCCTTAAGGAAAATATCAGATACGCCTACCGCGCCCGTTAATACGCCGCCAGGGTTATTACGTAAATCTAATACTAAGCCTTGTAAGTTTTGATCAGCTTTGTCTAATAATTTTTCAACAGCTGCTATCACATTGCGCGTGGTTTTAGATTGAAAGCTTGAAATACGGATATACCCATAACCAGGCTCAAGAATACGACTACGGACACTTTTCACACGAATAACATCTCGCGTGACACTAATTTCTAATGGCTTTGCTTCACCTTCACGCACAATTGTTAGCAAAATCTTCGAACCACGCTTTCCACGCATTAACTTGACTGCCTCACTCAGTGTTAGTCCTTTTACCTGGGTTTCATCTAACTGAATGATTACATCGCCCGCTTCAACACCGGCTTTGTCAGCAGGTGTATCTTCTATTGGAGAGATAACGCGCACAAAACCGTTTTCCATGCCGACTTCAATACCTAAGCCGCCAAACTCACCTGTCGTGCCAATTTGTAATTCTTTGAATTCCTCTTGGCTTAAATATGATGAATGAGGGTCAAGACTACTAAGCATGCCTCGTATAGCCCCTTCTAGTAGTGCCTGATCGCCAACTTCTTCGACGTAATCTTTTTTGATGCGCGCATAGATATCGGTGAACAATCGAATATCTGATAATGGTAATTCCAACATCGCGTTATCACGCTTAGCAAATACCTGATGACTTCCCGCTAATAACAAGCCGATGAGTAAACCGATGGTTAATCCTAAACTGAGGGGTCTTACGCTTTTCATGAATCTGCTCCTTGTGGCGATAGTGCTCCTAAGAGATGACCGCGACTGGTTGTTTCGTCTGACTAATTAGTAAGTTCTATTTAGGGAGAATAAGCCATCTTGGGGTAAACACACCAGTTTGCTGGATCTACTGGCGCACCTTGGCGACGAATCTCAAAATATAAGCTGGTTTGACCCACATCCCCTGAATCACCTACCACTGCTATCAATTCACCCTGTGTAACATAATCATATACATTTTTATACACACCTTCAGCATGAGCATAGAGGCTCATAAATTCACCGCCATGATCAATGATCACCAGCCACCCGTAATGATCAAACCAATCAGAAAATACCACCGTCCCTGGATAGATTGCCTTAATTTCAGTGCCCCGATCTGCCTTAATAGACACTCCCGTCCACTGCAAACCGGCTGAGCCTTGGCGGTTGTCGCCAAAACGATGCTTTAACTTACCCTTTGTTGGCCAATTAAGCTTGCCAGTATTGTCTGCAAATTGCCCATCTGGCTTTTTGATGGTTAATTTTTTAAGTAATTTTTGCAGCTTGTTCTTCTTACTTTGTTCTTGTTTTAAATTATTTTGGCCGCTTTCTATGCTCTGTTTAAGTTCTATTTGTACGTTTTCTTTTCGAAGACGTACTTTTGCTAACCCCACTTGCTCTTTTGACTGATTTTTAAGCAAATTTTGCAGCGTTTCTTGCTGCTGTTTCAGCGCAAACTGATTAGATTTTATGTCATCACTTAGATTACTAATGTGATTTATCTGTTCTACACGTGCCTGGTGGATGTAATCGTAGATAACTGAGTTCCTACCCGCATCTTGCAAGCTATTCTGACTCAATAATAACTTCCACTTGCTTTGAGAACGCGTGCTGTAGGTAGTTCGAATCTGTTGTTTAAATAGCTCTCCCTGACTGATTAATGCTTCGTCTAACTGAGCTTTTTCCTTTTGCAGCTGTTGATTTTTGTGCTGACTAGCCACTATTTTAATTTTTGAATCATTTATATGCTGGTGCAGCTTTCCTATCTCGCGATCAAGTTGGCCCATTTCCTTACGGACAAGATTATGATTCTTAACGTTTTTTGCCAGATTAATCTCTATTTGATCAACAATTTTTGCTATCGTATCTAATTGTTGCTGAGTTTGATTTAAATCATCCTCGCCAAATACCGAATTAACAACTAACAGGTTGAAAAATAAGAGTATAATTAGGGCAGCAGTAGATAGTTGCATAATCAATCTGTTATAAAGTTTAAGGAAAAGGCTATTCAACAGGCACATTCCCGACTATTATTAGCGTATTAATGGTTTGGAATATTAGACAATGCCATTATTAATTTATTAGGATATGAATGGAAGCGAACAAAATGACTGAAACAGGCTTTGTGTCACTGACTCGCTCAGACCTCATGGCAAAAGAGGAGGACATTGAAAAAGCATCGCGCTCTTTGAAAGCAATGTCCCACCCATTACGCTTAAAGATTCTATGCGTATTAGGAGACCAAGAAGTTAGCGTGCAAGATATTGTCGAAAATGTGGGTACTTCTCAAAGTAACATTTCGCAACACCTCGCTATACTTCGAGACAAAGGTATACTTAAATCTCGCAAAGATGCTAACCGAGTATTTTATAAAGTCGGTGACGAGCGTACTTTGAAACTGATAGAAATGATGCAACACGTCTTCTGTTCAGCACGCTAAAATAGAACACCCTTAATTAATTAGTACAATATAGCCTACAACGACGGGCGGCTTACTTATGATTCCTGATTCAGAATTCTTTACCAACAACTTAATTCTATTTGTTGCCTTAGGCATCATCATTGCGTTAATTATTCGCATGGAAATTAAACGTGCTATGCGCGGATTTAAGGATGTCACTCCTGCCGAGGCAGTCATGCTAATCAATAAAGAAGATGCTCTCATTCTCGACGTACGTGAAAGCAATGAGCTTGCGCAAGGATCTATTCGAGATGCTAAGCATTTAGCCTTAAGCGTTCTAAAACAACGTATCGATGAACTGAAATCTCATGCCGAACAACCCGTGATTACTTATTGTAAGGCAGGCACTCGTTCATCAGCAGCTTGTGAGATATTAAAGAAAAATAACTTTGTTAATGTCATGTCTCTCAAAGGTGGGATTGAGGGTTGGAAGAATGCAAACTTACCAGTGGTGAAATAATGACGACTCCAATTATAAAAGTATACAGCGGCCGTTTATGTACATACTGCAATGCAGCCAAAAGACTTCTCGACAGCAAGGGTGTTGCCTATCAAGAAATATTGATCGATGACGATGAATCGGTACGCAAAGAAATGGAAAAGCTTAGTGGACGGACTAGTGTCCCTCAAATTTTCATTGGTGATACCCATGTTGGTGGCTTCGATGATTTAGCTGAACTCAACCGTGAAGGCAAGCTCATCAGTATGTTAGACCTCAAATAATTGAGGCCTGTAAGCAACAACAATTTAATTTGGTCCCAACTGAAATAACTCCATGGCTGACAGCGCACAAAAATTTGAGATTCAAAAAATATTTTTAAAAGACGCATCATTTGAATCTCCTAATTCACCAGAAATTTTTCGTGAGAAATGGCAGCCAAAAACAGACATCCACTTAACTGCACAAAATTCAAAGCTGACTGATGAACTTTATGAAGTCACCCTCAACGTAGAGGTGACTTCTACTCAGAACGATAAAACTGCTTTCTTAGTTGAGTTAAAACAGTCAGGAGTTTTTCTAATCAAAGATTTCCCCAAAGAGCAAAGAGATCATTTGCTTGGCAGTTACTGTCCACATACGTTATTTCCTTTTGCGCGTGAAGCAGTTGCTGATTTAATTGGCAAAGGTGGCTTTCCCCCATTACTGCTATCTCCAGTAAATTTTGATGCCCTATATTCACAGCAGCAAGCAAAACTCAAAGAACAAGCCACTAGCGAAGAGACCAAGCACTAAATTCTCTAGCAACATATTGCAGGAGACACAGAGCATGACAGAAACAACCATTGGAGTAATCGGCGCCGGCGCATGGGGCACTGCGTTAGCAATTCATCTCGCCAAGTTGCACCCTCAAATAAATCTTTGGGCAAGAAATCCTGAAGCGCTAGAAAAAATAATTTCTGATAGAGAAAACAAACGTTATTTACCTGGCGCGACACTGCCAGACAATATCGTTCCTTGTTCAGATTTAGCTGCATTAATAAGTAGCTGCACGCATGTATTAGTAGCAGTCCCAAGCACCACGATGCGTGACATGATGCAACGCATTAATTCTCATGCATCCGATAAATTACGTGGCGTTATTTGGGCATGTAAAGGACTGGAGCAAAACACTGGCAAGTTTTTGCATCAAGTTGCCGAGGAAGAGCTCACTGTTAACATTAATACTGTGATTCTCTCTGGCCCATCATTTGCTCGGGAAGTAGGCAAAGGATTACCAACCGCGGTCACTATTGCATCCGTCAATGAAGCATTTTCTAAAGAGGTCGCTGAGTTATTTCACCACCCTTTATTTCGTACTTACATCAGTACCGATGTCACCGGTGTCGAAATTGGTGGCACATTTAAAAATATTCTAGCTATTGCTGTGGGCATTATTGATGGATTACAGTTCGGGGCAAATGCCCGTGCTGCGTTAATTACTCGAGGTGTTGCTGAGATGACTCGCTTTGGCAAAAGACTTGGAGTGAATACTGATACATTCTCTGGCCTCTCTGGAATTGGCGATATTGTATTAACCTGCACCGAAAATATGTCGCGTAATCGACGCTTTGGTTTAGGCATAGGTGCGGGTAAATCTTTGCACGAAGTAGAACAAGAAATAGGCCAAGTTATCGAGGGGAAGTATGCCGCTAAAGTGGTCTATGATTTATCTCAAAAGCTTGATATTGAATTACCTATCAGCACCCAAGTCTATGACGTGTTATATAACAATAAACCTGCACGCGACGCAGTTGAGGAATTACTAGCTCGCTCACTAAAGAACGAAGCTGATTAGACTGAACCACCAAAGCTATTTTGCCGCCAAGCTTCAAAAATAAAGATTGATACAGTATTGGATAAATTAATGCTACGGCTATTCTCCAACATAGGCACACGTAAAATATTATTATCCTCAAAGGTATTTAATACATCACCAGGTAAGCCACGCGTTTCTGGACCAAAAATAAGTGCGTCACCCGCTTGATAGTCCATTTGGCTATAATTTTGTGTCCCTTTAGTGGAACAGGCAAATAATCGACTAGCCGATAAATTTTCTAAACAACTAGCGTAATCAGGATATTCTTGTACTAAACTCTTATCTATATAATCCAAACCGGCACGACGCATGCGCTTATCATCCAGCTCAAAACCAAGAGGATGAATTAAGTGCAATTGACAGCCACTATTTGCGCACAGGCGCATAATATTGCCAGTATTGGGTGGGATTTCCGGTTGGTATAAAACAATATTAAACATGAGCTCTAAATACAAACAGTTACATAACAAATTTTGCGGACTAGAATTTCAAACACCTCTGGTGTTGCTTTCTGGCTGCGTTGGCTTTGGTCAAGAATACACGCGTGTGGTGGGATATTCTAATCAAGAAATTGGTGCTATCTGCTTAAAAGGCACCACCCTAGAAAATCGCCTTGGCAATCCTGCACATCGAATATATGAAACACCGGCCGGCATGCTCAATGCGATTGGATTACAAAACCCAGGCGCACGCACGGTGATTAACGATTATCTGCCAAAGCTAGATTTTAGTGAAACACGTTATATTGCTAATGTCTCAGGTTCTACCATTGAAGAATATTCTGAGGTCACTCGACTATTTGATGATTCTCCAATTGATGCTATTGAAATTAATATTTCTTGCCCAAATGTCAAAGAGGGGGGCGTCGCATTTGGTAATGACCCTGACATGTCTGCACGAGTAGTAGAAGCCTGTCGCGCAGTGACTGATAAACCATTGATCACCAAGCTGTCGCCGAATCAAACTGATATCGCTTATAACGCTAAGCGTTGTATCGAAGCCGGCACCAATGGTTTTGCGGTAATTAATACACTAATGGGCATGGCGATTGATATCAATTCTCGCAAACCAGTCATAGGCAACAACCAAGGTGGTTTATCTGGTCCAGCTATCAAGCCCATTGCCTTACTTAAGGTGCACCAGGTTTACCAGGTATGCAAACATCACAATATCCCCATTATTGGGCAAGGTGGTATTTGCTCAGGCGAAGATGCTTTAGAATTTATCATTGCTGGCGCTAGTGCTGTCGGTATCGGCACAGGCCTTTATTACGACCCTTTAATCTGTGCCAGCATCAACCAAACAATTTGTGATTACCTGGCCGACAATAATCTCACGCATATTTCACAGCTGGTTGGAAGTCTCACGCTAAATTAAAAGTCTGCCAGACTAGTTGCAAAATTAGCCTCTTAAACTCATGACGACATTAATTTTTCCTTGATCACGTCTCAGCGGCCTCATAATTGCTTCAGCAGTAAGCCATTACTCTATAGCACCTGCATCAATATAATTTTCTCAATGAGCCTGGTCTTGTGATCATTTAATTAACCCTTTCTTCTGCCACACTTCCACTGTATTCATACATATGGAGCTCTTGTATCTTACGCGTTAGCGTATTACGCCCCCAGCCTAACAACTTAGCTGCACGCTGTCTTTTGCCACCGGTTTTCTTCATGGCCACTTCTATCAGTACTCTTTCAAACTTTGGTGTGGCATCTTGTAATATTTCTGCATCACCATTTTTAAGTTTTTGTTCCGCCCAATTTGCCAGCATTGACTCCCAGTTAGACGTTGATTCAGCAGGTGCGTCACCTTCTTTTAATTCACGCGGCAAGTCTTCAAGATGAATTGTTTTACCTGGTGCCATTACTGTTAGCCAACGACACAAATTTTCTAATTGTCTTACATTTCCAGGCCATTTAAGGCCACTTAAATAAGTAGTTACTTCATTCTCTAATTGCTTGGTTTCTACTTCTAATTCACTGGCTGCTGAAGCTAGAAAATGTTTTAACAAAATTGGAACATCTTGTCGCCGTTCTCTTAATGCAGGTACTTGAATACGAATAACATTAAGTCGATGCATTAAATCTTCACGAAATGCACCCTTTTCAACATGCTCCTGTAAGTTTTGGTGAGTTGCTGCAATGATTCTTACATCGGCTTTAACTGGCTCGTGACCGCCAACACGATAAAATTCACCGTCAGACAACACGCGTAATAATCGCGTCTGTAAATCAGCAGGCATATCACCGATCTCATCTAAAAATAGCGTCCCCATATTGGCTTGCTCAAACCGTCCACGCCTTTGCCCTTGTGCGCCGGTAAAAGAACCTTTTTCGTGTCCAAATAATTCAGACTCTAATAAGTCCTTAGGAATCGCCGCCATGTTCAATGCTATAAATGGTTTTGCACTTCGTAATGAGTGTTTGTGAAGAGCATGTGCTACTAACTCTTTACCTGTACCTGTTTCGCCATTAATTAATACGGTTATGCTTGATCTCGACAATCTACCAATAGCACGAAACACCTCTTGCATCGCTTGTGACTCGCCAATAATCTCTGGCACATCTTCTATGACTTTATCTGGCAATCTAGGTTTTTCATTAGTCAGGCACGCTCGTTTTGTTAATTCTACAGCTTCATCGACATCAAACGGTTTAGGTAGATATTCAAATGCACCACCCTGGTAAGCGTTAACAGCATTATCTAGATCTGAATGTGCAGTCATCACTATGACAGGCAACTTTGGATGCTGCGTTTGCACTTTTTCTAAAAATTCAAATCCATCTATGCCCGGCATACGCACATCGGTAATTATTACCTTCGGCGTACTTATTGCTAAGGCCTGAATTGCATTAGTCGCAGAATCAAATAACGTTACATCTAAATTCACTTTTCTGAGTGCACGTTCTAAAACCCAACGAATAGATTGATCATCGTCAATTACCCAAACATCACTTTTCATATTACATGTACTCTATTCAATGTTATTAATTCATTACTTATTAGATTGGTAATAGCACTCTAAATTCTGTTCTACCAGCGACCGATTCAAATTCAATTAGCCCATCATGTTGATTAATTAGCATTTGAGATATAGCTAAACCCAGCCCGGTGCCATCAGTTTGACCAGAAACCATCGGGAAAAATATTTTTGCTGCAATATCTTCAGAGATGCCTGGGCCGTTATCTATCACACTTAGACAAGCTACTAACTTATGTGCTTTTCCATTAATGGTGTGGCGACGTAATACGCGAGTTTTAAATGTTATTTCTGCATCAGCTTCGACCGCTCGAATTGCATTTCGAGTTATATTTAAAATTGCTTGAACCAATAGATCCCTATCGAAATTAATCATTGGAATACTTGGGTCATAATCAATTCTAAAATTAATACTCTTATCTTCTTCAGCAGAGACCAAACTGTAGACATGATGTAAAACTTCATGGATGTTATGCGGTATTTTATTTGGCACCATATTTGGCCCTAACATTCGATCGACTAATTTATGTAATCGATCCGCTTCTTTAATAATAATGCCGGTATATTCCGCCAATTCATTATTGTCTAATTCAGCTTCTAGTAATTGTGCCGCACCACGTAAACCCCCTAATGGATTTTTTATTTCATGTGCCATCCCGCGCAGCATGCTACGAGTCGCTTGATGCTCTTTTAATAAATGGCTCTCTTTAAGAATTTTTAATTGCCTGTCTAACGTAATAATTTCAACAAGCGCTTTTTCATCACCCTCAATTTCAATTGGATTAATTGTGCAATTCGCTGTCACTTCTCTATGATCATTCATGCGTAGTAAACATTCATGCTCAGTCCATGACTCTCCACGTTTAATTGAATCATGCATGCGCTTACGAAGCTGATTGTCTTCATCGATCAACATAGATGAAAAATTAATGCCTTTAGCTCGCTGACAACTGACACTAAAGATTGCTTCTGCTGCAGGATTCATATATTCGAGCTCACACTCCTTGTTTAACAACAGGATGGCTGTCACCTGATTGTCAACGATTGTTGAATTAAAACTATCCTTCATAAGTACTCTTACCTGCAAGTTCTGAACCAGGCGTAGTCTTGGCTAATTTGAATTGATGAATTGCCGCACAATGGCGCAACTGCGTCGATTTGGCAGACAACTACGGTGCTAAGAAGATAAAACTTAGAATACTATTGCACACTATTGGTGCAATAGACATTTTTGGTGGCGTTTCTAGATATGAAAACGTTGCATGGTGAATGTGGTTGGCCTAGTTTCTCTCAGCACATGTCCACGATTATTAACGATACTAGCTTTGATGTTATGCGTTCCTCGATCCACATTGTCGAGTAACACAGATGTATTTTCTCCTTTATAGACTTCAACACCATCCATATGGATTATCAGTCGATGTCCACGTTCCGAGAAGTTATCTGGCTCTACCCGTACAATTACCTGTATTTTTTCAGTATTTTCTCGAATTTCAGAATCATGCAAGGGTGAAACGATGACAAAATTCTTATAGATAACCTCATTGCCATCTGATTCTGTCTGTTGAGTTACGCGACTTTTTGTTAAATCGAGCGCAGGCACTGTATTGATGCGCGGAAGTGTTTAGGGTTTTACTTCACTGTCAGCTTTATCTGCCCCTGCTGGAGGTTGATCTGAGAAAATGATATTGCCATCTGCGTCCTTCCATTTAAATAGTTCGGCGTTGGCGCAAACTGCAAACAAGGTCAGTGCAAAAATTAATATGGCTTTCATCAACTTTAGATTACGTAATTGGATACCCCCATTAGATACACAATATTAAAGTTGGTTGCAAAAAAACGCCCCTGTACGGAGCGTTTTTACGACCAATGAAGGTTTATTCAACCTAATTAGCAGCTGTAGTACATTTCAAACTCAATTGGATGGGTTGCCTGACGCAATGCAGTCACTTCTTCCATCTTAAGTGCAATGTAGCCATCAATCGCATCATCACTGAATACGCCGCCTGCTTTCAAGAACTCACGATCTTGATCTAATGCATCTAATGCCTCATCTAATGATGCACAAACCTTGGGTATGGCGGCATCTTCTTCCGGAGGCAGATCATATAAATCTTTATCGTTGGCTTCACCTGGATCTATCTGATTCTGAATACCATCAAGCCCCGTCATTAGCATGGCCGCAAAAGTCAGGTATGGATTACCCGTAGGATCACCAAAACGCACTTCAATTCTTCTACCTTTTGGATTTGCTTCGTAAGGAATTCGAATGGATGCTGAACGATTTCGCGCTGAATAAGCTAGCATGACTGGGGCTTCAAAACCGGGCACTAATCGCTTGTAGCTATTGGTTGAAGCATTAGCAAATGCGTTAATTGCCTTTGCGTGCTTTAGAATTCCACCGATATAGTAAAGCGCTGTCTGAGAGAGATTTCCATACTTGTCTCCAGCAAATAGGTTTTCACCATTTTTTGCTAACGACATATGCACATGCATACCATTACCGTTATCACCCACTAATGGCTTAGGCATGAATGTCGCTGTTTTACCATAGTTATGAGCCACATTAAGCACCACATACTTGAGTATTTGGTTGTGATCAGCGCGCGTGGTTAATGTGTTGAATTTTGATCCAATTTCACATTGTCCTGCTGTTCCTACTTCGTGATGGTGGACTTCTGTCTCTACACCCATTTCTTCCATGACTTGACACATAGCTGAACGTAAGTCTTGTAATGAATCTACAGGTGGTACTGGAAAATATCCGCCCTTAACACCAGGACGATGGCCAATATTACCTTCTTCAAATACTCGGTTTGAACTCCATGCTGCTTCATCTGACGCAATCTCAAAAGAAGCTCCTGACATTTCATTTTTCCAACGAACATCATCAAAAATAAAGAATTCTGGCTCTGGCCCAAAATAGGCAGTATCACCAATTCCGGTTGATTTCAGATACTCTTCAGCACGCTTTGCAACTGATCGTGGGTCGCGCCCATAACCTTGCATGGTGGCAGGCTCTAAGATGTCACAACGCAGGATTAGTGTCGGGTCGCTAAAAAATGGGTCCATCACGGCTGAATCAGGGTCTGGCATTAGAATCATGTCTGACTCATTAATTCCTTTCCATCCCGCAATTGAAGAACCATCAAACATTTTACCCACTTCAAATACACTCTCATCAACCGAATGAGAAGGTACTGTCACATGATGCTCTTTGCCTCGTGTATCGGTAAATCGAAAATCGACGTAACGTGCGTCGTTATCTTGTATCATTTTTAAAACATCACCTGCGGACATCGATAAACTCCTATATATGAAAATTTTAGTTAGCCGGTAATGTGGCCGACTTTACCGTAGTTTTGTATTGCCATTGGGACAGAGCATGAAATGTATCAGACAATTAGTCATTAAAAACAATAGCTTATCTGGCAGTATCATTAGCAAGCAAATCATAACGCTCTATTATGGTGCGAATAAACGCTAAAATGCACTTTATTGGTGCATATGAGGTATAATTGATCGCTTCCTTGGGAGTGCAATCAATCTACCCTCTCCCTTAGTAGTTCTTATAAAGTAAATTACTAACGCTGTCATCTTTACAGCCATAATTTGTCAACAATCGCCAGAAAATGCCCAAACGTGATCTAGTTCCTCCTAAAATATAGCCCCTTAAATTATTACGTCTGTCTAGGTTTTGAAACCTTTCAATATAATAATACGATTACTAATCAATAGGTTATAAATAATTGGGGTGTTCCATACATAAACTTGGCATAGCGCTTGCTGTTATATTATTAGCTCTAGCAAGCACTAATAAAACGATGCATACAGGGATTGTATTTTAGTAGTGACCATCTCGGCAGGATGCCAACTTAACGTCTGAATAGGATGTTCTAGTTAAGTCAGATGGAGAGCACAAGGATAAGTCTCAAGCTCAGGGAGAGCTAAATTTGCTAAGGATGGCAAATTACGCACAAGGACTTGGGATTTCACGGAAGACCGTTTGTTTCAGGATGAAATCTGTCAAGACAAGGATGTCTTACGACAGATCCTAAAATTTACAATTCACTCGCTTAAAATACTTATTTCTGATCGCTCTCTAGCAAAATAATACTCGTATTCATATATGTTCGCGGTACAATCCCCGCCTCTTAAGATACGAACTCGTGAGCTTCGTGAGCCATCCAGCAAACTTCCAAACACTCATATTAACTCTGCAGCAGTATTGGGCAGATAAGGGCTGTGCATTGCTACAATCCTTTGATAAAGAAATGGGCGCGGGCACTTTTCACCCCCATACTTTTCTGCGCTCCATCGGACCTGAGCCATGGAAAGCAGCTTATCCGCAGCCGTGCCGAAGACCCACTGACGGACGTTATGGCAATAACCCAAATCGTCTGCAACATTATTACCAATTTCAGGTGGTACTAAAACCTTCACCAGCTAATATTCAGGATTTATACCTACAATCTTTACAGCAACTAGGCATTGACCCTCTTGAACATGATATTCGATTTGTCGAAGATAACTGGGAATCGCCCACGCTGGGTGCCTGGGGTCTTGGTTGGGAAGTCTGGTTAAATGGCATGGAAATATCTCAATTCACCTATTTCCAACAAGTCGGTGGTATTAATTGCCAGCCAGTGACCGGTGAAATTACTTACGGCTTAGAACGATTAGCGATGTACCTTCAAGGCAAAGATGACATCTATCAACTCGATTGGAATAATGACATTAGTTACGGTGATATTTTTCATCAAAATGAAGTTGAGCAATCCACCTACAATTTCGAAATTGCCAACACTAGCCATTTGTTTGATGAATTCGATGCCAGTGAAACAGAGTGTAATCGATTAATTGAAAATTCATTACCGCTACCTGCTTATGAGCAAGTATTGAAAGCATCACATGCTTTCAACTTACTTGACGCACGCCAAGTTATTTCAGTCACTGAACGGCAACAATACATCTTACGCATACGCACATTAGCAAGATTAGTTGCCACCACTTATTTACAATCAAGGGAAAACATGAACTTCCCTTTGCTCAACAAGTAATGATAAACACATGAGCAACGACACACTGTTAATTGAAATTGGCACTGAGGAACTCCCTCCTAATGCCGCAAAAAATTTAAGTGAAACTTTAGCGAGTAATGTGTCGTCACATTTATCTGAAGCCGGCTTTAGCTTTAATGAAGTAAAGCCTTGTGTCACGCCGCGTCGATTAGCACTAATCATTTCAGGCGTTAGCAATCAGCAACCTGAACAAAATATTGAGCGTAAAGGGCCTGCTCTAAAAGTAGCTTATGATAAAGATGGAGAGCCAACTAAAGCTGCTTTAGGGTTTGCAAAATCTTGTGGCGTCGATATGCAAGATTTACAAACTTTAAAATCAGATAAAGGCGCTTGGTTGCATTTCAAATCCGTTGTCACGGGCAAATCAATTCAACAACTATTACCAGAAATAATCGAACAGAGCTTAAATAAATTACCTATTCCCAAGCCTATGCGCTGGGGAAGTAGTGACATTGAATTTGTTCGCCCAATTCATTGGGTAGTTGTCATGTATGGCAATGCTGTGATTGCCTGCACGATCAAAGGCGTTAGCGCATCTAACATTACCTATGGGCATCGCTTTCATGCACCGCAAGCAATACCACTCGCGCATGCTAATGATTATGAACTATCGCTACTAAGCGCCAATGTGATTGCAGGATTTTCTGCACGCCAAGATAAGATTCGCGGGCTATTAGAAGAATGCGCAATTAAAAATAATGCCAGCTTAAATTATAGTGATGCACTGCTAGAAGAGGTTACTAACCTGGTTGAATGGCCAGCAATTATTGTCGGTGAATTTTCTGACACTTTCCTTGATATCCCACAAGAAGCATTAGTAGTGACCATGCAAGATGCTCAGCGCTACTTCCCTATGTTTGCAAAACAAAATGGTAAGTTATTGCCTGCCTTTATTACAATCGCAAATATTGAAAGCACAAATCCAGACACCATCAAACGCGGCAATGAGCGAGTGATCAAACCTCGTTTTGATGATGCTAATTTTTTCTGGAATAGAGATAAGCAAAAAACACTAGAAAGCAGAACCCAAGACTTAAAAGGCATTTTATTTGAAAAGCAACTAGGCTCATTGCTAGAGAAAACCCAAAGAGTTTCAAGTCTGTCTAAAGTGCTTTGCAAACAAATCAATGTCGACGACAAACATGCGATACGTGCAGCACTGTTATGTAAAGCAGATCTAGTCAGCAACATGGTCAACGAGTTCCCTAAACTACAAGGAATTATGGGCCGCTATTATGCGAACAATGATAATGAGCCAAGCGAAATTGCTAACGCCATAGAGGAACACTATCAGCCCTTGCAATCTGGTGGCGTACTCCCCTCTAGCACAGATGGAAAAGTTGTTGCGCTATGTGATCGTATTGACACTCTCGTTGGAATCTTTGCTACTGGAAAAAAACCTAGTGGGGTTAAAGATCCCTATGCATTACGTCGTGCAGCTTTAGGTGTAGTTCGTATTTCTATTGATGGTAACGTTGACTATAACTTACTAAGCTTATTAGAAGACTCGGCAAAGTCTCTTGAAGCTAAACTAGATACATCAAAAAGTGCATATGAAGTATTTGAATTCATTCTAGAGCGACTACGCGGTTACTTTATTGATCAGGGCGTTAAGCCCGATACTTTTGAAGCAGTTCGCAGCATAAAACCTACTCGCCTATTAGACTTTTCTGATCGCATACAAGCTGTTCAAAGATTTCGTTCATTAGCTGAAGCAGACAGCTTAGCCGCTGCAAATAAACGTATTAGCAATATCCTTAAAAAAGCCAAGCAAGTGAATAACAAAGTTGATATCAATTTATTCTCCGAGGCAGCTGAACAAGAATTGCATAAACAAGTTACTGCTGTTGAGAAAATTGTGGCACCAAAATTCAAATCTCGCCACTACGCTGAAGCCTTAACAGATCTCGCGCAACTACGATCAACCATTGATACATTTTTTGATGACGTCATGGTGATGGATGAAAATGAAAATGTTCGCAGCAACAGAATTGCCCTGCTTGCTAATGTAAATCGACTATTCTCAACAGTCGCTGATATTTCTTTACTCCAAAGCTGATCACTACCCGCCGATTCTATGCAAGCTGTAATCCTTGATCGCGACGGAGTTATTAATCACGACAGTCCTGATTATGTGAAATCTCCAGAAGAGTGGCATGCAATCGATGGCAGCTTGGAAGCCATTGCTCGCTTGACCAAAGCGGGCATTAAAGTATTTATCGCCAGCAATCAATCAGGCATTGCTTACGGTTTATTTGATTACAACATGCTATTTGCTATGCACAAAAAGCTACTGCATGAAACAGAAATATTAGGTGGCCGAGTCAGTGGTTTTTTCTTTTGTCCCTTTTTAACCGGCCCATGCCGCAAGCCTAATCCCGGGATGTTAGTTGATATCGCAAACCGCGCACACATTGATCTTGAAACCACTCCATTCATTGGTGATGCTATGCGTGACTTAGAAGCGGCTATCGCGATTAACGCTATCCCTATATTAGTTAGAACAGGCAAAGGCACCTCTACTTTGAACAGTGGCGAAGTTCCCGATCATGTCCAGGTTCATGCCAACCTGTATGATGCAGTTGATTCATTATTAAAACAGCACACTGTCAACTAATGCGCTTTATACGTTCATCTATATTTTTATTAGGCATGAGTATCTCTACCTGCTTATGGGTCATCCCATGCATCGTTGCTCGGCTATTTCCATATCGTATCTGTTTTGCGATTGTCTCTAGCTGGTGCACATTCAATGTTCATTGGGCAAGAATTACTTGTGGAATACGCTATGAAATATCTGGCTTAGAAAATGTTCCCCATAACGCTTGTGTGATTGTGTCTAACCATCAATCTACTTGGGAAACGTTAGCTTACCCTTCAATATTTCCTACACTGACTTGGGTGATCAAAAAAGAATTATTATATGTGCCTTTCTTTGGTTGGGGTATCGCTTCTACCCAACCCATTGCGCTTAATCGCAAGCAAGGGAAAAAAGCTTTTACCCAGTTAATTAACGATGGCAAAGAAAAATTAAGCCTGGGTCGCTTTATTGTGATTTTTCCAGAAGGCACACGAATTCCTTATGAAGAAGAGAAGCCTCTAAAGGTAGGCGGATTCGTACTTGCTAAAAAAGCGGGCACTGATATTTTACCTGTTGCTCACGATGCGGGGCGCTTATGGCCACGACATGGATTTTTAAAATCACCCGGTACTATTCATTTGCACATCGGCAAACCTATTTCTACTCAAGACAAAACATCTGAACAGTTACGTGAACAATATTCACAATGGCTAAACCAAACTCGTGCAGATTTAAAAAACAAGGTTAACGCTTAAGGGCTAGGATTAGGGATTTCACAATGAATATTTTCTATCTGCTCAATCACTTCTGCTCCTAATATCATTTCTGAGCTTTCGATGTTTTCTTTTAGTTGAGCAATGGAAGTTGCACCAATAATATTAGCGCCGACAAAAGGTCGGCTATTCACATAAGCCAGTGCCATATGAGTCGGTGATAATTTATGTTCATTGGCTAGGTCCACATATCTTTTTGTTGCCGCTACTGCTTGTTGATTGCTATAGCGTGTATAGCCTTCAAATAAAGTTAGGCGCGCCTTGGAAAGATCGTTATCGTTTAAGTACTTGCCTGTTAGCACACCAAACCCTAAGGGTGAATATGCGAGTAGGTCTATGTTCTCTCTATCAGAAAATTCTGCTAATCCCACCTCATAAGTTCGATTAAGCAAACTATATGGATTTTGAATGCTGACAATACGTGGCCAATGATTACTCTCAGATAATTTTAAATACTGCATTGCTCCCCAAGGGGTTTCATTAGAAATACCGATATAGCGAATCTTGCCAGATCCCACAAACTCACCTAGCACCTCTAACGTCTCTGAGATAGGTGTTGAGTCTGATGGGTCATATTGATAACCCAGCTTGCCAAAGAAATTAGTGTTACGTGCTGGCCAATGAATTTGATATAAATCAATATAGTCAGTTTGTAACCGCTGCAAGCTTTCATTCAGCGCCTGTTCCATCTGACTGCGAATTAGCTGCGCGCCACCTCGCAGGTAATCCATAATCCCGGGGCCAGCAACTTTGCTAGCAATCATTACCTTATCTCTGTTTTTGTGTTTGCTAAGCCAGGCTCCTATCATAGTTTCTGTCAATCCTTGAGTCTGCTTACGTGGTGGCACAGGATACATTTCCGCGGTATCAATAAAATTAACTCCCCTCGCAAGCGCATAATCGAGTTGCTGGTGTGCCTCTGATTGACTATTTTGCTCACCAAAGGTCATCGTACCTAAGCAAATTTTGCTTACCTTAAGGTCGGAATTTCCTAACGTTTTATATTCCATGCATCATCCTATTATTCCGATATGTAAATTATTAACTCGCACGCTTCAGACAAACGACTTAAACAATTGTCCAATCTAACTGCATACTAGACCATAAGGCATTTCTAATATGCTACACTTTATTATTCTAGGGTTAAGCGCCTATATCGCCACATTAATTGCTTAATGCCTACAGTATGAACTCGTATCAACCTCACTAGTTATCAAACTAAGTCAGTAAGAAGGATTTCCGTTGAACTTATTAAATGTCGTATCTCAAAGACTAACTAAGCGTTTTACGCCTTTTCGTGGATGGATCCATGAACTCAAGGACCCCAAAGTCCTCAAGGCAGATTTAATCGCCGGTCTTACAGTCGCCTTAGTATTGATTCCTCAATCGATGGCATACGCACAATTGGCCGGACTTCCGCCGTATTACGGGCTATATGCTTCATTCTTACCCGTAATTATTGCCTCATTAATGGGGTCTTCGAGACAGGTTCATACCGGACCAGTCGCGGTAGTGTCTTTACTAACAGCGGCAGCATTGGCACCATTCGCTTCTGGCGATCCTGCTCAATATGCGGCCTATGCCGTCATGCTCGCCTTAATGGTGGGCGTATTTCAGCTCTCTCTGGGATTACTACAGCTGGGTTTTTTCATAGACTTTCTCTCTCACCCGGTGGTGGTGGGCTTTACCAATGGTGCCGCAATTATCATTGCGACCTCACAGTTAGGTAAATTGTTTGGAGTCACAGCAGAAAGAGCTGAACATCACTACGACACCGTCTGGCTTATCATTCAACAGGCATACCACCATACTCATATGCCCACCGTGGCTTTCAGTGTCGCGGCATTAGCCATAATGATACTGCTTAAAGAGTTTGCGCCTAAAATTCCTGGTGTGTTAGTTGCGGT
>CAWUWP010000073.1:0-5541 GCA_963926275.1 uncultured Gammaproteobacteria bacterium | reverse complement strand
ACTTAGAAAGACAAAAAGGCGGAATAGGATTAAGAGGCCCAGGCGAGACTCAACTAGAAACTGATAGACGCTTACTAGCACAGCGAGTAAAACATCTGGAGAAGCGTTTACAAAAAGTGCGTAGGCAGCGAGAACAAGGGCGCCAAGCACGCAAGAAGAATTCCGTGCCTACCGTGGCATTGGTGGGTTACACCAACGCAGGTAAATCAACTCTATTTAATAGAGTCACCTCCGCTAACGTCTATCAGGCAGACCAACTATTTGCCACACTTGACCCGACTTTACGCAAATTGGAATTAAGCAAAAATCAACACGTAGTGCTCGCAGACACAGTGGGATTCATACAAAACCTCCCGCATGATCTGGTCGATGCATTTCATGCCACGCTACAAGAAACGTGTGACGCAGACTTACTATTACACGTTGTCGATGCCAGTAGCGACTTGCGTGACGATCATATCGACCAGGTCAATCAAGTGCTAAAGCACATTGGTGCTGATGAATGCCCGCAGTTACTGGTATATAATAAAATTGACCAAACCCAGCAAATTCCTCATGTTGATATTGGGGAAGATAAGCAGATCAATCGAATTTGGGTGTCCGCACTTAAAGATCAAGGCATGAACTTGCTGGATTCAGCCCTGCTGCAATACTTTGAGAGCAAACACACGCAAGTCATCCTGCATTTGCCGCTAGACCAGACTGAATTACGTTCACTACTCTATAACCAAAAAGCAGTGATCAATGAAACTTTTATTCCTGAAGGGATATGGGAAATCGAAGCATCTTTAAGCAACTCACTGAAAGACCGCTTTGAACCGTATCTGTACAAGCAGCCAGATAATAAAACATCGCAACTTAAGGCTGATTTTTTGGCCCAGAGTGAATAGAATAGCCCCCCTTAACCTTTTAATTTATTTATATCGGAGAACTCCATGCCTTGGAACAGCCCAGGTAATAAAAACGATGACCCCTGGAATAAAAATTCCAATAATCAAGGTCCACCTGATTTAGATGAGATTTTCCAGAACCTCAGTCGCAAGTTTGGCGGTATTTTTGGAGGCAAAGGCGGCGGCTCTAGTGCAGCCCCATCCGGCGGCAATGCCGCGGGTATAGGCTTATTTGCATTAATAGTGGCAGGCCTAATCTGGGCAAGCACCGGCATCTACACCATCACTGACGGTGAGGCTGGTGTGATTCTACAATTTGGTGAATATAAAGAACTCACGACTCCAGGCCTACACTGGCACATGCCATATCCTATTGAAGAACTACAAGTGGTAGATATGCAGCAAGTTCGTAGTTCTAAACACCAAACCACCATGCTGACTAAGGATGAGAATATCGTTGAGATTATTCTTGCCGCTCAATTCAGAATTAAAGATGCGCCAAATTACTTATTTAATTTGCGTGATCCTATCGTTACAGTTAAACAAGCGATGGAAAGCGCGATACGCGAAGTCGCTGGAAAAAGTACCGTTGACTTTGTTTTGTATGAAGGGCTAGAAGTAATTTCGTCAAACACTAAAACACTCATGCAAGAAATTCTAGACCGTTACAATTCTGGCATTGAAGTCACCACGCTCAACTTAGAAAAAACTCAACCACCCGCACAAGTTCAAAATGCGTTTGATGATGTTATTAAATCTCGTGAGGATTTAGAGAGATACATTGAAGAAGCTGAAGCCTACGCAAATACAATTGTGCCTCAGTCTCGTGGTGAAGCCGCACGAATCACAGAAGAAGCGACTGCTTACAAAGAAGCGATTGTCTCTAAAGCGGAAGGTGAAGCAGAACGATTTGAAGCATTACTTGTTGAGTACAATAAAGCGCCAGAAATTACACGTGAGCGCCTATACCTAGAAGCAACTCAGGCGGTGTATTCAAATACAACTAAAATCATGATGGATGTCGAAGGTAGCAACAACTTAATGTATTTACCTTTAGATCAACTGATGCAAAATAATCGCGCGCCTTCTGGCTCAGTCAACTTTGGCTCACCAAGCTCTACAAGCACGACAGACAATACCAACCCAAGACGCAGCACACGCGGCAGAGAGGCAAGATAAGATGATTTCTAAATTATTAATAGCAGTTACAGTATTGGTGGTTATTGTCTTTAGCCTATGCACATACACTGTTAAAGAAACTGAACGCGCCATTCTGTTTAAGTTTGGTGAAATCAAGCAAGATGACATCAAACCTGGTTTGCATTGGAAAATGCCATTCATCAATAATGAAAGGAAATTCGATTCACGTATATTAACCTTAGATGTTCAGCCAGACTTATTTCCCACCAACGAGAAGAAATATGTTTATGTGGACTATTTCGTCAAATGGCGCATAGACAATGTACGTGATTACTTCGTGGCCACCGGTGGATTAGAGGAACGCGCTAACAGCCGTCTAAGTCAAATCACTAAAGATGACTTACGTGAAGAGTTTGCTAAACGCACCATTAAAGAAACGGTATCGGGTGAACGAGCAGACATCATGGATGCACTAGTAATCAAAGCAAATATTGCTTCAAAACAACTAGGTATCCAAATCGTCGATCTTCGCATCAGTCGTATTGACTACACTGATGATATTAGTGAATCTGTCTACCAGCGCATGAGCGCAGGTCGAGACAGAGTCGCTAAAGATTTCCGCGCACGGGGTAAAGAGTCATCTGAAAAAATTCGCGCTGCGGCTGACCGTGAACGTCAAATCACCTTAGCAACTGCTTATAAAACATCCGAGCAATTACGTGGTGACGGTGATGCAACGGCGGCAAATATCTATGCCCAAGCATTCGGTAAAGACAAAGAGTTCTATACGCTAACTAAGAGTTTGACTGCTTATAAGCAAACGTTTAACAGCAAGAATGACATTCTAGTGCTAGAACCAAACTCGCAATTTTTCCGCTACTTCAATCAATCAAAACCGAAGTAGAGACCCAATAAACACCCATCATGGCTAACGATTTGCTAGCCGCTTTCGCACTGGTGCTTGTGTTAGAAGGGATTCTCCCCTTTGCCAGCCCTCGCACCGTGCGCAAGATATGGGAAAGCATTACCACTATGCCTGATCGAAGTTTGCGCATATTTGGATTGGTGAGCATGCTAGTAGGCGTGTTACTCTTAACCCTAATTCGTCAAAGTTAATACTATTAAATTTCCATGTCTTCACGCACACGTTGGTTACTCCCCGCAGGGATAGAAGAAGTACTGCCTGAAAATGCAGCCATTCTTGAATCCTATCGAAGAAAATCTCTCGACCTATTTGCCTCCTGGGGCTATCAGTTAGTCATTCCCCCTTTCATTGAGTTTTTAGACTCATTGCTTGTTGGTGAATGCGAAGATTTAAATATACAAACATTCAAGCTGACTGATCAGTTGTCCGGACGCACTATGGGTGTTCGCGCAGACATGACACCCCAAGTAGCACGCATCGACGCTCACATGTTGAAGTCAGAAGCACCGACGAGATTATGCTACTGCGGCACCGTACTTCACACGCGACCAGAAACAGCCGGCGGAACACGTAGCCCATTACAAATTGGCGCTGAATTATATGGCCATGCAGGAATTTCAAGTGATGTAGAAATCATCTCTTTAATGACAACGACGCTTCAAGCAAGTGGCGTAAATGAAATCTTGCTTGACCTTGGCCACACCGGGATATTCGAAGCATTAATCAAGGCCGCTAATGTAAGCCCTGAAGTTGAAACTGAATTATTTTCAATGTTGCAACGGAAATCAACGCCAGAAATTGAGACTTTACTCGCATCGGTTGATTGCTCAGGCGAATTCAAAATGGCTCTGCTAGATTTAGTTAATCTACATGGTCACTCTGAGGTACTTACACGAGCACGCGAGCAACTCAAGGTTGGCGGAAAAGAATTATTACAATGTATCGACTATCTAGAAAACCTTAGCGCTACATTAAGCACCTGCATTAACAATACAAAATTTCATTACGATCTTGCCGAGTCCAGTGGTTATCACTATCAGCAAGGGGTTGAATTCTCTGCTTTTTGCGCGACTAGCGGAGACCAGTTGGCACGTGGCGGCCGCTATGACAATATTGGTGAAAGCTTTGGACGCGCCAGACCAGCAATAGGGTTTAGTGCTGATTTAAGACGCTTAATCATTGCATCAAATCATCAAACAAATACTCCTGCGGGTGCTATATTTGCACCGCAAGTCAACGATAGCAGCTTAGCCATCAGCATTGCTGAGCTGCGCGCACAAGGCGAAGTTGTCATTAAAGGTCTTAGCGATAATGGAAACGAAGCTGGCTTAGTCAATTGCACACGTAGCTTACAAAAAGAAAATAATAAATGGGTGATCAAGGATATCTAAAATGAATAAGAATGTAGTTATTTTAGGGACTCAATGGGGAGACGAAGGCAAAGGTAAAATTGTAGATATGCTGACTGCCCAAGCAGATGCAGTTGTGCGTTTCCAAGGCGGGCATAATGCAGGCCATACTATTGTCGTCGGTAAAGAAACAACTATTTTGCATTTAATACCCTCGGGTATCTTGCGTCACAATGTTGAGTGCTACATCGGAAATGGGGTTGTACTTTCTCCTGAGGCATTATTTGAAGAACTATCGATGCTTTCTCAGCGTGGTGTTGATGCACGCGCAAGATTATTCCTCTCAGATGGTTGCCCGTTAATTCTTCCCTACCATGTTCTATTAGACCAAGCGCGCGAGAAAGCACGCGGCAAGTCGGCGATCGGCACCACTGGACGCGGCATCGGCCCTTCTTATGAAGATAAAATTGCACGTAGAGGTCTACGCGTGGGTGATTTCTTGAATATGGATAACACACTATCCAAATTAGAAGGCATTCTTGATTACCATAACTTCGTATTAAAAAATTACTTCCAACATGAAACCTGTGATATCAAGAAACTCACAGATCAACTTCATGGTTGGGCAGAACAAATCATTCCTATGATTAGTGATGTCAGCGCACGCTTAAATGTGCTTCAAAAACAAAACAAAAAGATCTTATTTGAAGGCGCTCAAGGAACATTACTAGACATTGATCATGGCACTTACCCTTATGTAACTTCATCTAATACCACTGCTGGAGGAGTTTGCTCTGGAAGTGGTGTTGCTCCTAACACCATTGATTATGTACTCGGCATTGTAAAAGCCTATACCACACGTGTTGGCGGCGGACCTTTCCCCACAGAATTATTTGATGCAGTGGGTGAAGAGCTCGGTGAACGCGGCCATGAAGTTGGCGCGACCACAGGCAGACAGCGTCGTTGTGGTTGGTTAGATGCAATCGCGCTAAAGCGTGCGATGTACTTAAACGGTGTCACAGGAATCTGTTTCACAAAATTAGATGTCCTTGATACCTTAGATGAACTTCGCATCTGTACTTCTTACCAATCCAATGGAAAAGCAGTAGAGTCACTACCTCTGAATGCTGAAAGCATTGAGAACTGCACACCTAATTACATCACCCTGCCCGGTTGGAAAAGCTCAACAGTGGGTGCAACAAACTATGAGCAGCTCCCGGATAATGCTAAAAACTAC
>CAWUWP010000072.1:0-16176 GCA_963926275.1 uncultured Gammaproteobacteria bacterium | reverse complement strand
GCTCGTCATCTGTGGGTTGAGCAAGTAGCTTTAGTGCTTGGTCGCTATGGCATGCAAATATCACATGATCAAAAGTTTCCACAGGCTTAGTTTGATGATGAATGAGAACGTGTCCATTGTTACGTTCAATATGAGAAATTGATGAATTTAATATTATCTTTTCTGAGAATGGCTCAATTAGTTTATTTACATATTGTCTTGATCCACCAACAATGGTTTTCCACTGGGGTCTATCTATTAGATTAAGTAAGCCATGATTTTTGAAGAATGTTAAGAAGCTATATGCAGGGTAGTCATATATGTCCTCGGTTGATGAAGACCATATTGCCGCGCCCATTGGTAGAATGTAATATTTGATGAATGTTTTACTAAAATGATGTTGATTCAAGAAATCGCCTAATGTTAATAATGAATCATTTTGCGAGACTAATTTTTTAGCCAGTTTATTGAAGCGCAAGAAATCAAATAGAATTTTATAAGATTTTAGTTGATACCAATTATATTTATTTAGCACTAGACCTTGGATACCTTCGCCGCACCACTCAAATTTACTCTGCTCACATTTGGCAGAAAAACTCATTTCAGAATTTTCAACTTTAACTTTAAGCGTATCTAATAACGCCTCAAAATTTGGATAGGTCCAGTTGTTGAGTACAATGAATCCCGTATCGATAGCCACGCTTTTGTTGCCTTCGTTGACATTAATCGTATTTGAATGGCCGCCTGGGTAGCTGTTTTTTTCGAACACGCATATATCATGTTCGCGATATAATTCATGTGCGGCGGTTAATCCAGATATGCCCGCACCTATAATTGCAATTTTCATGGTTTCTGTATCGTCTTGCTAAGCAGTCTGAATTGAATAAAATCAGGTAATAACGCAATCGCTTTTAATACATAGCTAAATCGTTTGGGGAAGTGAATTTCGTGCTTGTTAGCTGCGATGCCTTTTAATATTTCTTCTGCCGCTTTTTCCGCGCTGACTAAACATGGCATTGGAAAATTATTTCTATCTGTCAGCTCAGTTTTAACAAAGCCAGGACATATTGTTGATACATTAATATTGTATGGGGATAAACTTACTTTTAACGCTCTAAATAGATTGCTTATTGCTGCTTTGGAAGCGCCATAAGCTTCAGATCGAGGTAGTCCTAAATAGGCAGCGGTACTACTCATGCCAACAAGGTGGGCGTGACTTGAGATTTTAAGCAAGGGTAGTGTAGCTTCAATGCCAAATATGATGCTCATGTAGTTGCTGTCAATTAAACGCTGAAATAAAGCGCTGTCAAAATCGTCAATGTCTACATACTCGCAAGTGCCTGCATTTAAGATAGCGATATTTAAATGGCCGCTAGTATTTTTAATGTGTTCGCAGATAGATTGATTGGTGGCTTTACTGGAAAGGTCGCCTTCTAGAATGTGTATGTTTTCTTGATGGCGACATAACTGCTTTGTTTCTTCTAAACCAGTTCTTGAGCGCGAAGAAATATAGAGATCGTTATCTAATTCGGAAAGCATGATGGTCAGCGCGCGACCTATACCCGAGGACGCGCCTGTTATCCAAATCACCTTGTCATCAAAATAGTCATTGACTTTACTAGAAGGCATTGCGTACCTTTCTAACGACAGTGCCTAGGATGGGGATTCTCTCGTATATCAGAGCGCCAAGGTCATAGTAGTCGCGGTGATAACAAACCTTGTTATCTTGAAAGCGAAGAAAGGATGCGCCATGAAGCTTGATTTCTTTGTTTTTTGCTAATCTCTTGTGCTTTAATTTCATTTCCCATTCAATAGAATGTTGTTCTCCGTGGGAAATATAGTGAGTGATTGTGAAATGACAATGTTCAACACTTTTATATAGGCTGAGAAAGTAACGGGTTAAGTCGTCTAAGCCATGAATGCCTTTAACGGGGTCTATAAATTCAATGTCTTGGGTATAGGTCTGCATAAGAACTTCATTTACATTACTGCTTGATAGTGAGTTCATGTTGTCGACGAATTTTGTAATAATAGTGTTATCCATCTTTCTGATCCTGTTTGATAATAAACACTAGTACTTCACCGACATTGAGTCCAAATTTTTTGATTTGTGCTTCGCTAACGACTGCATCGCTATCTATTTGGTAGATCCAGTCGTTTAAACTGACTTTCAACGGACCATCTTCTGTCTCAATAAGAAGTTTGTAAGACCAGTTAAATGCAAATCCAGACTGTTGGCCCTTTGCTTCACCAACGACATCATTTGCTCGGCCAATACTAGCCCCATTGTCAAGGCGTTCTAACTTCCAAATGCGTTCTTGTGTTCTACCGTCTGAGTACTTGAATAACTCATAAAGTGTGCCTTTGTTATTTTCCCATTGGCCGTCTAATTCGACGCTGAATCTTTGTGTGACTTCACCGCGCCAGTTTTTGACTAGCCCCCATCCTTTCAGATCACCACTGAAGAACTGTTGTAAGTCGAAATTAGGCTCGGAGTTTTCATAGTCCTGGAGGGATGTTGTGCATGCTAGTAAGGTCAGACTCAAAGTGATGGTTAGAAGAAGTAGACGTATATTAATTGTTCTCACCGAGTAGCTCCTTTCTATTTTTTTGATTAGTAGCATTAATGCTCAACCATATATCTAAAAATGCAGGTCCAAAGGCATGATCATTAATGCTGCCAAGAATCTTACTGTCCGAATAAAATATGTTATTGCCGTCATTGGTTGAGGTAAACACTAGATAATCGCCTTTTTTAATATCAGGCCATATCTTTTCTAATGAATCTAACCATGCATCTAATGGATGTCGTTGTGCAAATCCAAGTTGCTGCCATTCTTTATATGTACTGGACAGCAATAGTTTTGCTTTGACATCTCGCGCATAGGAAATTGATAAAGCTGTCGCAGTGAAAGGCTGTAGGCGAGAGTTGTTGTCTCTAAGCGACCAAAATGAAGCGTTATAAACATGTAATCCAAATTTTTTAAATCTTGTTGCACCTACTTTTTCAACTGTTTCCCATTGGCTAGAGACTATCGTTGGTAGTTGGCTATCAATTTCTGCATAGCTGTTGTTAACTAAACCAATTAGACAAGCTGTTAGTAACAGTATGAGTTTTTTCATCTCTAGTTTGCTTATTTGAGTATGAGCTTATGTTGTCATAGTGTGGTTAATAGCTGTGTGAACTAAAGATTAAAAATATTTAATGTTGAGTGGCTAGGGAATTATTTGGCTATTGAGTATTATGATGGCCATTTAATGAACTGCTGGCTGGTTAAAGCTAATTGAGTATTATGCGTATTTTATGTATCGAAGATGATCGGGAATTGTTGGAGTATCTGCTGAAAGGACTCACAGAAGATGGTCATGTGGTCGATGTTTCACAGAACGGGAA
Organism: uncultured Gammaproteobacteria bacterium; assembly: GCA_963926275.1. Taxonomy (GTDB): domain Bacteria; phylum Pseudomonadota; class Gammaproteobacteria; order UBA4575; family UBA4575; genus UBA1858. The sequence continues at coordinate 12,803 of CAWUWP010000072.1, read as the reverse complement.
AGATGGATTGTTTCTCGCCACCACCGAGCAATATGACGTAATGTTGATAGATCGTATGCTGCCAGAAGTGGATGGACTGACGATCACTAAAACGTTGCGAGGTGCAGGTAATTTGACGCCGATACTTATTTTTAGTGCGTTGGGGGAAGTGGATGATCGTGTCAAAGGCCTACGTTCAGGGGGCGATGACTATTTAGTTAAGCCGTTCGCTTTCTCAGAATTGAGCGCTAGAATTGAAGCGTTACATCGTAGGAATCAACATATCTCTGAATCTGTCACTGTTCTTCATGCACGAGATGTTGAATTGGATCTGCTGAAAAGAGAGGCGCGCAGAGGTAGTGACGAAATAACCTTGCAGGCGACTGAGTTTAGGTTGCTAGAGTATTTGTTGAGTAATAAAGGTCAGGTGGTGACACGGACAATGTTACTTGAGTATGTGTGGGATTATCATTTTGATCCGCAAACAAATGTTATTGATGTGCATGTCAGTCGTCTTAGGCAGAAGATTGATAAACATGATCCACAGTATTTGATCAAGACTAAACGCGGATCAGGGTACATCATTGAAGACTGCTAGAGAGTATAAAAAAAGTTCCAGCTTCAAAGCGGCGAATCTTTTCTTGCTGCTGTTGTTATTTTCTACCATCTGTTTGAGCGTAGCGCTGTATTTATATAGTCAGCCTAACAGTGCCGAGTTGAAGAGCTATATTGTCTTGTTAGTTGTTGTCGGTGTGGTGCCGTTGCTAATGCTGGTTATTGCCGGTTATCTCATCAGTATTTTTGTGGTGACCAGAATAAATCGAATAGCAGCAACAGCTGATGACATTATGTCTACAGGTGATTTGACTAAGCGTTTAAAAGTAGATTCTCGCTGGGATGATTTGAGCTTTCTGTCTCAGGTATTAAATAACATGTTGGATAAGCTTGAGAGGCTTATGTTTGGCGTACAACATATCACCGATACTATTGCACATGACTTGCGTACACCTTTAGCAAAATTGCGCAATAAATTAGACCAGCAAAATAATGAGCAGCTTGTCAGTGAGGTTGATGGCTTGCTTAAGACTTTTAATTCTTTGTTGAGTCTTTCAAGCCTTGAGTCTGGTAGACAAGCACTAAAGTTTGTCGCATTTGATTTGCGGGCATTGATTGAAGATGCGGTGGGATTGTATGACCCGCTAGCGCATGAGAAAAACCAGCGAATAACCTATAAAACACTAAAAGCATCCTATACCGGCGATCGAGATTTGATGTTTCAGGTAATTGCTAACTTGCTGGATAACGCTATTAAATTCACTCCTGAAGGCGGGGAAATTAACATTCAAATGGTACAGGACGAACATGGATGTAAAGTACATATTGATGATAACGGTTCGGGAATACCCGTAGAATCTAGGCATAAAGTATTTGAGCGTTTTTATCGAGAGCCTAATCAGCAGTCACAGCAAGGTGCAGGTTTGGGTTTGAGTTTGGTTAGAGCTGTGTTGAAATTGCATAACGCGAATATTGAGCTAGTGGAGAAAGATGCTGGTTTGCGCGTGACATTACATTTATAAGATTAAGGATAATTAAAATTGAGTGCTAAGCCACATATAGTTTTTTATGATGATTCGTGTCCGCTGTGTGATGCTGAAATTGAGCATTATAAAAAACTAAAAACAGTCCATGCTATTAGCTGGTTAGGTATCGATGCGTCATGGGATGACATCAAGCAGCATGGGTTTAGTAAACAAACATTATTGAAGAGGATCCATGCGATACATAGTGATGGCACCATTGTCACTGGTGCTGCCGCATTTGCACTTATTTGGAATTCGTTGAAATACTATCGAGTGCTTGGTTTTATAGTTACCAAGTTTAAATTAATTTCCATACTGGATTTCTTTTATAAGTATTTTGCCGAATGGCGCTATAAGAAAAACAAGGTGTGTAATATCAAACAATGATAGTCTTTAGGGATGAGAGTAAGTAATTGATTGGCTATTTTATTTTTTCTACTTTAGAGAATTTATTGTCAGCCGAGAAGAATATTTCTAACTCACCATAGACACTATTGTGAGTTAGAAATTGTCTGAGTACATTGGCAGGAAATTGAACTGTGCGACCATCTTTTGCAATGCAAATAACATCACGTGCATGACCCCGATATAATCGCGCAAATTCTTGTGTGTTAATTGTTAAAGTAACTGTAATAGAGCCCATGCGATAGCTTGAGAAAAATTGTGAAAAATAAAGATAACATTTCAGAACAAAGAAAAGATTATAAAGTAGGGAAATTAATTATGTCAGAGCTTAATGAAAATCCAATAGAACAATTTAAACTATGGTTGGATCAAGCAATAAGTACTGATATGCCTGAGCCCACTGCAATGAATTTAGCTACGTATTCTAAACAAGATGGATTGTCATCGCGAATGGTGCTGCTTAAAGGTATCGATGAGTGTGGCTTTGTTTTTTATACTAATTACGACAGTCGAAAAGCACAAGATCTTGCTAATTGCTCTGTGGTGGCTTTGTGTTTTTGGTGGGGGGCCTTAGAGCGACAAGTACGTATAGAAGGAAACGTTGAAAAGGTGAGTGATCAAGAAAGTGATGATTACTTTCACTCTCGTCCGCGTGGCAGCCAAGTCGGTGCGATTGCTTCAAAGCAAAGTTCTGTGATGGATACCTATAAAGAATTGCGCGACCAAGTCGTTGAAGTAGAAAAGAAATATAAAGATTTAGTGGTGATACCTAGACCCGGCTATTGGGGTGGTTATCGAGTGATACCGAGTGCCATTGAATTCTGGCAGGGGAGACCAAGCCGACTACATGATCGGTTGAAATATAACAAAGGAACTGACGGAGACTGGACTATAGAAAGACTGTCTCCGTAAGTAGATTAACTATAAAGTAAGTGCCACTCAGGTTCAGGCTTAACTTTTTGAGGCCAATAAGTCTTTTCTGAGTCGTCAGAGATCAACTTTTCGCACTGCTTGCAGGCTTCGCCGTATGTCATTTGCTCGTCGAATTTGCCAGTTTGAAAGTCATACTTATGCTTCCAGGCGATAATGTAGCCGGTGTCTTCATCACGCTTGATGAGGTTTTCATTCGTCATTGAGATTCCCTTTCGTTCCTTGGACTTCTGCGAATTATAGTTATATAGGTGTTCGCTAAAAAAGATTGGTCATTTTAGACATCTAACGGCTCTTGTCTAGTATAAATTTCTCAAATGGGATGCTTTGTCCAAATTAATGTAAATTGATAAAACATATAAAATACAAGAGCTTATCGAATTTTCTCGGATTATCGCTATTTTTTTTACCATAAGACTGATGAAAAAAGCTGCTATTTACGCAGTTTTAATACAAATGCATACATCAATGCGACCTCTTTTAGGCTATCAAATCGACCTGATGCCCCAGCATGACCAGAATCCATATTTGTTTTTAGTAAAACCACATTATTATCAGTCTTAGTGTCGCGCAGTTTCGCAGTCCATTTGGCCGGTTCCCAATAAGTGACACGTGGGTCCGTTAAGCCTGCGGTAATTAAAATATGTGGATAGTCTTGAGCGCGCACATTGTCATAGGGCGAATAGCTCTTGATGTAATGGTAAGCCTCCTGCTGGATGATGGGATTCCCCCATTCTGGCCACTCTGGAGGTGTGAGTGGCAAGCTGTCGTCAGACATAGTGTTTAGGACATCAACAAAAGGAACATCAGCGATCGCACCATGAAACAAGTCAGGCTGTAAATTGACCACGGCGCCGATTAGCATGCCACCCGCAGAACCTCCATGGGCGGTGATATTTCCACTAGTGGTATATTTTGTCTCAGCTAAATGCTCTCCAGCGGAGATAAAATCAGTGAAAGTGTTTTTCTTGTTTTTTAGTTTGCCGTCAGTATACCAGGCATAACCCAGCTCCATGCCGCCACGAATATGGGCAATTGCATAGATATAACCGCGATTAACTAAACTGAATCTGGTGGTAGAGAAGCTGGCGGGCATGCTGCTGCCATAAGAGCCATAGCCATACAGTAACAATGGTGCACTGCCATCAAGCGGTGTGTCTCGTTTGTAAAGTAATGAGATGGGGATGTTTGTGCCATCTTGGGCGCGAGCAAAAATACGCTTAGTGACATAGTCCTTGGGGTCATGCCCTGATGGAACTTCTTGCTGCTTGCGCAGTTCACGTGTGCGTCGCTGCATGTCAAAATCAAACACCTGGCTAGGGGTGGTCATTGATGTATATGAGTAGCGTACGTTCGTTGACTCAAATTCAAGTCCTGGGTCAATGCCTAGTTCGTAGGCTTCTTCGTCAAACTCAATGGCAAATTCAGGCTCATTAGCGTCTAAAGAAGCAATAATGATTTTTGGTAGTCCTTGATAGCGTTCATAGCGCACCATGTGATTTTGAAACATATATAGGCCTTGTAACAATGTTCCTGTAGCCGGCACATAAAAGTCTTTCCAGTGTTCTCGTTGGGTGTTTTCTATCGGAGCACACATGATTTTGTAATCTGCGCACCCATCAGCATTGGTGGTGATGTACCAACTATCGCTATGGTCAGTAATTGAGTATTCAATATCAGTGTAGCGTGCTTGAAATAATTTTATTGCCTGCTTGGGTTGATAAGCATCTAAATAATGAAGTTCGCTGGTGGTGTGGTCGTGAACTGAAATTAAAATAAACCGATTTGATTCGGTGCGATCTAAGCCGACAAAAAACCCAGAATCCTTTTCCTGGTAAATCAACTCATCTTGTTTCGGTGAGGTATTTAAAGTGTGGCGAAACACTTTATCTGGGCGATGATTAGAGTCAAGCGTGGTATAGAATAGTGTTTCACTATCCATTGCCCATACAAAGTTACCTTGGATATTTTCAATTGTTTCAGTTAAATACTTTCCGTTGCTTAGATCTAATATAGATAGCGTATAAAACTCTGAGCCCTTGGTATCTATGCAGTAAGCAAGATAGCGATGGTTCGGGCTATGTTCGCAATCACCAATGTCAAAATAATCATACTGTTTAGATAGGCTGTCGGCATCGAGTAGAATTTCTTCTTTACCTGGCTGCTGATAGCGGCAATATAATGAATGTTCTGCGCCGATGTTGTAACGATCATAATAATGGTAAATACCGTCTTTGCTGGGGATGGAAGAATCATCTTCTTTGATGCGCGCTTTCATTTCCTCAAACAGTGACGCTTGTAGTTGTTCGGTGTCTTGCATCCAATCTTTAGTGAATGCATTCTCTTGCTCTAGATAATCGCGTATATCTTTGCGCAACAAAGAAGGGTCGCGCATAACCTGTTGCCAGTTTGGGTCGCGTAACCATGCGTACTGGTCATTTCTTGTGTCACTATGTGTTGTGACTTCATGAGCTATCTTTTGCGCAATCGGTGCTTTCATTTAATTTGTATATTTTTGTTATGAGTGTAACTAAATCGTCATTAATCATCAGCAGTCAAATATCGCCACATAAGAATCTGGCGAAGTTGGTGCTGAAGTATCAAAACTCTGAGTTTCAGGATTCTATACCTAAGCATGCAGTAAATGCATTTCAAATGGCTAGTGAATTTGTATCATCAAGCAAAGTCATATTGGATAGCGGCTGTGGGATCGGTGAGAGTAGTTATCGTTTGGCAGAAAAATTTCCTGATCACAAAGTTATTGGTGTTGATAAATCAATTGATAGATTGCAACGCAGCCACGCTTTTGGTGAGCAATCTGAAAACTTATTGTTTGTTCAATGTGACTGTGTGCATCTGTGGCGGTTAATTAAAGATGCCAATTGGAGCATTGCTCGGCATTATTTATTTTATCCTAATCCTTGGCCAAAGCCGGGGCATTTGCAACGTCGCTGGCATGGGCACCCTATTTTCCCCACTGTGATTGCGTTGGGCGGTGTGTTGACTATGCGTACTAATTGGCAGGTGTATGCAGAAGAATTTGTACAAGCACTAGAAATTAGTGGTGCAGGTGAAGTTGGGGTAAAACAACTAGAGTTGGACGTTGAGGCAGCGTCTACTCCATTTGAAAGAAAATATATACAAAGTGAGCATCAGCTTTATGAAGTGGCCATTAACCTATGAGTCTAAACTTTCTCCGTCATTCCTGTGAAGGCGGGGGTCCAGTCGAGCTTGCTTATTTAGCCTTAAATAAAACAGTGTTCGTCGCTAAATTAACCATTTCAAAATACAACCTCTAGTAATTTCTAGTATTAGCGGGATTTCCGTCTTTACGGGAATGACGGGAAGATTGTTTGGTGCGGATTATTAGTTTTTTATTCTTCGGTCTCTAACTCTGTGCACCATTGTGCGCGAATAACATTGTTAGTAGCAATGCTAGCGCCCTTAGGGCCGCTGTGGCTAATTTGTGCGGCTTGCGGGCCTAATGCGTACTGATAATATTGGACCGCGGCGGCGGCAAACTGTGGACAGCTGAAGGCTAATTGGCTGCGCACTTCAAACTCTCCATCCTCTTTTATGAGTTCAATATCTGCCATTAAGTGAGAGTGAAACTGTTGATTGAACTCAACATCAAATAACACTCTAGTGATTTGCTTGAGCGTGTAGCTGTTATCAACAACATCCAGAAATATTCCATGAAAAACAAATTTGGCTTTGGTCATTGTATCTTGCCCCATAAGTCCGCATATTATTAAGCTATAAAACTCTCATGAAAGTGCTCACAATGGAATACACATTAGATACAGATGTCGCTAAATTTGAGATACGTCAAGAGCCTCATGGCTTATGGGATCTATGGGTGGACGGAATGCCAACATTGACGTTTGAATCACCTGAAGACGCCGCACGTTCTGTCTATAACAAAGATACTGGATACGTCGTATGGGATCAGTTGGATGAGCATAGTGCGCCTGAAGATATAAATGGCTGGACTAAACGCGAGTAAATGATGTTATGGGTCGGTATCGTCCTCCTGCGCCTCCAAAGTCAAAATACATTACCGCGGCAGGTAAAGATCGGCTTCAAAAAGAGCATGATTATTTATGGACAGTGAAACGTCCCAAAGTGACGCGCTCAGTCCAGGAGGCGGCCGCTCAGGGAGATCGCTCCGAAAATGCTGAATATATCTACGGCAAAAAACAACTGCGTGAAATTGATTATCGCGTGAGGTATTTGCAGAAACGATTAGGCGATATTACGGTCGTAGATAGTGCGCCCAATGATACTAAATGCGTCTATTTTGGCGCTTGGGTGACAGTCGAGAGCGAACAGCAGGAACAGGTGCAACTGTCGGAATACCGTATTGTCGGCCCTGATGAGTTTGATGATGCCCCAGAATACATCAGTATGGATTCTCCGCTGGCACGCGCGTTGATGAAAAAACGTATAGATGCTGAGGTTTCTGTAAGTTTGCCCAATGGAACTCAGCTCTACTGTATAATAAAGATTAGATATGCATAAAACCGTTAACAGAGTGTCGATAATGAAACTGAAAGCGATCGTTGTTTTGTTAGTAGTGAGTGTGTTCGTATTTGAGGCGCAAGCACAACAACTCTATAAGTGGGTTGATGCACAAGGGGTGACGCATTATGCCGAAGCATTGCCTAGCCAGGACATTGATCATGTTGCGCTGCAATTTACAGAACAATACCAACAAGCCAATTCGCAAGATGATTACTACTCAATTCAAAATCAATTAGAACGATTGCAGCAGCGACGTTCCCAGCAACTGGCTGAAAAACAGCAAGCTGCTCAAGCCAGAGCGGCTAACCAGCAGAAGCCAGAAACAATTTATGTGCAGGTTAATGAGCCGGAAGGTAACTATTATTTGCCTGCGTACTATCCTCGTTACAAATCACATCACTATGGTGATCAATATAATCGGCATCACCCAAAGCAAGGGCATCATAAATACACAAAGCCCATTATAGAGAAACCTAAATCAGGGATATCTCATAAAGCCAAAGTGAATCGCTATGGCGCTGCCTTTTCAGCTTCTCGCTAACGCTTATTTTCATTGTTATTTAAAAACTTCATGCCGGAGTGGGTTTAGTTCGCCCAGTGTTTTTGCTAATGTACTCCGCCTCTCGATTACATAATTCAGGATACGTTGCATGAGTCAGGTGGTTTTACATCTCGGTGAAGAATATATACAAGAAGATCTCGAATATTACTTTTCGAGGGAGCGCGATAAGAATAATCAGGTGCGCCCAGATAGATCTATCTACAGCATGACTCCTTTTAGTGAGCATATCGAAATGGATTTTTCTGACGGTAAGGTGGGTAATTTTTTCTATCCAGTTCTGCCCGCTGCGCTAGATCGTATTTACATAGGTGTTAGCGTGTCCTTGTTTGCTAATCATTGGGGGACTTCTTTTATTTTAGAATTGCTAAAGCATCTTAAGCCCGGTGGTTCTATTGTTGTGCCGGTGTATCCAGAAGGGCAGGCGGCGGAGAAGGATTTTTGGTCGCGCAGTTTTCTTGAGAATATATTCTTGAGCCGTGAGCGATGGACAGGGTTCAGTAACATTACCGCAGAGAATGATGGCGTGATGTCTATTCGGGTCGGTAGAAAATGGCCTGAACCTATGCCAAGTAGTATTGAGTGGTTCTTTAAAGAGCGCAGTAATTTACTGTTATCAAGTTTGCAAACAAGCAATAGTGATGGCGATATTACTAATTATATCAAGCAGGCATTTGTTCCTTTGTGTAAAACAATCTGGAATGAATATGCTGCCAGTGCAGTGACAGAAAGAGTGATTACCCAGTATGTCGGTAAAAAACAGCAAAGTACCATGCTGCATGTCGGATCTGACTATGGAATGCTAGCCAATGATGTGATTTTATCGTCCTTGGTTAATGTACAGAGTGCTCATAGTTGGCATATTGGTGAGGTCAATAATGATTTGGCAACTAGTATTTCCCTCTATTTTTCTGCGCATACTCAAGATCAACACCAGATGAGTTATGCCACTATTGATGAGGTCGCCTTGGCAGGCTCTCATAATGTGGTTGTTGTGAGTGATGTGTACTCAAAAGTGAGCGCTGATCAATACAAGCAATTACTTCACGATGCTTGGTCTCATCTAGACACTAAAGGCGTATTAATTGTTCATGAGGATATGAGCGGGAATCATGCTGAGGTGAGTAGTTTGGACGCCATAATGGCGGAATTGGGCCAAGTGGCTTACCACTCAGTGATGGCGGCACGTAATATTGAGCCGGCTGTAGACATCAGCCAATACTCGTTGGCGGTTGAAGAAAATTTACGTCAGGAAAAATTGACTAAACACAATGTATTTAGAGTCATACACAAAGTCTAGTGGGGTATGTCTGAGTCGACTATCGCTCATATAAATATGAGTGTGTTTACATGAGTTTATATTCCGAACATTCTGACCAACCGTTGATTTTGCGGCGGTGGTTACCTGTGCGGCGCGGTGCTTTACTGATTTCATAGCGAACTAATTCACGGCGTTCGCTAGTATCAATGCGCCGTTCAGCTTTCTCGTCATATCTATCGAAATAGTGCGCAATCATTTGCGCAAGATATACAAGCGATACAGCTTGTATATGAAGGGATTGATGCTAGTTAGGACCAAAAGTTATTTTTTGTGGAACGCCAGTTTTTTTACATGCCTCTTATGCATGCAGAAAATTTAGACATGCAAAATTTAAGTGTGAAAATGTTTGCAAGCCTGAGAGATGAGGCGCCAGATAAGCTTAAATAATTGTATTCTAGAACGCTTAGCTTTGCTGAAAATCATCACTTTGTGATTTCAAAGTTTGGCCGTTTTCCTGAATTGAATATGATACTGGGGCGAGAGAGTACTGATGCAGAAATGGAATTTCTAAGGACTGGAAAACACCAGTTTTTATAAATATTTTAGTTTGGGGTTAGTTCCTGGATGTCAGTGACAATCTATTAGCGAAAGTCACTGACAGGGAATTATATTTAACTATTGAGCATATTTATCTTTATTGGCTGCTTTGGCTTGCCGTTGCATTTCTACAATAGTAGGGATTCGTTCTCGCTTTGACGCGCATGAATTTTCTTGTGACGTGAGCAAAAGATGATTATGTCTATCAATTAGTGCGCTAACTTCGATTTCATCGGCTTTACTGAAATCCATGAAGAACCAAGGGACGATGAGAAACACCCCAGCAATACCTAAACCGGTATTAGATCCAGACTTGCTAGCATTTGGAAATCTTTCTAATATATCTTTGTCAATATTTTCCATTTCTGTTTCTAGGGTGGAGCATGACTTTTCTTTGTCTCCGACTTGAGATGTTTGTATGGGCCGAGGGTCTCGACCAGTGCAACTTGTTAGTAATATTGTCGATGAAAATAGTGTTGACGACAGCAGTACGCAGAGTGATTTAACAAATATTTTTCCCATGATTCTTCCTGTTATTGTTCGAATAGCAATTAATTGATATTCGTTTATCATTTGATTTGATTATTTTTAGTCTGTCCTGCACTTCTGCTGAAGTATCCAGGCTTGGTGTATAGCTTTGAAGTATTACTAAATAGTGATGGCTGAATCTACTTTTAATGAGGTGGTTGTGAGATTTTTAGATGTGGTGAAAAGTGCTGAATATAATTACGTCGAGTTAACGAGATTGATTAAATTTAGTTGATATTATTTTAAAGATGGAGTAATGAAAACTGCTCTATCCATGGGCTGCTTAAATCATACTCTAAAAATCCACAATGTCCGCCGTGCTCGGTTAGTGTAATGATTGTATGTTCACTGACAGCAAGTTTGCTCTGGTCTTTCCATGGGATTATTGGGTCATCCTTGGCTAGCACAATGTGTGCGGATGTTTGCAGTGTGTTGAGTCTGTCGCCAGCAATTGAATAGCCTTCTAAGTATGATTGTAAATTATTGAAGCCGGCATAACGGGTCGCTAACACTTCAGTCGCTTGCCTTAGAGTTTTGCATTGATCGAAAATTTCTTTAGAAAAAAGATGTGGGAATGTCTCGGATTTCTGGTAAAAAGATGCTTTCCAGCGGCGCATAAAATAACGCCGATACACAAGCAGAGAGTTTTCAAGCGCCTCTAATGTGCTGCCAGGGTCTATTACTGGGCAAAAAGAGATAGTGTTATTTAACTCTAACTGATTCGAAGTGCTAAAAGCATTAATGCGCAAAGCGAAGTTGGCACCCAGCGAGAAACCTATTATTGAAATGGGCTGCTTAAATTCATGTTGTATATGAATGCAAGCATTTATGACCTCTTGAATGCGACAAGAGTGAAAGATCTTTTCATTAAGATGATGCGAATTGCCGTGGTCACGTAAATTTAATCGCACCACATTAAAGCCTTGCTTAAATAAAAAATCACCCAGTGTTATTAAATACAGTGAATCGGAACAGCCTAACCAACCATGTAAAAGCACCACTACAGGTGAGTTGGATTGTGCTTGAGTGTTATACAAAGCAGATAAACGAATTCCATGGCCGGCAGGAATAATTTTTTGCTCAGCCTGCTTGCGGAAACATTTACTTTTGTGTTGCGCGACTAGTTTGCGTGCTGGCGAGCCAGCTAAAATGCTATTAGTGTGACCGCTACGAAATATTCCTTTTCCAATATATGGCTGCATGATGATTACTCACAAGTAAGCTGACTACTCATGTATTTCATCATAGAGTTTTTTCTAGTGCCTGCGTCAAATCAGCCATGATGTCATCAATATGTTCTATGCCTATGGATAAACGAATCAAGTCTTCGCTAACGCCTGCTGTTTTCATTTCTTCAGCAGACAGTTGCCTGTGTGTTGTGCTGGCAGGATGACAGGCGAGTGATTTGGCATCACCGATATTGACTAGTCGGACTATTAGATTAAGCGCATCAATAAATTTAGCGCCAGCTGCTGCGCCACCTTTAATGCCAAAACTTAATATTGCTGATGCACGCCCACCCATATATTTATCAGTTAATGGTTTGTCTAGATGGTTGTCTAAACCTGCGTAGCGTACCCAGCTTATCTGGTCATGATCTTGTAGATATTTAGCAACGGTGATCGCATTCTCGCAATGTCTATCCATGCGGACGGGTAAAGTTTCAATGCCCTGTAAAATTTGAAAACTATTAAAAGGTGATATCGCTGCACCCATATTTCGTAAAGGTACCACGCGTGTGCGTCCAATAAAGGCGGCATCTCCCATCGCCTTGGTATAAACCACACCATGATAAGAAGGATCAGGCTCATTTAACATGGGGAAACGTTTAGCGTGTTTTGCCCAGGGGAATTTCCCTGAATCAACCACAATGCCACCAATAGAAGTGCCATGTCCGCCCATATACTTTGTCAATGCATGGACGACAATATCTGCGCCATGTTCAAAAGGCCGACACAAATAAGGAGTGGGGACGGTGTTATCAACAATAAGTGGAACACCATGTCTATGCGCCATGTCTGCCACGGCACTAATATCTAAAACATTGCCCGCAGGATTGCCGATGGTTTCAGCAAACACTGCTTTGGTATTGTCATCAATTAATTCCTCCATGCCAGCAACATCGTGTTGATCGGCAAAACGAACTTCAATCCCTAGGCGCGGTAACGTATGTGCAAATAAATTATAGGTGCCACCATAGAGTGAAGAGGCCGATACAATATTGTCACCTTGCTGAGTTATTGTAAAAATCGCATAAGTGATGGCTGACATGCCAGAGGCTAATGCAAGCGCGCCTACACCACCTTCCATTTCCGTCACGCGCTTTTCCAACACCGAAGAAGTTGGGTTCATGATGCGCGTATAAATGTTGCCTTCTACCTTAAGATCAAATAGATCGGCGCCGTGCTGAGTATCATCAAACGAATATGAGGTGGTTTGA
>CAWUWP010000071.1:0-16600 GCA_963926275.1 uncultured Gammaproteobacteria bacterium | reverse complement strand
GTTAGGATAATTGCGGGGCGTTGGCGCGGCACTAAGTTACCGGTAGTTCTTCAAGACGATGTTCGACCGACACCTAGCCGAGTTAGAGAAACTCTCTTTAACTGGTTGCAAGCGCGGATTGAAGGTAGCTACTGCTTAGACTTATTTGCCGGTAGTGGCGCGCTAGGCTTCGAAGCGGTATCACGTGGGGCCGCCCATGCAACATTGGTCGACAATGATCAACAAATAATTTCATTACTTTCAGCGCAGGTAGAAAAATTAGATGCGCAAGAAGTCAGTCTAATACGCGCAGATGCATTGTCTTATATGAATAATTGCTCTGATCAATTCGACATAATATTTCTAGACCCACCCTATTCTAAATATAATCCAAATGAGTTACTTGAAAATATAGCTGATATTGGCTGTGTTAAGAAAGGTGGCCTGATTTATTTAGAGGCATCTCCTGAGAAATTCCCCAAAACATTGCCACAGTCATGGCAATGGCAGAGACAGTTAAAAGCAGGTCAAGTAGAATGTGGGCTAGTGGTAGCAAAATAATGCTACCGTAATATAACTCAAGCAAATATTATCCATGCCAAAGATAGTAGTTTATCCAGGAACATTTGATCCCGTCACCAATGGTCATGCAGACATAGTGAGAAGAGCTATGCACGTATTTGATAAGGTGATTGTAGGAATTGCAGCAAGTCCTCAGAAGGAACCTCTATTCGATTTAGATGAGAGAGTCGCCTTAGCCAATAGTGTATTTTCTGAATATGAAGGAGTAGAAGTGTGCGGGTTTGACGGGCTACTCGTTAATTTTGCTAGAGATCATGGCGCTTTAGCGGTATTGCGAGGATTGAGAGCAGTATCTGATTTTGAGTTTGAATTTCAGTTAGCTAGTATTAATCGGCACCTTGATCCAACACTGGAATCTATTTTCTTGACACCAGCAGAGCAGTTTTCATTTATCTCATCTAGTATTGTCAGAGAGGTTGTATTACTGGGGGGCGATATTTCAAAATTCGTACATCCTCAAGTTGAGCAAGCGTTGAAGAAAAAGCTTAAAAGCAAATAGTCATGGCACTTTATATTACTGATGAGTGTATAAATTGTGATGTATGTGAGCCAGAGTGTCCTAATGATGCGATATTCGAAGGTGCAGAAATATATCAAATAACAAATGAAAAATGTACCGAATGTGTCGGACATTTTGATGTGCCTCAATGTATTGAAGTGTGTCCGGTGGATTGTATTCTAATTGACCCTGGGCACACAGAAACAAATCAACAGCTACATGATAAATATAGTGCGCTCATGAAAAGTAAAGTTTAACTGATGATATTCCGAAACGTAATAATATTTATATTTTTCTCCACATTCTTAATAGCGCATGCAAGCGAAAATAAAAACGCCTATGCAGTAGCAAGTGCGCATAAGTTGGCGACAACGGCAGGCGAACAAGTTATGCAGGCGGGAGGTAATGCATTTGATGCAGCCGTCGCGATCAGTGCAGTACTCGCAGTGGTTGAACCTTATGGCAGTGGATTAGGGGGTGGGGGTTTTTGGTTATTACATGAGGGGCAAAATAACAATGATGTTGTTATCGATGGCAGAGAAGTCGCGCCACTCGGTTCAACGCATGATATGTATCTGGATGAACAAGGCAAGCTAACCCGCACGTCTATTGATGGGCCATTATCTGCAGGTATCCCCGGCGTAGTTGCAGCACTAGAAGTGATTAATAATGACTACGGCCAGCGGTCATTGCAGGAGAATTTACAGCCAGCAATAGATGTCGCAAGAAATGGCTTTACGCCTGGGAATCATTATTTAAAACTTGTGAGCTTACGCAAGCAAGCATTACTGGCATCGCCTGAGGCCAGTAAAATATTTTTAGATAATGGTGAAGTGCCCAAAAGCGATTTTGTCATTCGGCAAATTGATTTGGCGAATACACTAGAGAGCATTGCACAGGGGGGCGCTAACAGTTTTTATCGAGGCGAGATTGCAAGCAAACTCGTCGAAGGTGTGCAAGCCGCTGGAGGCATATGGACGTTACAAGATTTGGCGAGCTATAAAATTATAAAAAGAATGCCGATCAAAACTAATTACCTCGGGGTTGAGATAATCATGCCACCACCACCGACCTCTGGTGGTGTCGTCATCACACAAATACTCTCAATGTTAGAGCAAACACAAACAGTAGATCTTGATGACGCACAATCAATGCATGAAGTTATAGAAGCGATGCGACGCGCATATCAAGATAGAGCAATTTATCTGGGCGATCCTGACTATACAAATATACCGATGGGTAAATTGCTGGATAAACAATACGCACAACAGAAATTTTCTGATTTCAATCAAGCAAAGGCAACTACAAGCCAATCCCTGCAAAATGAATCTGAATCAAAGGGCGAGGATACAACGCATTTTTCAGTGCTAGATAGTGACGGTAGTTATGTGGCCGCCACATTATCAATTAATTATCCATTTGGTAGTGGTTTTGTAGCAGCGGGAACAGGAGTGTTGTTAAACGATGAAATGGATGATTTTTCCATGGCTAGCGGCGTGGCAAATGTATGGGGCTTGGTAGGCTCTGATGCTAATTCAATACAACCGGGCAAACGAATGTTATCGAGTATGACGCCTTTGTTTGCGCGCGACGAGCAACGCATTTTAATTATTGGTACACCCGGTGGCAGTCGAATTATTAGTATGTTGGCATTAGCGCTAATAAAATATCAGCAGGGTGCGAGTGCAAATGAAATAGTCAGCCAGCGAAGATTTCATCATCAATACTTACCTGATGAAATTCAATTTGAAATGAATGCCTTATCTGAACATGAGCAATCAGTACTTGCCGCTAAAGGTCATCAGCTCAATGAAATGTCACGTAGTTACGGGAATATGCAGGCAATTATTTGGGACCAAGAAAACAATAAAGTGGAATCTGCATCAGATCCGCGTGGTGAAGGCTTAGCTATAGTTAAGTAATCGTTAACGTTGGCATTGTGTGCAGTAGGTCGTTGTACGTTGTCCTTGTTTGGTTGAACGCAATGGGTGAGAACATATAACGCAGGGTTGCTTGGCTCTTCCGTATACCTGCAGCTGTTGCTGGAAGTAGCCTGGTTTACCATCTTCTCGAGTGAAATCTCGCAGCGTCGTGCCGCCACGCAGTATCGCTTCAGCTAAGATAGTCTTGATAGCCGTTACTAATAATTCGTAACGAGGCAATGATATTTTCCCAGCGGCACGCAGTGGGTGAATTTTGCTAGTGAATAATGCCTCAGTGGCATAAATGTTTCCTACGCCCACCACCACGTGAGAATTCATAATAAATTCTTTAACAGAAACACGGCGTTTGCGTGAGGCTTGATATAAATGCTGCGCAGTGAATTCTTCGTGCAATGGCTCTGGGCCTAATGACGCTAATAATTTGTGTGTAAGCGGGTCTTTACTGGTCCAAAGCACAGCCCCAAAACGGCGCGGGTCGCGTAGACGTAATATGCACTTACTGAATACAATATCGACATGATCATGCTTTTGAGCTGTAACCTTTGGCTCTGTGATACGCAAGCTACCTGACATGCCTAAATGGATAATTAATGTGCCAGGTTCACTATGAAGTAATAAGTATTTGGCGCGTCTTGTTACCGATGAGAAAACTTGATTGCTGAGTTTGTTATTCAGTTGGCTGGGAATTGGCCAGCGTAACTTTTTGGTACGAGTCACTACGGATAAAACTTTTTGTCCGCTTATGTGTGGTTCTATGCCGCGCCGAGTTGTTTCTACTTCAGGGAGTTCTGGCATAACGACAAATTTATAGAATTGGAATAATTGCGAGAGCTTCTATTTCTACAGATAAATCTGAGCGACACATATCGCCATGTAAATAATAAACGGGTGTGCTGGGGCCGAGTATTTGCTGCATATGAGTGCGGACTGTTTCAATGTCATTAGGATTTTTAAGGTAGACCTTAAATTGAGAAAATTCACGCAAGTTAATCGGAGTCATATCCTGTTCATGAATGGCAGTAGAAATAAGTTGTTCAATATTGGATAAACAAATTTCAGTTTGCCGATTGATGTCTCCTGCATATTGTGTGTCGTGACCAGTGATACTTGCTGTACCCGACACAAATAATATCTGTTGTGATTGATTGCGGTGCAACAATGCACGCGAAAATAACGGAGGGTCTTGACTATAAATAGCCGGATAGTCAAAAGCGCTAACCTGACGAGAATTTTCTATTCCAACCCCCGCCTGTTTAGCCGCAATAAAGAAAATTTGTAAGCCGCTTTGCTGTGTGCCGATGACAGTCGCTGCCGGGTAAGATTGTTGCACTAATGATTGCTGTTGATATGCGCGTGATCTACCGGAACAAAATAGCTGGTAATTATTTGACCCTGCATAGCCATCACTGGTGATATCAGAGAAAAAATTCCAGGTGCGTATTAGGAATGGATAGCCATAAGTATGCATTAACTCAAAAATTGCTGAGTATGCTTTTTCGCTAGCTTGATCCATGGGTAAGTTTGCGATTAATGTTTGTGGCACACAGGCTAATAAATATTGATCATTTTCAAATAATTGCCAACCCTCTGGATTGCTAGTGCTATGGGCAGCACCTTGCCAAGATTCAAAAATCTGCTCAGATTGCAACGACGGTGTCGTCACATTAGTTAGTAAATGAATAATGTTATCGGCAGGTTCATTGCTGTATCTGACCGTAAAAAACTCATGTATGTCACTGGTAATGTCGGTGTTAACTTCTAAATTAAGCGCTTCGTTAACCGATCCGTGTGTTATCGCTGAGGTATTCATATTTGTATTTGATGTTAATGCTTATGGCGTAGCCAGCGTATTCCAAAACCAGTTCCAATTAAGGTGCCTGGTACAAGCAGCAATAATATTAGAGCAATGAATGTTACATCCTTATCTGCCAGCGCTAAACTTTGATCTGGAGCCGCTTGGTGTGTGATAGAGAGTAACTTATCGTCCTCAGTTAGCCAATTTAATATATTCAAGCTAAGTTCAAAATTAGCACCATAGCCGATATAACCATTGGCCATAAAATCAGAATCTCCAATGACAACGACGCGTTGTTGTTTTTGCTCAATTTCTCGAGATAAGGAAACACCGATAGTTAGTGGGCCTTGAGTGTCGCCTAAATCTTCTTCATATTTCAATTGATCTATATTTATCTCGCCTGCATGCCCCTGAGCAAGCCATTATTGCAAGCTTAAAACATCTGAACATAGCGCCCGAGCAGATGCATATAGTCCATGGTACTACGGTTGCCACTAACGCGCTGCTAGAAGGTAAAGGCGCTAAAACTGCACTCATTACCAATCAAGGTCTGAAAGATCTACTTCTTATTGGTCGACAAACACGCTCACAACTTTATAGCTTATGTCCGCAACGTGATCGGCAATTAGTAGAATCAGCTTTATGCTTTGAAATAGAGGGGCGTTTGCAAGCAGATGGTAGCGAGTTAACCCCAGTTTCTGATCAACAATTAGCGCAATTGAAAACTGAACTTCGCAGCCATGGAGTCGAGGCAGTAGCCATCTGCATGTTGTTTTCATTTTTAAATGACACACATGAATTGGTCATAGAGCAAGTGCTGCAAGATGATCTTTTTGTATCGCGCTCAAGTCAGATATTGCCGGAGCAACGAGAGTATGAGCGAGCAGTGGTGACCTGCCTAAATAGCTTCTTAGGGCCCATTACACAACGTTATCTGGTTGATCTTCAGTCGACCTTGTCATCAACAATCCATGTGATGCAAAGTGATGCTACGACACTACCGGCTGATAGTGCAGGAAAACAAGCAGTGCGGTTATTGTTGTCAGGCCCAGCAGGAGGAGTGATTGCGGCGACCGCCATTGCTAAAAGCAGTGGTCACGAAAAACTATTGACGCTAGACATGGGTGGTACGTCAACAGATGTATCGTTAATAAACCATCAACCCAGCTATACCAATGAAGGCCAGGTTGCAGAGTTCCCATTGGCAATACCGATGCTAGATATCCATACCATCGGCGCGGGAGGAGGCTCGATTGCGCGTATAGATTCTGCTGGCGGTTTACATGTAGGGCCCGAATCAGCGGGCGCACAACCAGGGCCGGCCTGTTATGGCGACGGTGGCACTCAAGCGACCATTACCGACGCCAATGTGTGCTGGGACGTTTGCCGGTGGCGCAAACGTGGGCCAGTGGACTAACGCTAGACCGAGCAGCGGCACAACAAGCTTTGCAACCTATCGCGGATAAAATGCAGTGCACCATCGAACAGGCCGCCTTAGGTATTATTCAGATGGTGAATGCGCATATGGTGCAGGCACTTAGAGTGATATCAATTCATCGTGGCCATGACCCAAGCCAGTTCTGCTTATTTCCTTTTGGGGGAGCAGGCGGCCTGCATATGTGCGCAGTGGCAGAAGAATTAGGCATTACAACGATACTGGTCCCTGTCAATGCAGGGTTATTGTCGGCGCAGGGAATGTTGACGGCGCCAGTGGGACAGATGATGTCCAAATCAGTCTGTCAATTATGGTCGACGCTAGATAATGATCGTGTGGTGGATATATTTGAACAGCTAAAAATAGAAGCAATACAGCAACTAACAAAGGTAAAAATCACTTCTAATCGCGCTAGCTGGTGGTTAGATTTGCGTTATCGCGGTCAATCCAGTGTTATCAGTCTGGTCTGGTGGTGAAGTTGAGGCACAGTTTCAAGAAGCTCATGAACAACGTTTTGGCTTTAGTCTGAAAAAAGATAATATTGAGCTAGTCACAGCGAGGGTCTGGGCCTATCAAGACGCACCTGAACTAGAACCAATGGCAATTAAACAGGGCTCGCCTGCTAAGCCAACTGATTTCACCACACTAACCGATATGAAAAAACCGGTGCCCATGTATTTACGTCATCAGTTAGTGAGTGGTCAGGCATTAAGCAGCCCCTGTATTGTGGTTGATGATTCAGGCACAATTTACGTGCAGCCAGGTTGGCAAGCCAATGTGACGAAGCAGGGACATATTAATCTGCAAATGCCTGCAGATTGTCAATAATTTGGGTTAGGACTTGCCGATTATCCCTCTGTCCACGTATCATTTGTCTATACAGTTTGTTGATAGAAGTTGAATAGAAATAGTTATGTATTTTAAGGAATTATTTAGATGTTAGATGGAATTTTACAGTTACCTTTGTGGGGAGATTTAATCTGCGTATTGCTTGCGACTCATCTTACGATCGTGTCGGTCACGCTATATCTGCATCGTTGCCAAGCGCATCATGCAATTACTCTGCATCCCTTAGTCAGCCATATTTTCAGATTCTGGTTGTGGTTTACCACCGGACAAAATACTAAAGAATGGGTCGCTGTTCATCGCAAGCATCATGCACACACAGAAAAACAGAATGATCCGCACAGTCCTCATGTGTACGGTATTAAAAAGGTGTTGTTGGAGGGTGCCGAGTTGTATCGAAACTCTGCATTTGATCCTCAAGTGAGTGAAGAATATGGCCATGGCACGCCTGAAGATTGGGTTGAACACAAAATCTACAATCGCTATAGCTTTGCAGGTATGGGGACTTGTCTAATTATATATTTGACATTATTTGGCCCAATTGGCCTGACTTATTGGGCGATTCAATTAGCTTGGATTCCAATTTTTGCAGCGGGCTTAGTCAATGGTGCTGGGCATTATTGGGGGTACCGTAATTTTGAGCCACAGGATGGTTCGACCAACCTAACTAATATAGGCATCATTATTGGGGGTGAGGAGTTACACAATAACCACCACGCTTATCCTAGTTCTGCCCGTTTTTCAGTGAAGTGGTGGGAGTTTGATATTGGTTGGATGTATATCCGATTACTTAGCGCACTAGGTTTAGCTGAAGTTAAGAAAGTAGCACCAAGACCCATACAGCAAAGCGTTCAAGCAGGAAAACGACAGCTCGAATTAGACACTGTACGCGCCATGCTGACTAGCAAGCTTCATGTGATGGCTGATTATGCCAAGCAGGTGACTTTGCCGGTATTAAAGGCTGAGATAGGGCAGGCAGACGGCACTTATAGGACTACCTTAAAACGAGTGCAAAAAGCGATCATTCGCGAACGAAGTATTATGACGGGCGTGCAAATCGACTATCTGAACCAGATATTGCATGACAATCTTCAGCTTAAAACAGTGTACGACTATCAGCAGCGATTGACTGAAGTGTGGACGCGTAAATACAAAAATAACAAAGAAATGTTGAGGGCCGTTGCTGAATGGTGCCAGCAGGCAGAAGCAACAGGAATAAGGGTATTAGAAGAGTTTGCTCGGTCTTTGCGGGATTATTCGTTACAACCAATATACAACCATGCCTAGCGGGTGGCGCTAGGCAAAATAACTATTCGAACTTAATTATTTGATTTTGGCTTCTTTATAAAGCACGTGCTTACGAACAACGGGATCATACTTTTTGATCTCCATTTTGTCAGGCATAGTTCGCTTGTTCTTAGTCGTCGTGTAGTAATGACCGGTGTCTGCTGTAGACACTAATTTAATTTTTTCTCGCATAATTTTTTCTCGATTGTTTAGCGGGTTGCTGTTTTAAGCAGTTTCACCGCGAGAACGCATTTCTGCAAGAACAGCATCGATCCCTTTTTTATCAATAATCCGCATTCCTTTAGTAGTTAAGCGCAATTTGACCCAACGGCCTTCGCTCTCTACCCAGAATCGATGGGAGTGTAAGTTTGGAAGAAATCTTCGGCGCGTTTTATTATGCGCATGCGAGACGTTGTTTCCTGCAACAGGTCGCTTACCGGTAACTTGACATACTCTAGACATTGTAAATTTTCTTGTGTTTGTATATTACGTATGGGCGGCGTACCTTAACAGAAAGGTATATGGTAGACAATATATAGAGGCGATCTAATGTCAATTAGCCGATCAGATAATTAATTAAGGGAACTCAGCTCAACTATGGACACAGTTTTTATACGTGATTTAAGCATGGATGCCGTCATAGGCGTATTTGGATGGGAACGTCAGGTCCAGCAGAAAATCACTATCAATCTTGAAATGGCCACTGATATATCAAAAGCGGCAAAGACTGACGATTTAGAATACACCCTTGATTATAAATCAATTTCTCAGAGAATTCGTACACTGGTGGATGAAAATCAACCAAAGCTAGTGGAGACTCTGATTGAGTTAATCGCTAAAACTGTTATGCAAGAATTTAATATTCCCTGGCTACGTATTTCGATCGCTAAACCCGGTGCAGTAAGAGGCTCGGAAGCTGTGGGGGTTACCATAGAACGCGGACAAAGAGCCTAACTGATGGAAAAGGTATACATCGGCATCGGTAGTAATATCGATAAGCATATACATATTCCACGAGTGCTCAAAGAGTTGGCTGAAAAATTTGGTGAGCTGCAAATATCTCCTATTTATGAAACGACTTCAGAAGGTTTTAGTGGTGATAATTTCCATAATTTAGTGGTCGGTCTAGAGACTGACTATTCTCCACCAGAAGTGCGCCAGTATTTACGTGAACTAGAAGCTCAACATGGGCGAGTAAGAGATAGTAAGAATCAATATATTTCACGAACAATCGATCTAGATCAGTTGTTATATGGCAAGTCTAAAATTAATAAAGATGGCGTCCATGTGCCTAGTTCCGATATTACAAAATATGCTTTTGTGTTGAAACCACTGGTGGATATTGCGAGTGATATGAGTCATCCCATTTTAAAGACTTCGTTTGCTCGGCTATGGGAAGATTTTGATAAGCGAAAGGTAGACTTGAAGCTAGTAAAGCAAGCCTAGTGGGGAAACTAGCATTATAAGCTTAGGTGTATTTAATTATATTGTTATTGATCCAATATAATATATTTCAAGTCCAGCAGAAAAGAAGTCATCAAAAATGATTCATTGGGGAATTCAAACTTATCATTTTTCATGGGGTATTTTTTGCGAAGAAAAGATTGTGCACTTGTGTCAATCTTGTCTAATTCTAGTAACACCATAGACCAGTCAGTAAATTCCGTATGCACATTATCTTCAAAGCTAATCAGTTCAACTTGATGATGTCTAGGGTCTTTGACGATCTTACAATACAACTCATTAACAAATTTAGAAGAGCCCTCTAATAGCTTCAAAAATCGGCTATCTGACATCGCCAGAATGCCACTCAAACCAAGCTTTCTATTGTTGCTAGAGGCTTTATTGATCAGCTTAGATAACTGTTCAGGACATACCGCTTCATTGTTGGCAATGCTCTTATAAATCAAGCGACATAGATTCATTGGGTAACTAATAAGTATTTAATTTGAATATCATAATACCACTGCTTGAGAAATGGCACTGGACTATTATAGCGTTAATTGACTGCCGGTTAATTGCTGAGTGTGCGGCCTCCATCCACTGCGATGATCTGCCCAGTTATATAATTAGCAGAGTTAATTAAAAACCAAACTGTATCAGCGATATCTGTTGGATCACCTTCTCTTTTTAGAGCAGTGCGCTCAATAATGTCTTGGTGCATGGGTTCATAATCCTTAACTTCCGGCCACATGATGGCTCCAGGTGAGACACCATTAACTCTTACATCGGGTGCTAATTCTCTAGCCAGTGATTTGGTCAACATGGCTAAGCCAGCTTTGGCAATGCAGTAGATGGTATAACCTTTTAACGGTCTTTCTGAATGAATGTCAACGATATTGATAATGCAGCCTTTGTGTATGGCTAATGTTGGAGCAAGGGCTTTGGTTAAAAATAATGGTGCCTGCAGATTAACGCCAATTAAGTTATGCCATTGATCTATGCTGATGTCTTGCATCGGTGTTGGATAAAATGTAGAGGCATTGTTAATTAAGATATCTAGCCTTCCCCATATGGCTAATATTTTAACTGCGAAAGTGTCAAGTTGATCTAAATCGAGTAAATTGAACTGGATAATTGTAACGCTATCTTTACGAATTGAATTGAGTTCGTCGGCAATGGTTTGAGCGGCTTGCTCAGAGCCATTGTAATGCAGGATGACACGTAAACCTTCAGCGTGGAGTCTGCGAACGAGTTGTGCTCCAATTCGCTTCGCCGATCCTGTTACTAATGCAACCCGCTTAGATGAATGTTCCATATATAATTCCAACGATTTAAATTTTGTTTAATGTACCATATCAATATGAGTTATATTTCACTGGCATCGTTATAAGTTGTACACCATGAATATTGAAATGCCAATTCCCACCTCAGAAGAACAGCAGCGTAGTCATCGTTGCAAACAAATGATTGTGGATGAAATTAAGCACAATAAAAGCCCTATTAGTTTCGAACGATATATGCAGATGTGTTTGTATACTGAAAAAATTGGGTATTACGAAAGTGCGAGTCAAATCTTTGGTTCAAAAGGTGATTTCACCACTAGCCCTGAAAGAAGCAATTTCTTCGCCACTGCGTTTGCAGAACATATCAATAAGATTAAACCTCAGCTTGAAACATTTTCTATTATTGAGATTGGCGCCGGTAGTGGAAAATTTGCAGCCGACATGATTCACGCATTGAAGCTGAATGATTGTTTGCCGCAGCGTTATTACATTGTAGAAAAAAGTGCAGCGCTAAGGCAGCGCCAAAAATTATATTTAGCGCAGAATAAACCTGCATGTGAAATTGAGTGGATAGAAGATCTCACTACGCCCATTGATTGTGGCGTGGTGATTGCAAATGAGGTGCTTGATGCATTACCTGTGACACTAGCATCAGTGAACAATAATACTATTTCTGAGCGATGTGTGAAGGTTGATGACAGTGGGAATTTTCAATTTATTAATATCCCTGCTAACGATAGCCTTGCAGAGATAATGCGTCAACGCATACCTAAACAAGTGTTTGATACAGTAACTGAGCCTTATCAGTGCGATGTTAATCTACTGTTAGATGGTTTTATCGAGAAAATTGCTTCATTTGTGAAACAAGGAATATTTTTTTATATCGACTATGGTTATGCTCGTAGCGAGTACTACCATGAACAGCGATCAATGGGCACATTGATTTGTCACTATCGGCATGTGGCCAATGAGCAACCATTATTGTGGCCAGGGCTACAAGACATTTCATGTAATGTTGATTTCACTGCATTAGCCGAAGCGAGTGTGCGTTGTGCTTTAAATATTAATTCGTATAGTACCCAAGCACATTTCTTGCTGGCCAGTAATGCGCTTGAAAAAGTCGCGACTGACAATACAGATGTAATGACACTTGAGCAGCAAGCAGAAATAAAGCGCTTAATCATGCCCTCAGAAATGGGCGAAAGATTTCAAGTGATGGTACTCACTAAAAAACTAGAATTTATGCCTGAGCAGTTTACTAGCAGAGATATGCTTCACCGCTTATAAAGAATTTTAAACCATGGATTTTATACAGATAATTGCATTAGGCCTTATCCAAGGACTAACAGAGTTTTTGCCAGTGTCGAGTTCAGCACATCTAGTGTTGATTTCTATTGTGATGGGCTGGGAAGACCAGAGCTTGCTGATGGATGTGGCCGCGCATGCGGGCAGTTTAATCGCGGTTATGGTTTACTTTAGAAAAGAGTTGCAAGAAATGATTCGGGCAATGCTTAATCCAAAAGCAGCTGAGAATCAGCAAGCCCTACAATTAATGTCTGCGATTATAGTGGCCACCATTCCTATAGTGATTGCCGGTTTATTATTAGCAGATTTTATCGAGCAATACCTGCGCAGTGCTTATGTTATTGCGACAACAACCATATTGTTTGCGCTGGCACTTGCTTACGCGGATAAAACAGGTAAAGAGCAACATGATGAATATAAGCTTTGCTGGAAAGGAATTTTATTTATTGGGTGTGCACAAATTTTTGCTTTAATTCCTGGTACGTCACGCTCAGGAGTCACCATGACAGCAGGCTTGATGATGGGGCTATCGAAAGTGGCTGCAGCACGTTTTTCATTTTTGTTATCAATTCCTACTATCCTGGCGGCGATTAGTTATAAATCGCTGCAACTTATGTCATCTCAAATCGACATGGATATAGGTGCCGCATTTGGAGTGTTCGCGTTGTCAGGTGTGGTGGCATATATCTGTATAACGGCATTTGTGAGACTGGTAAACATTGTTGGCATGATGCCTTTTGTTGTATATCGACTTCTCTTAGGTGTGCTCCTGTTCGCCTTTATTTAGCATTCAATTATTCATCGCTTGATCAATATGCTGTTTGCGTAATGTCACTAACGCATCGCCTATCTGTTTGCCCTTCAACTTAGCCTGCTGTTGTGGATCCAATTTAACCACATTTAATTGTGACGCTATATCGCGCAGAAAATCTAGTGAAGTTGTCGCAGGGAGATCAAATAAATCCATCATGCTTTGCATGCAGTCTAAGACATGTAGGCAGCGTGATTCACGACGAAAAACATCGAGTCGTTGTAAGATAATGTAAATATCATCACTACTCTTAGAAAGTGCGTTGCGGCAATCGGTAAAATAACGATTAGTTAACGTTGCAAGTTCTAATAAAGCATTTGGGCATGCAAAGTGTTTGTTTATGTCGCGGGCGATATCGATGCTGAAGATATCTTGCTGCTGGCTGGCAAGCATCACTAAGCCGACATATTTGAACTCATTATTTTTTATCTCGCGAAGTTTTGCTAATTTTAATAATGCAGGTTTGGTTTGTAGAGCGTTATGAAGAGTGGGGGCGATTTTTTCTAAAGCACCAACATGAAAAAGTATAAGCACATAAATTTCAGGGTGAGTTGTTTCTAGCGAGCGCTTAGTTTCTTGCCAAATGCGCTCTTTAGAGAGTTGCTCTAACTCGTCACTATGGCTG
The DNA here is from genome assembly GCA_963926275.1 of uncultured Gammaproteobacteria bacterium. Lineage (GTDB taxonomy): Bacteria > Pseudomonadota > Gammaproteobacteria > UBA4575 > UBA4575 > UBA1858. The sequence continues at coordinate 2,767 of CAWUWP010000071.1, read as the reverse complement.
ATAGATGACATCAGTTGCAAAGTGTTGGAGTCAATAGTGAAACCTAAATGCCAAAAACGCGCAGCAAAACGAGCAACTCTAAGTACACGCAATGGATCTTCTGAAAATGCAGGAGAGATATGACGCAAAATACGATTTTTAATATCGTCCAAGCCACCATAGGGATCAGTTAAATTGCCATGTTCATCTTCGGCAATGGCATTAATAGTTAAATCACGCCGTAGTAAATCTTCTTCTAAAGTGATATCAGGCGAGCTGAATACTTGAAAGCCTTTATGTCCTTTTCCAGATTTACGTTCTGTACGTGCCAGCGCATATTCTTCAGCCGTGTGTGGATGCAAGAAGACAGGAAAATCTTTGCCGACTTGGCGAAAACCCAAGTGGAGCATTTCTTGCGGCGTAGAACCCACCACTACCCAGTCTTGTTCATGTACTGGTAGACTCAATAAGCGATCTCGAACAGCGCCGCCAACCAGATATTTTTGCATTATAAATTACCAACTAAATTGTGTTTAATAACAGCATTCTAACTCGAATTCTAGTCTTGGCTAGTATAGTACAACTAACGGCATGCTCAACACTGGGTTATATCGCTCACACTAGTAGCGGTCATCTAAAGTTGATGAGTGATCGGCAATCGATATCAAGCTTAATTGAAGATGAAGATTTAGACCCAGCGCAAATTGTTAAATTTAAAAATATATTAGCGATGCGTGAATTTGCTTCTAGCCAATTACATCTGCCGAACAATAAAAGCTACACCAGTTACGTTGCTCTCGAGCGTGACTATGTCACCTGGGTTGTATTTGCAACGCCGGAACTTTCTCTGCAACCGGAATCATGGTGTTTTTGGGTGGTGGGTTGTGTGCCATATCGAGGTTACTTTGATGATGTGAAAGCGGAACAGTTTGCGGACCAACTGAGACAGTTACAGTTAGATGTCTATGTTGCATCGGTGCCGGCTTATTCAACATTAGGCTGGTTTAGCGACCCGCTACTTAGCAGTATGTTAGACAGAGGGGAGAGGGTGACTGCGGAGTATATTTTTCATGAATTGGCTCATCAGCAACTCTATATAAAAAATGATACTAGCTTTAACGAAGCATTTGCATCGGCAGTGGGGCAATTGGGTGTCATGGCTTGGCTTGAAGCTGAAAGTAATGCAGCTGAATTGCAACGTTACTTGGATTCTCAACAACAAAAACAACAGCTGTATAAGATTGTAGATAATTTGCGCCAGCAACTGGTAGAGATATATGACTCAGCAGGCAGTGAACCAGAAAAAATTATGCTCAAACAGCAAGCCTTTGCAGCCTATCAGCAGCGAGTGATCAGTCAGCTAGAACAGTGGGGGAAACTTCAAAATTATAGGCAGTGGCTACTAGAAGATATGAATAACGCTAAATTAAATGCATTTTCAACTTATCAAGCGTTAGTGCCTGAGTTTATTAACTTGTTTGAAAGTTGTCATAAAGACTTTAGTGAATTTTATCGGGTAGTAAAAAGTACCCAGCGATTAAACCATCAGCAGCGTGTTGAGTTTTTAAAACAAGCAGAGTGTCATTTAGCCACTAATAAATAATGACTTATTTGTTAGTTAGATAGGTGGGAGCAATAGCTGCTAGTGAAGTGGTACAGGGTGCGCATTGGTTGCAGACGCTGTCGAGCTTTAAAGAATTAAAGTTGTCTTTAGAAAATGGTTTGCCTGGGACATATTCAAACACAGTGGCTTGTATCTTAGATAAAAACATCGGTAATCCAATGATTGTGCGTTTGTATCCACAAATATTGGCAGTATATTGAACGAGTTCTTTAAGGGTGTAAATGTTTGGCCCACATAACTCGTAAGATTGGTTGTAAGCAGATTTATCGTTAATGGCCGCCGTCATTTTTTTGGCAACATCGCCGACATAGACAGGGGCAAATCGGGCATTTGCAAAGGCTAATGGAAAAACGCCGGGAATCGTTTTGAGCAAGCTAGCAAACATATTTAAAAAGCTATCTCCTTCGCCAAAGATGACAGAAGGTTTGAATATAGTGTAATCCACTTGTGATTCTGAAAAGGTTTTGAGGTGGTTTTCAGCTTTGCCCTTACTGCGCAAATAATGACTGGGTCCGTCAGCATCGGCATTTAATGCACTCATTTGTAGCAACCGAGGGATTTTTGCGCTTTCGCATGCGTTGAGTGCTGCGCGCGTGATCCCAACATGAATTCGATGGAATTCTTTACCATCACGGCCTTTTTCATTAAGTATCCCGATTAGATTTACCAGTGCGTGGCAGTCCTTAAGGGCTGCAGCCAGTGTGTCTGCGCTGTAATCTATGATTTGAATAATGGACAATGAGGGTAACACCTTGAGATGTCGGCATTTGCTGACGTTACGTGTCAGTAGTCTCACTGAATAGCCAGCGCTGATTAGTTGAGCGCACAATTCGCTGCCCACAAATCCATTGCCGCCGATAATGCCGATTAATCCTTTAATTACCATAATAGTTAGTATAACGTTGTATCTATAATTGGGTGTGTGAATAACTGCTGGCTATGTACCAGTAAATCTATACTTGTTTTCACTGCAAATATGCGTTAAATATACAATTATATCTTATCAAAGTCCGAATAAAGTCATTAGGAGTTTCCATCATTGAGTGACAATATCACGCACATTACAGATTCATCGTTTGACCAAGAAGTATTAAAGAGTGATGTCCCCGTACTCGTCGATTACTGGGCAGAGTGGTGTGGACCGTGCAAAATGATTGCCCCCAT
>CAWUWP010000070.1:0-4662 GCA_963926275.1 uncultured Gammaproteobacteria bacterium | reverse complement strand
TCACCTGGTCGCCTTCATGTAAACGCAACAAACCGTTATCGACAAATATACATGTGAGTTGCTTACCAATTGCTTTATGTAATAAAGCGGCAACGACTGACGAATCTACGCCGCCAGACAATCCTAAAATGACATGTTCGGTACCAACTTGAATTTTAACTCTATCGAGAATGTCACCGACAATATTATCTGCCGTCCAACTTGCATTACAGCCACAAATGTCCATTAAAAAGGCACTCAGAATTTCTTCGCCTTTTTTGGTATGGGTTACTTCAGGGTGAAACTGTAAGCCATAAAGTTTTTTATCTTCATTAGCAATCGCCGCATATTCAGCATTGTCTGTGCTAGCTAAAGTAACAAATCCTTCGGGCAAAGATGTCACCTTGTCACCATGTGACATCCAAACATCTAAGCGTTGTTCATTACTTTTATTTTCGTCGTCACTCATATCTGAAAACAATTTGCTTGGCTGCTTAACGACAACTTGTGCAAAACCAAACTCACGTTGTGAAGATTCACTAACGGTTCCACCCAGTTTTTTTGTTAGCGCTTGCATGCCGTAACAAATACCTAACACAGGAACATTGGCATCTAACACGTAATCAGGCACATAAGGCGTGTCTTCTAACGTAGTCGACTCAGGTCCGCCGGATAGAATTACTCCCTGTGCTGTTTGTGCAAACTTTTCAGCACCCGGAAAATCCCAAGAGAAAATTTCACAATAAACACCAATTTCTCGCACTCGACGAGCAATCAATTGCGTGTATTGAGACCCGTAATCAAGAATTAGGATGCGTTGCGAATGTATGTCCGCATTAGTTGATGGATTCATTTAAGCACTGCTTTGTGAAAAGGGGTCAGAGCCCTTTTTAAAATTATAAAGACACAAAAAAAGCTCTGACCCCTTTTTATTAATCTACGTGATAATTTGGTGCTTCTTTGGTAATGGAAACATCGTGAACATGGCTTTCACGCATCCCTGCTGAAGAGATTTTTACAAACTCTGGCTTAGTATGCATTTCTTTAATATTGTTACAACCTACATAACCCATGCTAGAACGCACGCCACCTAAAAGCTGTTGCAGAATTGATGTAATAGATCCTTTATAAGGCACGCGCCCTTCAATTCCTTCTGGCACTAACTTTTCTTTTTCGATTATACCATCTTGAAAGTAGCGATCACTAGACCCTTGTTGCATGGCGCCAATAGACCCCATGCCGCGATAAGTTTTATAAGAACGACCTTGATACAATTCAACATCGCCGGGAGATTCTTTTGTTCCTGCGAACAGACTGCCCACCATAATGGTATCAGCACCTGCTGCAATTGCTTTGGCAATATCGCCTGAATAACGAATACCACCATCGGCAATCACTGGAATGTTTTTCTTTCTGGCAACGCTCACCACATTATCAATCGCACTTATCTGTGGAACGCCCACACCAGCAATGATTCTAGTGGTACAAATCGAACCCGGGCCGATACCTACTTTTAATGCATCTGCTCCACTTTCGATTAATGCCAGTGCTGCATCGGCAGTTGCGATATTGCCACCAATCACTTGCACTTCTGGATATCGAGTCTTTACCCGCTTGACCATATCTAATACTGCTTGAGAATGACCATGCGCAGTATCCACCACAAGCACATCAACGTTAGCTTGTATTAACGCATCGACACGCTCATCAGTTCCTTTGCCTACACCAACGGCAGCACCTGCACGTAGTTGGCCTTGATCATTTTTACACGCAAAAGGATGCTCGAATGATTTTTGAATATCTTTAACAGTAATCATTCCGCGCAGTTGAAAATCTTTATTCACTACCAAGACTTTTTCAATACGGTATTTATGCAACAACTCTTGGACTTTATCTAAGCTCGCACCTTCTTCGACTGTTACCAATCTTTCTTTAGGTGTCATGATAGTTGTCACCGGCGCATCTAAGTGAGTTTCAAAACGAAGATCACGACTGGTAACAATTCCGAGCAGCTGTTCTTTATCAACTACTGGCACACCTGAAATATTATTCGCACGTGTTATTTCTAGTACTTCTGAAATACTAATATCAGGACCAACCGTGATGGGGTCCTTGATGACACCGCTTTCATATTTTTTAACACGTGTGACTTCATGCGCTTGCATCTCCGCGGACATATTCTTGTGAATAATGCCCATACCACCCTCTTGGGCCATGGCAATGGCTAAGCGACCATCAGTGACGGTGTCCATTGCAGCAGATAACAGTGGTATGTTTAAGCGAATTTCTCGCGTCAGTTGAGTGCTAAGATCTACTTCGCGCGGAAGCACACAAGAATGTGCTGGTACAAGTAGTACGTCGTCAAATGTTAAAGCTTCCTGAATTATGCGCATTTCGATGTCCGGTGTTCGAGATGGCGGCTAATTATAGAGACTGAGTCCAACAGGGTAAACTGCTAGCAAGTGATATATAACTCCCACCAAGAATGAACAAATGACAACCAATTTGACGAATATGCGTGAAATATATTCTGTTTCCGAGATTAATCAACAACTAAAACAGACAATTGCCTCAAATTTCGCCTTAATATGGGTAGAAGGTGAGATTTCAAATTTAGCGCGCCCGGCGTCTGGCCACCTCTATTTTTCTATCAAAGATAAAAATGCTCAATTACGCTGCGTGATGTTTAAAAATAGTAATCAGCGCGTCCCTTTCGAGATAACTAATGGCCTGCAGGTGGTTATACAAGCAAAAGCCAGCGTGTATGAAGCCAGAGGTGATCTGCAATTAATTGTGGATGGCATGGAAGAAGCCGGCTTTGGCGCCTTACAAAGACAATTTGAAGCGTTAAAAAGCAAGTTATACGAAGAAGGCTTATTTGACCCAGACACGAAGCAAGAAATCCCCGCTTTCCCCTCTGAGATTGCCATCATTACTTCTCCATCCAGTGCCGCTATCAAGGATTACCTACAAGTTGCTCAGCGTCGTTACCCCTGTTGTAAAAAAACTATTTACTCTGTTCCTGTTCAAGGCGAGCAGGCGGCCGTCGATATTAGTCATGCCATACGGGCTGCCAATGCCCATGCCAGCGCTGACGTTATTGTGTTAATACGGGGCGGTGGCTCAATCGAGGATCTGTGGTCATTCAACGATGAAGCCCTGGCTCGTACCATTGCAGACTCGAAGATTCCCATCGTATCCGGCATTGGTCACGAAATTGATTACACTATCGCTGACTTTGTCGCGGACTTACGCGCACCTACCCCGTCGGTTGCTGCAGAATTGACCTGCCCTGAAGCGGATGTTTTGATGTCTATGCTGACCAATACGCAGCGGATCATCAAAAGACTAGCCATCGAGACGGTCAACGCATGCTCTCAGAGCGCCGACTGGCTCTCACAACGCCTAAAGCGCACCCATCCGTCTATGATTATAGATATTCAAAAACTGTCGCTACAGAGGCTACTAGACCGTTTGCAGCGCAGTACTCAAGTCCACAGCAAGGAAAGTGGGCATAAACTTCAAAGTTTATCGCATCGTTTACGTGGTCAGTCTCCACAAAGGCTATTAGCCGCCCAGCAAACCCGCGTCAGCACGCTCGATTCGCGCTCACTAGATGCGATTCGTTATCAACTTGATCAAATGAGCCACAAATTCCAGTTATGCACAGCCACAATGAATGCAGTCAGCCCGCTCAATACTCTGCAACGTGGCTACTCGATAACCACTACAAACAATCAGGCCTCTGATGTTATTAATCATCATTCGCAAGTCAGCAAAGGCGATCAATTAACAACCTACTTGGCCACAGGCGAAGTAGTAAGTCGTGTAGAATCAACGAGTTCTAAAAATATAATCGAAAAAGTTACAATATCTAACAAAGACAAAAATTAACTAATTTCTTGCAACCGTGGATATATTCTGATAATAAAGCGGGCTTCGTTTATTAGGGCTTACAAGATGGCAGTTAAAAAAGCGGTTCCGAAGAAAAAAGCAGCGAGCGCAAAGAAGGCGGCTCCCGCTAAGAAAAAAGCGGTGACGCCAAAGAAAAAAGCCCCTATTAAAAAGAAGGTAGTGGCCACTAAGAAAAAGGCTGCTCCAGCCAAAAAAGCCTCCGTTGCTGTTAAGAAAAAAGCAGCACCAGCCAAGAAACCCCCTGTTGCTGTCAAGAAAAAAGCAGCGCCGGCAAGAAGAATTCCTAATGCCGTCAAGAAAATGACGCCTAAGAAGCTTTCGCCTAAGCCTAAGACTCGTTTAATCCCAGATGAGCCTATTGTCGGAATGACTCTTCCTGTAGAAGGTATCGACCCTTATATCCCGAGCAAAGATGAGCTGTATATGAGTGATGGCCAATTAGCCCATTACAAACTGATCCTGATCGAATGGAAAAAACTGTTAATGGAAGAAGTTGATCGCACTGTCGATCACATGAAATCTGATGCTGCTAACTATGCAGATCCAGCGGATCGTGCCACGCAGGAAGAAGAATTCAGCTTAGAGCTGCGCACTCGAGACCGAGAGCGTAAACTCATCAAGAAGATAGATGAGTCACTCATCACCTTAGACACTGGTGATTACGGCTACTGTGAATCGTGTGGAATTGAAATTGGAATTAGACGACTCGAGGCAAGACCTACAGCCACGCAGTGTATCGATTGCAAAACACTACAAGAAATAAAAGAG
>CAWUWP010000069.1:0-8739 GCA_963926275.1 uncultured Gammaproteobacteria bacterium | reverse complement strand
TTAACGGATGTGCAAAATGCCAGAGTGCATGGTGCGCAAGGGATTGCTGCTATTCGGGCTTTTGTCGACTAAAAAGTGCAGCAGGCAATCTTGAACTGAATATCTCGTTCTACTTGTTTAGGGTATTGATTAGGGCTAGCTTGCTCTAGGAATCGTATAGAAAACCGATGTTTGCCTGCACTGATTTCTGGAAAGCATTGATCATTAATCTCTACTAAAACACGAATCAATTGATGAGGTTGGTTCTGGTCAAGATTTCTTTGGTAGAAGCCTTTGAGTGCCTCGCATTTTTCAATCTCTGAGCTACCTCTAACCAACTCCAAGCAATGAATAACAGTTTTATAGACAACGTTGAACGGTTGCAGCCATGTCTGAATGATTTCTTTGCGTTTGCCAGCCGGCTGCGTTAACCAGTAATGGTAAGCAGGCAGGTCAAAATCACACGTGCCTCCCGGAATCGCAGCGCGTTGTTTAATGCTATTAATGAAGTCATTGTCTTTTAGATGAGTGACTAGCTGACCTGTTTGATTATCTAATTCGTTGATTAACTCTGTATGCTCAGAAATTAATTTTTCCAATTTGTCTTGATCTAAGCTTGGAATGCTATGTAATTGTTGTAGGTTGGTTAATTGTCTTTTAACCTCTTTTATTAGTTCTATTTTTAAGTCTCCACGTGAGACTAAGCCCATTAACTCAAACAGTGCAGACAGCGCTGAATGGCTATCTAAGGCTTCTTCTTTCTCCATGTAATATTGACAGCGACTGTATAGCTGCTCAACACGCATAAAGGTGCGGATGCGCTCGTTAAGGGGTTGCTCAAAATGGATTAAAGATGACATGGTGTGAATTATGAGGGGGTTAAATAGTTAAATCCAAGTATATTTGATGAAGTCGTTCAATTTGTTGGAATAAATCCTCAGAGGTACCATTGTTAGTGATGACATCATCAGCGTACTTGAGTCGCTCCGCTGAGTCTATCTGAGCATGGATAATGTTTTCTACCTGATTTTTATCGCACTGGTCTCTAGACGACACACGATCAAGTTGATTTTTCTTACTAGTGTCGACCACTAAAATACGGTCAACCAATGATTGCATGTTCGACTCAATTAATAATGGTATCTCAATTAAGCAGTATTGTGAGTTGAGCAATTTAACTTGTGTTGTAATTTCAGCACGAACTTTAGGATGAATGATTTCCTCCAGTAATACGCGCAAATTATCGTTAGCAAATATTTTTTCGCGCAAAAATTTACGATCGATATTTCTTGATTCAAGCACACACTCAGGACCAAATAATTTGATTGTCTCATCGTAGGCTTTTCCCGAGGGCAACAGTAATGCTCGGCTAATTTCGTCGGCATCTATAATGGGGATATTGTAAGTGCTATGAAATTGATTGCTGATGGTGGTTTTACCTGAGCCGATACCGCCTGTTAGACCAATGCGTAACATGAGAATGCAGGTTTAAATAGCACCAAGAATGGATTTAACTTCAGGTCCCCAAAGCAAACAAATAATACCGCCTAAGGCTAAATAAGGGCCAAAAGGTGTGGGGACATCTCGACCTAATACTTTTGTTACGATTAAGGTGATGCCAATAATACTGCCTACGACTGAAGATATTAATATGATAGCAATTAAATATTGCCAACCCAGCCATGCACCAAGCAGTGCGAGTAACTTAAAGTCGCCGTATCCCATGCCTTCTTTACCGGTGATAAGTTTGAAGGTTTGGAAAACTAACCATAGTGATAAATAACCAAATATTGCACCTAGAACACTATCTTCAAGCGAACAAAATAAATCAAAGTAGTTAGCAATGATGCCCAGCCAAAGAACCGGCAAAGTTATATTGTCTGGTAGTAACATGGTTTTGAAATCTATCATCGCTAGCGCAATTAAACTCCATGCTAATACCATGGCGAGTAAGGCTTGCCAGCTGAAGCCAAATTCAAATGCGATAAACCCAGTGAGCAATGCAGTGAAGATCTCAACTAACGGATACTGTGTAGAAATGGAAATTCCGCAATGACGACATTTACCTTTTTGTATTAGGTAACTTATTACGGGAATATTTTCCAGGCTGCTGATAATGTGCTTACAAGAAGGACATTGTGAGCGCGGTGTAACTAGATTGAATTTGGTCTCAGGTGGACTGTCTAAATTAAGTAGTTGCTGACATTCACTCTTCCAGCCCATTTCAAGCATGACAGGGAGTCTAGCAATTACAACATTTAAAAAACTGCCAATTAGTAAACCTAATGTAATGCTACATCCAATAAAGAAAATTGGGTTAGTACTTAACAAATTTATAGTTTGCACGTTTTTTATTAAACAACTGCACCCAGCTTGAATATTGGTAAGTACATGGCGATTACTAACCCACCTACTAATACGCCAAGTACGGCCATGATAAGAGGTTCAAGTAAAGCACTTAAACCATCGACCAAGTTGTCTACTTCTGCTTCATAAAAGTCAGCGACTTTGCTGAGCATTTCATCAAGAGATCCAGATTCTTCACCGATAGAAACCATCTGAACCATCATGTTAGGAAAAACTCCAGTTTGTTTCATGCTTTGTTGGAGTTGAGTACCTGTTGAAACATCATCTCTCATTTTCATGGTCGCTTCATAGAATACAGCGTTACCGGTTGCTCCAGCGACTGATCCCATTGCTTCAATAAGAGGTACACCTGCGGCAAACATAGTTGTAAGCGTTCTTGAAAATCGTGCAATAGCAGACTTTTCTAATATGCCACCAATGACAGGAATTTTTAAAGATATAATGTCTAAGTTTCTTCGCATCACCGGAGAGCGTTGTTTTGCAGCTTTAAATAGGAAAATAGCAGCGGCCATTCCAACATATTTGACAGCATTAGTACATAGATTCCACAGTACTTGGTGCAGATGATTGATGTCTGTTGAGACCGCGATGTTATCTGGCTTAAAAATCAATTTAAATGTGTTCGATTGGATATCGTTGAATTCATTGAATTCAACGATAAATTTTTCTACCCACGGCTTGAGTGACAGTTGTTCGATGGTAGCGCTGTCTTTTCGAGATAATCGCAGTACACTTTCAATGATTTTATTCAGTCTTATGGATTGATCCTGAATGATGCTGGCTAGTCGTTTATCGCCAGATGATAATGTATCGGATTCATCTAGGAGTTGTGCGGCATGGCTGATAGCGCCTAAAGGGTTTCTAATTTCGTGAGCAATACTGGCGGTAAGTCTGCCAAGAGAAGCAAGTTTGCTTTCTTGTATATGTTGATTTAAATCGGAGTAGTCAGTTAAATAAATCACTGATCCTTTGTCTTCGGTACGCGATCCTACTTTAGTGATACGAGCTCGTAGCGGAGATTGATTGTGTCGTTGTATTTGATGAGAAGCATCATCGCTTGCTGTTTTTTTCTTGTTACGCCAGGCCGCATGTATTCTTACAAGTTCATCAGAGGTATCTTTTAGCTGGATGTTTAGAATGTCTTGTCGTAATCCAAGTAGTTTGGCAGCCGCCCGGTTCATCAGCTTGATGGAGTTATCATCGTCGACAACAATAATTCCTGATTCAATGCGATTGATCAAATGATTATTTAATTGAGCAAGATTTGCTAAATCGAGGCCACGTTTTTCTGCCAATGCGGTACTTTCAGTAACCCGCCTGGCAAGCGAGATAGCCAGGAATGTAGTAGCAAATAATGCGATACCTAATAAACCAGATTGAGTATAGGAAGTATTCTCTATTGCCCCTGATACGTCGCCATAGGTTTCTTGTAAAATTAGTCCAACCGTTCCATAAGAAGCGAACAGTAAAGCAGTCTGTCCCGGCAGTAGCAAAGAAGCGCCGGCAATAGGGGCAAGAATTAATGTTCCCCAGCCGCTAGTAATGCCGCCAGCATTTAAAGTAAAAAACGAAATTGTAAAAACATCGATTAGCACGCTTACGTGGACTTGAGTGCTTAGGGGGAAAAATTTATTTGTGCTGACAATGAAAGCAGTCAGAGAATAAATAAGGTAAAATGTACTGAGATAGAAAAATAATTACCCAGGTTCAATATGCCCAATAAAGCTAATTTCAATAAAGTTAATACTGAATAGTAACGCTGAAATTATTAATCGGTATATATTAAGTAACTGTAGAGATCGAGATTGAAGCGATTCTTTCTGGTCGCCTTTGCGACGAGAACGCTGATTTTTTGAGCTCGAATTAGTCATAGAGCAAATGGGTATGATGGGCAATGCAATATAGTAGCAAGGTTTAAGCACTATATTATTGACTATCATGAAGCATAGTGTCGTTATAAATAGATGAGGTCTTTTTGTCTAATTCAAATTTAACAATTGTAGTTAACCAGCTTAATTTTCTGGTGGGTGATATCGAAGGAAATTGCCAAACAATAATAAAGAGCATTCGTCATGCAAAATCGCAACTTAATGCTGACTGTATCGTGTTTACTGAGCTAGCGTTGATTGGTTACCCGCCTGAGGACTTGTTATATCGGTCAAATATATTGAGGCGGATTAAATTAGCATTATCTAAAATACAACAGGAAACTACTGGAGTTTCTGTGATTTTAGGGGCGCCTTGGGAGGAAGATAAAAAGCTATATAACGCCGCAATAGTTATTCAAGATACGCACATCACTGCGAAGTACTACAAAATTTCGCTTCCCAACTACGATGTGTTTGATGAGAAAAGATATTTTGTTTCAGGTGAGCACCCTTGTGTGGTGGATATAAAAGACATCTCGGTCGGTGTCACTGTTTGTGAGGATGTTTGGGATGTAATGCCGGTGCAGTTGGCTAAACAGGCAGGCGCACAAGTAGTCATTAATATTAATGCAAGCCCGTATCATATTGGCAAACAAGCGCAAAGAGAATCTCAAGTCGCCATGCGAGTCAAAGAGAATGATTTGCCGGTAATTTATGTGAATCAAATAGGCGGCCAAGACGAGTTGGTATTTGATGGGGGTTCGTTCGCGATGGATCGCAATCAAAATGTCTTATTTAGATCAGCTGATTGCGAGCAAGGTATGCATTTGATTGAGTTCAATAAAATTAATCAAGATCTAAGCACGCAACAATCGATAGCTAATATAAAAAATAAACTCCAATCTGTTTATGATGTGTTGGTTTATGGATTGCAAGAATATGTTAACAAGAATGGTTTTAATGGAGGGTTGATCGGTCTCTCTGGTGGTATAGATTCTGCGTTGGTGTTGGCGCTTGCTGTTGATGCTTTAGGTGCTGATAAAATTCATGCGGTAATGATGCCGTCCAAGTACACCTCAGAGATGAGTTTAGAGGATGCACGACAACTGGCGGTTAACCTTGGGGTTGAATACTCAGTCATTGAGATTGATAGCTTGGTCAATGCATTTGATGTTTCTTTGCAACCACTGTTTGAATCGACTCAAAAAGATACCACTCAAGAAAACATACAAGCGCGGATTCGAGGCGTGTTATTGATGGCGCTTTCAAATAAATTTGGCCAAATGGTAATTTCAACCGGGAATAAAAGTGAAATGGCAGTGGGTTATGCAACTCTATATGGAGATATGGCAGGGGGGTTTGCTCCTTTAAAGGATGTGCCTAAGACTTTGGTTTATGAGTTGACTCGCTATAGAAATACGCTGACAGATGTCATACCCAATAGAATTATAGAGAGACCGCCAAGTGCAGAGTTAGCTCCTGATCAAAAAGATGAAGATAGTCTGCCACCCTATGATGTGCTGGATTCAATACTTGAGATGTTTATTGAGCAAGATAAAAGTCGAGATGAAATTATCTCTCAAGGTTTTGACGATGAAATGGTATCGCGAATTATTGAAATGGTATTCCAAAACGAGTACAAGCGTCGCCAAGCACCGCCAGGAATAAAGATTACGAACAGAGCATTTGGTAAAGACCGACGTTATCCGATGACTTCGGGTGTACTTAGATATTTAAAATAAAGTTAGATGCTAATTACAGTAGTAAGTTTTCAAGCTGAGTTTTTCTAACACTCTATCCCACACATTGGTTGCGCAACTTATTTTGGTGGTTGCGTAAGCTGGATCTAATAATTTGCCATCGTCACCTATGAAGTTGGCCGCATATACTTTGCGAGTATCGTAAGCTAAGTCATTAATTCCGAGTTGTCGATAGGCAAGCTCAAGAGTGTAAACGGCTTGAGGCATGGTGGGTGCGCCTTGGTATTTTTCCATGACATATTTAGCGCGATTAGCGGCAGCGACATAAGCGCCACGACGCATATAGAAGTCTGCAACAGTGAGTTCATGTTCGGCTAACTCATTGCGCAAATAAATCATGCGCTGTTTGGCATCGTCTGCATAGTCACTATCGGGATATTTTTGAATTAAATCGTTAAAAATATCAAAAGCAGCAATGAGAGGAGCCGGATCTTTGTCTGAGGGGTTGCGTGGGAGTATTAAATTTAAGAATGATTTACTTTTATCAAAATTAGCCAATCCTTTCATGTAATATGCATAATCAACATTAGGGTGTAGAGGGCTTAGCTTGATAAAACGATCTGCACTGCTAATCGCTGCATCCATACTACTCTGACGATAATACAAAAAGGCAAGTTCTAACTGTGCTTGTTGCGCGTATCGACCAAATGGATAGCGCGATTCTAAAAGTGTGTAGCTTTCGATCGCATCTTGGACTCGATTACCGTTCATCTCACCATTGGCTTTAGTATAAAGTTGACGAGCAGAGATATCCTCACTTACCGTAGGCTCTTCATCTTCATCGTCACCAAATAAGCCTTTGACGGTGGAACAGCCTGATGTCATTACTAGGCACAGGATACAAATTAATTCTAAATATCGGAAGTTACGATTCATCTTTGCTAATGTAGTTAACTATTCTGATGATAAGTATACATTACACACGCAATGGCGAGCGACATGTCTGAACAAATTAAACAAACCATCACTATTCCCACAGATCATGCCGGGTTAAGACTTGATCGATCGTTAGCCATGCTGCTACCAGAGTATTCACGCTCAAAAATTCAATCTTGGATTACTCAACAACTCGTCACGGTTGATGGTGAATTCCAAGTGAGTCGTTATAGCGTTGCTGGTGGGGAGCTAATAATACTCAATCCGGTTGAGGAAGACCAAAACACTCAACATGATGCTGAAAATATACCGATAGATATCATCTTTGAGGATGACCACCTTATGGTTATTAATAAGCCCGTTGGATTGGTGGTTCATCCCGGCGCGGGTAATCACAATGGCACATTGATGAATGCACTGCTGCATTATAGTGAGAAGCAGTCATTGCTGCCTCGTGCAGGTATCGTTCATCGCTTAGATAAAGATACCAGTGGGGTTATGGTGGTCGCAAAGTCATTAGTAGCACATACGGCGCTAACTAATATGTTGCAAGAGCGTTTGGTCGAGCGACGTTATTATGCCGTAGTACGTGGGCATATGATTTCAGGGGGAACGATTGACGAGCCTATTGGCCGCCATCCTCATGATCGAATAAAAATGGCAATCTCTGAAAAAGGCAAGCCAGCGACTACACATTACAAAGTAGTTGAGAAATTTAAGCGGCATACTTGGGTCGAGGCTAAATTGGAAACAGGTCGCACTCATCAAATACGTGTGCACTTGGCAGCAAAAAAACACCCACTGATAGGCGATTCAGTTTATGCGCCACGACAACAGAGAGTGGCCAATGTGCCACAAGAATTAAATGATTGTTTGTGTTCATTCCCGCGCCAGGCGTTGCACGCATTTGAACTTGCGTTTGAGCATCCTGTTAGCAATGAAATGATGAAATGGAATGCCGAGTTGCCTGATGATATGCGAGGCTTGTTGGATACGCTTAGAGAGCATTCACCATTATGAGTCTGCCGTTAATTTATCCTGATTGGCCACTACGGGATAAAGTGACGGCATTTACAACAAGCAGAATAGGGGGTGTTAGCAGCAATCCTTATAACAAAATGAATCCAGCATTGCATGTCGGTGATGATCAAAAAGACGTAATAAAAAATCGCATGCTTATTGATAAATGCTTAAGCAAAAATGTTGAAACCAAATGGTTGAAGCAAACACACAGCACAATCTCTATTGATGCCGCCAGTATTGAAGCTGATATGATAGAAGCTGATGCTTCATTCACTACCCATAAGAACATTGCTTGTGCGGTATTAACAGCAGATTGTTTGCCCTTATTATTTTCTGATTTTAATGGCGAGTGTGTCGGTGCAACGCATGCCGGATGGCGTGGTCTTGTCGATGGCGTCATAGAAAATACTATTAAAGCAATGTCTGAATACGTAAAACCAACCTATGTTTGGTTAGGGCCAGCCATTGGGCCAAGAGCATTTGAAGTGGGGGACGATGTGTTCGAAGCTTATATAAATCGTAATGCTACTTTTGAAGCGTGTTTCACTTTGAAAAAACCAGGCAAATGGAATCTTGATATATATCAAGCCGCAAAGATTGTTCTGGAAGCGGCCGATATATCAAATATATATGGCGGGTCTTATTGCACATATAGTGATGAGCATCGGTTTTTCTCGTTCCGGCGCAATGCAGTGACAGGAAGAATGGCAACAGTTATTGCCAGATGTTAGCTATTTGCCCTTGAAGTATTTCATCCTCGTCCCCAAATATATAACATCTAAAATTTATATTTGAAGTCAATGAGAACAGACAAGCTAACCACAACATTTCAAACAATCCTGCAAGACGCGCAGTCTTTGGCTGTG
>CAWUWP010000068.1:0-10814 GCA_963926275.1 uncultured Gammaproteobacteria bacterium | reverse complement strand
CGCTTTAGGCAAGAGTGTGCCGCCGCCTGATCCCATGATCAATAGAGGTAAGCCCATGCCAGTGCCGAATACCCATAGATACAAGAACCCGGTGAGAGGGGTTTGTGATTGTGCCGCAAACGCTAAAACAGCCAATAATACTGGGCCACCACAAGGGCCAACAATTAATGCCGACAGCACGCCCATTAAGCCAACACCAAATAATGAGCCGCCTTTTTGTTGGTTACTCTTTTCGTTTAACTTGCTTTGAAGGGCGCTCGGGACTTGGATTTCATAGAAACCGAACATTGAGAAGGCTAAGCCAATAAATAACAACGCGGATGGAATCAGAATCCAAGGGGTTTGTAAGCTGCCTTGAATGCCGAGCGCTTCGCCAACCACGGCCATTATTGCGCCTAGAATACCGAATGTAATGGCGATGCCTTGGGTGTAGCTAAGTGATAAACTAAAGGCTCTGAATGTGGTTATTTTCTCGCCTTGGCCCATAATTAATGAGGTCAAGATTGGGATCATCGGGTACATACAGGCAGTAAATGCCACCAGAAGACCGAACCCTAAGCTAAGTAAAATGGCTACCAGCGGATTAGCTTTCTTAAGATTTTCTAAAATGCTGTCTTGTTCGTTGACAACAGTTGCTGCCGGGGTCGTCTTGGTTGCTGTTGATACGCCAATGGACTTGGCCATACTTTTGCCCGAGTCACTGGCATTGTTCGGCAATGATACGGTGAATGTTTTTTTAACAGGGGGATAACAGAGCCCGGCGTGTGCGCAGCCTTGATAGCCAACAATCAGCTCAATCAAATTAGAGTCAGCTGAAACTGGAAAAGTGACATCTAAACTTTGCTCATATATTTCAACGTCACCAAAAAATTCATCGTGCTGGTTTTTGCCCGCAGGTAAATCTAGCTCACCAATGGTCACACCTGCATCGTTGCTACTGACGATAAGGCGCTTTCTGTATAAGTAATAGCCATCAGCGACACTCCAGAACAATTTAATTTCGTTGGCTGAATTAGCGGTGGCGGTCAGCTGGAATGCTTCCTCAACGGTGAGGAATTCTTCATCTTCACTGCTGGCAAAGAGGTTGCCGGCGGCAAATATCTGGCTTGAAGTAATTACTAATATTAGTGATATTAGTAAATAGCCCCAATGTGATTGGCTGCTTAGCTGGTTTCGTTGATGACCCATGATAAATACTCTTGTGTGCTTTGTGTGATTGGTAAAGCGATTAATTCGGGAGTTTCGTAAGGATGTTGTTGAAGAATAAACTCACTTAACTCTATATACCGGATTTCTGTGGTTTTCATTACTAGTAGACACTCTTGGTCTTCCTGCAGTTCACCTTTCCAGTGATAAATTGATGTGACGCCAGGCACTAGATTGCAACAGGCAACCAGTTGTTGCTCGACAATCTGACGGGCGAGCAATTTCCCCTTATCGGTGTCAGTGATAGTGGTCATGACTAACAGCAATTTATGATCAGTTATTGTGGGCATATATTTTCAGATAAATTTTTAGACTGCCATTGTAAAGTTGTATACGAGTCACTATATAGGGGTAATGGTTAATAAAAATAGCATACTGTAATGCGAGGCCTTCCTATAGTCGCATTATTTATCGGTGTTCCACTGATAGAAATCTACCTATTCATCACGTTAGGGGGCTTAATTGGAGCATTGCCCACCGTACTATTAGTGATAGTGACAGCATTAATTGGTGTGTCTCTACTGCGTGCGCAGGGTTTAAACACCATGGCGAAATTCCAAAAAGAAGTTTCTGCCGGGCAACTGCCAGCCAGCACGATGTTAGAAGGCGTAGCATTAATTTTAGGTGGCGCGTTATTGTTAACCCCAGGATTTTTGACCGATACCATCGGTTTTCTTTGTCTTATTCCGTTTACTCGTCAAACCATCATTGCCTGGGCACTTAAGAATATGAAGGTGACCTCGGGTGGCGCTTATGGTGCGGGTCCTTATGGCGGTCCTACTCAGCCGCGCGACCCTGATGTTATCGAGGGAGAGTTTAGAAAAAGTGATGAAGAATCTAGAAAGTAGCTATTTGTGCCTTGACAACGCGAGGCCGAACCGTATTATTAGCACTCATCAGGCTAGAGTGCTAATAAAATAGTAACTCTTTGATTTAAACAAGAATTTTAAGTTTAATAATTGTCAGGAGAAAACGGCATGAATTTACGTCCTTTACACGACCGTGTAGTAGTTAAGCGAATGGAAGAAGAGCGCACCAGTCCTGGTGGCATCGTAATTCCTGATTCGGCAACAGAAAAGCCTATTAAAGGTGAAGTGCTCGCTGTAGGTAACGGCAAAGCAAACGATAGCGGCAAAGTGGTAGCACTTGACGTGAAAGTAGGAGATACCGTTCTTTTCGGGAAATATTCTGGAACTGAAGTGAAGGTAGACGGCGACGATTTATTAGTGATGCGTGAAGACGACATCATGGCTGTCATCGAAGGCTAGTGTTGACACTAGTTATTCTAATTAGAATTTTTTGAATTAAATAAAATTTAAGCGAAGGTAAACGTTATGAGTGCAAAAGAAGTCATATTTGGAGATGAAGCCAGAGCCCGTATGGTCAAAGGTGTAAACATCTTAGCTAATGCAGTAAAAGCAACACTAGGACCAAAAGGTCGTAATGTTGTATTAGATAAATCATTTGGTGCACCGACAGTGACTAAAGATGGTGTATCTGTTGCAAAAGAAATTGAGCTAGAAGATAAGCTTGAAAACATGGGCGCACAGATGGTGAAAGAAGTTGCTTCACAAACATCTGATGTTGCCGGTGACGGAACAACAACAGCGACTGTTCTTGCGCAATCAATTGTGCACGAAGGTATGAAAGCGGTTGCGGCTGGCATGAACCCAATGGATCTTAAACGCGGTATTGATAAAGCAGTAACGACTGCAGTAGAAGCACTGAAAACAGCTTCTGTTCCATGTTCAGATAACAAGTCTATTGCTCAAGTGGGCAGTATTTCTGCTAACTCTGATGCTTCAATTGGAGACATTATTGCTGAGTCTATGGATAAAGTCGGTAAAGAAGGCGTCATTACTGTTGAAGAAGGCAATATACTAGAGAACGAATTAGACGTAGTTGAAGGTATGCAGTTCGATCGCGGTTATCTTTCTCCTTACTTCGTTAACAACCAGGACAGCATGACATGTGATATGGATGACCCGTTCATCTTGTTGCATGACAAGAAAGTCACAAACATTCGTGACCTTCTTCCATTACTTGAAGGCGTTGCAAAAGCAGGTCGTCCTTTAATGATTATTGCAGAAGATGTTGAAGGCGAAGCACTTGCAACTTTAGTTGTGAATACAATTCGCGGTATCGTTAAAGTTGCTGCAGTTAAAGCACCTGGTTTTGGTGATCGTCGTAAAGCAATGTTAGAAGACATCGCTATTCTTACTGGCGGAACAGTCATCGCTGAAGAAGTTGGTTTGTCTTTAGAGAAAGCTACACTAGAAGATTTAGGTACTGCTAAGCGTATTCAGATCACTAAAGAAAATACTACAATTGTTGATGGCGCTGGTAAAACAGATGCAATCAAATCACGTGTTGATCAAATTCGTGTACAAATTGAAGAAGCTTCTTCAGATTACGACAAAGAAAAACTTCAAGAGCGTATGGCTAAGTTAGCCGGCGGTGTTGCAGTCATTAAAGTCGGCGCAGCAACAGAAGTTGAAATGAAAGAAAAGAAAGCTCGCGTAGAAGATGCATTGCATGCAACTCGTGCTGCAGTAGAAGAAGGTGTTGTTCCTGGTGGCGGTGTAGCACTTATTCGTGCACGCAAAGCACTTGCTGGTTTAACCGGTGATAATGACGACCAAACAGCTGGCGTTAATATTGCACGCCGTGCAATGGAAGAGCCATTACGTTGCATCGTTGCAAATGCAGGTGATGAAGCTTCAGTTGTCTTAGCTAAAGTTGACGAAGGTGAAGGTAACTTTGGTTACAACGCAGCATCAGGCGAGTATGGCGACATGATTGAAATGGGAATTCTTGATCCAACTAAAGTGACTCGTTCTGCTTTACAGAACGCAGCTTCAATTGCTGGTTTAATGATTACTACTCAAGCGATGGTTGCAGAACTGCCTAAAGATGAAGCTCCTATGGGCGCACCAGATATGGGCGGCATGGGTGGAATGGGCGGCATGATGTAAATCACGCTTACCAATAGTATTAAAAAGCCTCGCATTGCGAGGCTTTTTTTTGTCTATAATAAAACTATGCGTATCGACCCCAATACTCATCTAATTGTCGGTGTGGACTATCAATGTTCGCCTAATGCAGATAATCGCCCCGAAAAAACATCGATTGATTTAATCGTAATTCATAATATCAGCTTGCCGCCGTATGAGTTTGGTACGGGTTGCGTGCAAAAATTTTTCGCCAACAAGCTAGATATCAGTGCGCATGAATATTTTGAAGAGATAAGAGACCTTCATGTCTCTAGCCATTTATTCATTGAGCGTAATGGTGAGGTGACTCAGTTTGTACCCTTTAATAAACGTGCTTGGCACGCAGGTCAATCTTGTTTTGAAGGTAGGCCATCGTGTAATGATTTTTCAATTGGTATTGAGTTAGAAGGCACAGATGATATTGAATACACGGTAAAACAATATGTAGTGCTAAAAGCAATCATATTGAGTTTACAAATGGCTTACCCTTCATTGAGTTTGGGTGACCTCACCGGGCATAGCGATATTGCACCCGGGCGTAAAACCGATCCCGGCCCAGCATTTGATTGGGAAAAACTGAATTAAATAACTTCGACAAACATCATTCAAACGATACTGAAACGTCATTCCCGCGAAGGCGGGAATTCAGTGATGCGAAATAAATGCAATCCAACTTATTGATGGTAACTAAGCTAAAGCTAGACTACTTCGACTTCCCATGTTTGATTATGCTCAATAATATCTAATAACAGTCTAATGTTCGGATGAGCATTGGGTTGCTGCTTTTCTTCTGCGGTGTAATCACCAAATAAAATAATGCCGGCCTCAGCCTGTGTGGCAGAAATTTTAAAATTGTTATCTAGGGCAATGCTATAAAGGATTTTCACTGATGCTTGTTTGCCAGGAATATTATCAACACTATGATTTTGTTTAGAGTCAATATTCGATAAAGTAATTTTTTTGAGGTGGCCGGTATCTGGCAAATGATTAAATTCAGCAGCAAAATTTTTCTGATTACTCATGTAGCGTGATCCATTGTTCGTTAGTAAAACCTTCGCAGGGTTTGAATTGAGTCTTATAATTCATTTTATCGCAATCATTAATCCAATACCCTAAATATAAATAGTCTAAACCGCGATCTTTTAATAATTCGATTTGTTTGAGAATAGAAAATGTTCCAAGACTAAGCTGTGAATATTGAACATCAAAAAACGTATACACCGCCGACCAACCTTGGATCAGAGGATCGCAAATCGCAACGCATACAAGCTGTTGGGAGGGTGATCTGAACTCAATCGCAAACGTATTAGACCAAGGACTAAATAAGAAATCTTCAAAAGTACTGAGCGCTTCTTGCATACTTTCAGATTCAGGGTGTCTATGGCGTATATATTTCTGGTACAGCGATAAATAAAGTGAGGTATCAGGGTTAATGACCACACCAGCACTAATGTTACTGTTCTTGTTAAACACGCGTCGTTGATTACGATTAGCATGAAAATGACTGACAGGAATGCGTAAAGAAACACATTGCGTACAATTCAGGCAATTAGGGCGGTTTATCCTGTCGCCCGCGCGTCTAAAGCCCATATTGATAAGCTCACTGTAAATATCACTAGTTAAAATAGCGCCAGCCTCAGTGGTATGATGATGCGCGCTATTAGCCGGAATATATGGGCAACGATAAGGCACGCTTTGATATAATCTAAGCTTGAACATCCGTTAAGTGTAGCAAAGCAATTTTAAATTAATCACCTGCTGATAGATAAAAATCCAACTTGCCATGAATTCATCGATTGAAGCCAACTTAAATCTAATTAGTAAAAACAATATTGAGTCTAAACTTTGTATTGGTAAAGTAGGGATCGAAAAAGAATCTTTGCGCACAGATAGAAAAGGGGTGATAGCCAACACAAAACATCCAGCTGCATTGGGTTCTGCATTAATGCACCCCTATATCACCACTGATTATTCTGAAGCCCTATTAGAATTTGTTACACCTCCACTGGATACAGCCGAGCAGGCAATTGAATTCCTAAGTCAAATTCATCAGTTTGTTTATCCGAATATCGGCAAAGAATGTTTATGGCCGGCAAGTATGCCCTGCATTTTAAATGGCGATCAAAATATCCGTATTGCAGAATATGGCACCAGTAACCTGGGGCAAATGAAAAATGTATATAGGCGAGGTTTGGGATACCGCTATGGCAAAGTGATGCAGGTTATTTCCGGTATCCATGTCAATCTATCGATGCCTGAAGATTTTTGGCCAAGCTGGCAAAATGCGCTTGGAGATAAAAGCGGTCCGCAAGATTTTGTTAATCAACAATATTTTAAATTAATTCGTAATTTGCAACGCGTGGGTTGGCTAGTGCCATACTTGTTTGGTGCATCACCCGCAGTCGATAAAAGCTTTAGCCATCAAGGTGTCAAAGATTTACAACGTTGGGATGAAGAGACCCTATATGCACAACACGCAACGTCATTGCGTCTGGGCGACATTGGGTACACCAATCATCGTGAAAACGAAATTGGTATTAAAGCTTGCTATGACAACCTGCCCGACTATGTGAGTTGTTTAAGACGAGCAATTGAAACACCTTATGCTCCCTATGAAGAAATAGGTGTTCAAGTGAATAGTGACTATCGCCAATTGAATGCCAATATTTTGCAAATTGAAAATGAGTACTACAGTACCGTGCGACCTAAACAAGTCGCGCGTCGCAATGAAAAACCAACGCAAGCGTTATTAGATCGTGGCATACAGTATGTAGAAATACGTTCGCTAGATTTAAATCCATTTTCTCCGTTCGGCGTCAGCATAGAACAATTAAGGTTTATAGAGGTATTGTTTGTCTATTGTCTATTGGGTGATGAAAGCTTAATTGATCGTAAAGAGCGTGAAGAGATAGACATCAATGCCTATGAAGTCTCTCATCATGGTCGCAATCCTGAGCTTTTTTTACGTAAAAAAGGCAAAAGCATTTCGCTGCAGGACTGGAGTAAAGAGATATTTTCAGGCTTATTGAAAGTTGCTGAAAGTATGGATAAAAACAATGGAGATAATTTATTTGTCCAGTCGATAGATGAATTTTACGATAGCGTGGAATCAGTGGAGCATACCTTTTCGGCAAGAATACTTAATTCTATGCGCGAAGATGATTCGTCGTATTATCAATTTATTGAGAGCTTGGGTAAACAGTATTGTCAGTTTTACTCATCTAGCGAGAAATGTGAGCAGACTTCAAATGATATATCCAAAGCAGTGGAGACCAGCTTGCGTGAGCAAAAGCAATTAGAGGCAAGTGATAACAAGAGTTTCACGAAATTCCTGGAAGATTACTTTGCTATACAAGATGACAAGTGAGCACTAGACAGCATGCTAATAAAGTGTGCCTTAGTTATATTATTAGTGAGTGAAACTAGCCTGCAGGCAAACGATATATATAAAGTGATTGATAAGAATTGGCGTGTGTAATTTACACAATTTCCTCCTTCTAAGCAGCAGGAAGCAGAGTCAAAGTCTAGATGTGACTCAGTAAGCGCCGATCTAACTGATATAAATGAAGGCGGAGTTTTGTATTATGACTTGAATAAAAAGGGTGCGCGAGTATATATCTATGAGAGTCGAGTAGAAGAAAAAAAGAAACGACTGAAAAAATATTTAGCAAAAAATTGTTGAGATTGAATAAAAAATACAATTTAAATAAGAAGGAAAAATAATAATGAATATAAAAAATGGTTTAATGCTACTAGTATTATTATTTACTCAGTTAGCCTGTGCAGCAGAGGTAACTGAGGTTGATGTAAAAGGACTTGAGAAGTTAATTGCTTCGGGAGTGACAGTGATAGATGTAAGAACGCCCGGCGAATGGAAACAGACAGGGATAATTGAAGGGAGTGTCCCAATAATGTTTTTTGATGAGAAGCGTCAAGCACATCCTCAGCAGTGGATGCAGCAAGCCTCCGAATATATTGAACCTAGTACGCCGGTGGCAATAATTTGCCGCACCGGCAGTCGTAGTAAAGCCGTTGGAAATTTCCTGGCTAAACAACACAAATATCAAAATGTTTATAACGTCACTGGCGGTATTAAAGATTGGGTGATTAGTGGAAACAAAACAATTAAGCCCATATTAGAGGATAGCTAAATGTTTAAAGCCATAGACCACCCATACCTAGTTCCATTTGACGGTTCTTTTAAAGTTAAAGACGCTATCACTAGTATCAATGAAAAACAGCTTGATGATAAGGGCTACAAAAAGAAGCTTAAGAAGCAAACCGAAAAAATTGATGACTTGCAGCGCATAATGTATGCACATGATAGTCATTCTATACTGTTGGTATTTCAAGCTATGGACGCGGCAGGCAAAGACAGCACAATCCGACACGTATTGACCGGTGTTAATCCGGCAGGTTGCCAGGTTCATTCATTTAAGCAACCCTCAGACAATGAGTTGGATCATGACTTTCTTTGGAGAACATCAAATCGCGTGCCTCAACGAGGGCGCATTGGTGTATTTAACCGCAGCTATTATGAAGAAGTACTAGTCGTGCGTGTACACCCTGAGATATTAGATTTTCAAAAGCTACCCGATAAGCCAAGTGAAAAAGAAATCTGGTCACAGCGCTATGAATCAATATGTGACTTTGAGCAACATTTGGCACGCAACGGTACTGTGGTATTGAAATTTTGGTTAAATGTTTCTAAACAAGAACAATGTAATCGTTTTTTAAGTCGTATTGATGAGCCTGAGAAAAACTGGAAATTTTCAGAATCAGATATTAAAGAGCGGGGTCATTGGGATGAGTACATGAAAGTCTATGAGAAGGCATTAAACGAAACGTCACGATCATCCGCGCCATGGTATTCGATACCGGCCGACAACAAACCTTACATGCGTTATACCGTGGCAAAGATTATTGCCGAAACCATGGAGTCGTTAAAGATGCATTATCCACGCGTGGACGAGGAGGCTAAAAAACGCTTTTCTCATTTGCGTGAAATGCTTGTGAATGATAAATAGTCATTGATTAAAAAGCAGTAAAAAAATAAAGTGAACTCATAACACAGTCACTCAGTCATAGATTGTGTATATTTTAATGATTCAACTACACCCAAATATATAAATCTAATTAAATTAGGAGTCTACATGACAAAGTTAGCATAGATTGAAGGTATTGGCGAAGTTTATGCAAACAAACTAGAAGAAGGCGGGGTAGCGTCTGTTGAAAAATTATTAGAAGCCGGTGCAGAAAAGAAAGGCTGGCAAGAGATCGCAACCAAATATGATATTAGTGAAAAACTAGTATTGAACTGGGTTAACCGCGCAGACCTCGCGCGAGTCAAAGGTGTCAGCACTCAGTATGCAGACCTATTAGAATGTGCAGGCGTAGATGCAGTGCCAGAACTGGCGCAACGAAATGCAGCGAATCTTCACGAGAAGATGGTTAGTGTTAACGAAGAGAAAAAATTAGTTCGACAAGTCCCGGCAGCATCACAAGTAGAAGACTGGGTTAAGCAGGCAAAAGAACTTCCACGCGCTATTAATTACTAATCTATATTTAGTCATTATTAATATCCAGTTCGAACGTGATAGTTCGAACTGGATTGATTAAATTATCTTAGTTTATATCCTGTCATTCCTGAGCAGGAAATCCAGCTGATCACCCATCGTAATTTAAATCTAAAGTAAAAGATCTGTGCTTTATCACCGGCTGTTCTATTTTATTTAAAGTAGTAAACCACTACACCCGTCTGCCTTTAATAAAAAACAATGATTTCTTTCAGTTGTCCTTCATGAGGGTCATACTGAATACTCTGTGCGTCGACATCTAATTTATATTGATGTGAATGCCTATGAACTGTCCGTAGGTTGGCTCAAGCCAGCTTTAGATTAACACCTTGATGACTGTGGGAAAATATTATGAGTAAAGGAAAAGACAACAAAAAAGATGTTAAAAAGAAATCACTTTTAACTGCTAAAGAAAAGAAAGCGGCGAAGAAATTAAAAAAATCAGACAGTAATATATTGGGGCGTTAAGCAAGACGAGTTAGCAAGCTAAATAATTAAAAGCAAACACCCAAGGTCTATGCACTATTCATTTTCATATCTATTGATTTATGATCATTCCCGCGTATGGCTGCAAGAGCAATTACCGAGACGGGAATCCAGTAAAGATTAATTAATTGATGCTAAATTGTAACGAGCGAAACCGAGTCCTGCCCTCGGTTTCCACTGAATTAATATGCTGAGTTAGGAGTATTCTCGGGGTTTATTTCACCATAAACTTCATCAGGATCGACGTCATTAATTAATAAAATTTCTCTAACTTTTTCAATATGGTCTAATACTTTTTGGTAGCTATCACCATGCTCAAATTTAGTGACTTCAATTGATTTTGGCATATAAGTAAAAGCAATTTTTAATGCGATTAATGCAGATTCACTAATTTTTTCACTCATTTTAATTATCGTTCTCTAATTGTCTATATTCGTAATGGTTGGGCTAACGGACCGTTGTGGTGCGGTGTTGCAAGGTGATTAATTTGTTATATTGCTTTAAAGTTCTCATATGATTGAGTCAAATATGAAATATAAAAGAAATATAGCAG
>CAWUWP010000067.1:0-4708 GCA_963926275.1 uncultured Gammaproteobacteria bacterium | reverse complement strand
CACTATGTAGCCGAGGCCCCATACTATTAGGCCGAGCAAAAAAACATTCTGGTAGGTACGTGAAAACATATATCTTCATAGGGTAACTAAATTCCAGATTAATGGTATAAAAATATCTATTAGATGTTGTGAGATAGCCTGATGTAGAAAATGATGCTGATGACCGCGCAATTATTCAAAGTATTATTGCTCTGGCCAAGAGTCTGCGTCTTCAAGTGGTGGCGGAAGGAGTGGAAACACGCCAGCAACAAGAATTTTTGCGGGCGTTAGATTGTGATTATATTCAAGGTTATTATATTGGCCGCCCAGTATGTGCCGAAGAATTTGAGCAGCATGTACTTAAAAAAACTAAACAAGACAGCTCAGTGGTCAGTGATTTATCCAATTATCGCGGTAACTGAGAAACTGTCTGTATCTTATTGTAAATTAATGAGATATACCTCATTCCTCCAAAGATTATGAATGTAAAATAAAAAAAATTTTATTAGATTCCAGCAAGATAGCGGCTGTTTATTAGTCGCAATTTAGAACGATTATAGTAAGCATTGAAATTGAAAATAAAATTGGAAATCCACAGTCCGTTGGTGTAGTTTAGGCACATTACGATTAACAAGTCGTATAAGGGTGGAGGAACAATCCCTCAAGAGCTGACACAACTAAAATAACGAATAGTGTCAACAAAGCTATCAAATAGTAGGTCGAAGTAATACGATATTAACTGTAAGGTTAGAGTCTATGTTCGCAGCTTGTGAACATGGGACACTATTCCTGAGTTTTAGTTGTATTGACCACATACAAACGTTTATTAATATTTAAGAGTCGCTATAAAAATTAATATGGAAACATTTCCTAGTCTACTGCAACAGCACGCAACACAAAGTAGTAATCGCACTGCGCTACGAATGAAACAACACGGTATATGGAAGTCATATTCGTGGAAGCAAGTTTCAGATGAAGTACAAACCCTCGCATGTGGATTCGCTGCGACCGGTCTGAAGCCTGGTGATAAAGTTGCGATAATCGGTTCTAACGTACCACCTCTATTCTTTTCTATTTTGGCAGTGCAAAGCCTCGGAGCAGTTCCAGTGCCGATGCATGCAGATTCAACCACCGCCGAATTAAAAAACTTAATGGAGAATTGCGAAGCTCGCTTTGCAGTGTTGCAAGATCAGCAGCAAGTTGATGCCATTTTTGAGGTAATTAAAGAACTACCGATGCTAACCGAAGTAATTTACTTCGATGAGCGAGGCATGAGGGAATACGATCATACGCACCTGAAAAGTTATATAGACTTTGAAAAGCGCGGTGACGAGTTTGCAAAAGAGCATCCCAATTTCATTGATGAAGTTAGCTCAAAAGTAACGCCTGACTCTGATGCATTCATTGTTTACACCGCCGGAACTTCAGGTAAGTGTCGTGGTGCTGTGTTAACCCATTCTAACTTCTTGGCAACTGGACAAGCTTTTGTCGACCAAGAAGGGATCAGTGAGAACGAAGAGGTTTATGCCTATCTTCCATTATCATACGCCAGCACATTGTTTTTCGTTTATGCGTTGTGGATGATTAAGGGTTACACCATCAACTGCCCAGAAAGTAATGAAACAATACTTGCCGATATGCGTGAAGTGGGGCCAACAATGTTTTATGGACCACCGCATTTCTACAAGACTGTCTATTCACAGATTCAATCAAGAGCTGAAAATACAAAATCCTCACTGTTACATGGATATATGTCCTCGTTAAAGACAAAAGGGCGTTCATGGCTAGGAGATAAATTAGTATTTAATCAAATTAAAGATCTATATGGCATCAGCAAAATTAAATATGCGTATGTCGGCGGTGATGTTCTCAGTGAAGAGGTGTTTAAATTTTACACAGCACTGGGTATCAACTTGAAAGCAACCTATGGCACTGCAGAAAGTGCGGGTTGTATCAGTGTTCAAGATGCACAAGATATGAGTGCTGAACATGCGGAAACAATGGTGGGTGCTCCGTTGCTTGGTGTTGAAGTTAAGGTGAGTGATAAAGAGATCTTCTTTAAAGGCTCTAATGCTTTTAAGGGTTATTGCCGTGATGAAGCTCATACCAGCACAGTAGTTAGCGCGGATGGTTGGATAAAGACTGGCGACATTGGTGATATGGTCGGTCAACATATCCATGTTGTTGAGCGTTCGGATAGTGTCAGTAAGTTTAGTTCCGGCGCAGAATTCCTCCCTAAGCAAATTGAAAATGCGCTTAAAGCTTCGACGTATATTCAGGATGTTGTGATTATCGGTGAAAACAGAGAGCATATGGCTGCTTTAATCGTGATCAATGCAGATACCGTTGGCTCATGGGCTGATAGACAGCAAATGCAGTTTACAGGATTGCGCGATCTTGCAACAAAAGATGAAGTGACCGAATTGATCACTGCAAAAGTTAAAGAAATTAATTCATCTATGGAGCATGTTGGAGGCGCGAACTGTCCGCAGATTAAGCGACATACAATATTGCATAAAGAGCTCAATGTGAGTATTGGTGAAATGACAAGATCTCGCAAAATTCGACGCGATATAATCGCAAATAATTATAAGGCATTGATTGATGCGTTATATTCTGGCGTAGACAAATACGATGTCACTGATTCAAACGGTGAACTTGTCGCGCAGCTTAGACTACAAACAGCGTAAGTAAACTAATACGATGAATACTAGTACAGACTCAAAAAAGCCTCACCTCATTCTCGATAATATTAATCTATCGTTTAAAGGCGTAAAGGCAATTACCGATATTAGCTTTAATGTATATGAAGGCGAAATATGTGCAGTAATTGGTCCTAACGGTGCCGGAAAAAGCTCCATGCTTAACGTGATTAATGGAGTCTACATTCCTCAAGAGGGCACGATTACTTTTGAAGATAGACAATTCAAGAAAATGAAACCTGGTACGGCAGCTAAAATGGGTATTGGAAGAACATTCCAAAACATTGCATTGTTTGCTGGAATGTCTACCTTGGATAATATTATGACCGGCAGAAATAGCTTCCATAAAGCGACTTTCTGGGAGACGGCACTTAATATAGGTAGAGCCAGACGCGAAGAACTAGAGAGCCGAGATGAAGTTGAGAAAATCATAGAATTTTTGGGCTTACAAGCGATCCGTAAAACACCCGTATCTGCACTGCCATATGGGCTGCAAAAACGTGTAGAACTAGGGCGAGCATTAGCGGCTAAACCTAAAATGCTTCTACTCGACGAGCCGATGGCGGGAATGACGATGGAAGAAAAATTAGATATGTCTTGTTTCATACAAGAGGTGAATAGAAACCTAGGAACGACAGTCGTACTAATTGAGCACGACATGGGTGTAGTGATGGATGTTTCCGATCATGTCGTCGTGATGGATTACGGTAAAAAAATTGGTGATGGTTCACCAGAAGAAGTAATGAACAATCAAGATGTAATTGATGCCTACTTAGGTGTTAGCCATTAAATCCTGATCAAAGGAATAGAGGAAAATAAGATATGTGGGAAGGATTGCCGTTTTTTATTGAGGTATTAGTCGGAGGTTTGTTATCCGGGGTAATGTACTCGTTGGTAGCAATTGGTTTTGTACTTATTTATAAGTCCTCCGGTGTGTTCAACTTTGCTCAAGGCACTATGTTGCTATTGGCAGCGCTGACATTCGTGAGTATGACCGAGCGACAAGTTAATTTCTGGGTCGCGTTTTCAATTACGTTAGTACTGATGGTTGTATTAGGTATTATTGTTGAAAGAACAGTGATGCGACCACTTGCCAACCAATCGTTGTTATCTCTATTTATGGCAACAGTGGGACTGAACTATTTCCTAGAAGGCTTAGCTCAAGGTGTCTGGGATTCAGCAGTACATGGTGTCGACTTAGGTATATCTAACGATCCAATTTTCTTGATCGAGAGATTCCCGAATCTGGGGCTCGATATTATTATCAGTCAGTTTGATATCGCCGCCGCATTAATTGCGGGAGGTATGATTCTAGGTTTAACTTTATTCTTTCAATACACCAGAACAGGATTATCACTGCGCGCAGTATCGGATGACCATATGGCAGCGATGGCGGTAGGTATTCCACTTAACCGCATTTGGGCCATTGTGTGGGCAGTAACAGGTGTTATTTGCTTGATTGCAGGTTTACTTTGGGGTGACCGAGTCAGTGTTTCATTCACGCTAACGTCAGCCGTACTTAAAGGGTTACCAGTTATTCTCATTGGTGGTTTAACATCGATACCTGGCGCGATTGTGGGTGGATTAATTATCGGCGCAAGTGAGAAGCTCGGAGAAATTTATCTGGCAGAATACTTTGGCGGACAAGGTATTGAGCATTGGTGGGCATATACCACCGCACTAATATTTTTAATGATTAGACCCACCGGTATTTTCGGTGAGAAAGAAATTGAGAGAGTTTAAGCATGTATTATCGTGAAGCAGGGAGATTAGTTAAAAGTTTTGCGGCCGACCGCCGCATGCTTCCACTCGTGGAAGATCGCTTTATAACAACATTATTTGTTGTCGTAGTCATGTATGGATTGGTCACATGGTTAGCAAGTGACTACATGCTTAGTGCCATATTAATTCCCATGATGGTGTTAGGTGTTGCCACGTTAGGATTGAATATAGCCACTGGATATACCGGCCAGCTATCATTAGGGACGGCGGGCTTTATGAGTTTTGGTGCATTTGCTGCATTCAAC
>CAWUWP010000066.1:0-11889 GCA_963926275.1 uncultured Gammaproteobacteria bacterium | reverse complement strand
GACACGCGCTAGCAGAAGTGACTGATAAGTACGACTATATTTTAATAGACAGCCCACCATCGCTTAACATGTTGACGCTTAACGGCTTAGTCGCCGCGCAAAGTGTCATAATTCCCACTCAATGCGAATACTATGCACTGGAAGGTTTATCAGCTTTGATGGGTACCATTGAGAGGGTTCGCCAAAGCGCTAACCCAGAGCTACAAGTGGAGGGAGTGTTACGAACGATGTTTGATCCACGAAATAACCTAGCCAATGATGTCTCCTCACAACTCACCTCGCATTTTGGTGACGACGTTTATCGCACCATAATCCCAAGAAATGTCACATTAGCTGAAGCGCCTAGTTATGGATTACCTGTGATTAGATACGATAAAGGCTCACGTGGCTCTCGAGCATATATTGCCTTAGCGGGAGAAATGTTAAGGCGCGAAGAAGCAGCATCTCAGCCAAGGGCATCATAAACATATGAGTGGACATAAAAAGCGTAAAGGCTTGGGTAATTTAGGCGTTGATATTTTATTGTCGACACCTGTAGAAGCAGTGCCAGCAAAATCAGAAAGCAAACTAAACACCGGACTTGACTATATTCCTGTCGATTTAATCGATCGTAGTCCTTACCAGCCTCGTCAAACAATGACTGATGAGGGTTTGAATGAGTTAGCTGATTCAATCCGCAGCCAAGGGCTAATTCAGCCTATTGTGGTACGCAAGAATGCTAACCGCTATGAACTAATCGCTGGAGAAAGACGCTGGCGAGCAGCACAGAAAGCGGGCATGGATGATATCCCTGCCGTCATAAAAGACGTCAATGATGAATCTGCGGCTGCCATGGCGCTAATCGAAAACCTTCAACGTGAAAATCTTAATCCTATAGAAGAAGCCTTTGCGATTTCAAATCTAACCAAGCAATTCGATTGGACTCATCAAGAAGTGGCAGATGTATTAGGTAAGGCGCGCGCGACCGTGAGTAATATGTTGCGATTACTTGAGCTGCCAAATGAAGTGCGCGAACTCATGAAGCAAGAAAAGCTAACGATGGGCCACGCACGTGCATTATTGGCTCTGCCCGCCAACCAGCAAAGCTCGTTGGCATTAACCATAGTCGCTAAAAATTTAACGGTAAGAGAAACTGAACAAGCCATTAGAAAAATCATAAATGGCGCGCAAAAAGCACCAAATTCGGTAAAAAAAGACCCAAATATACAGAATCTTGAAAATATTATTGCAGATACCTTAGGAGCAGCGGTGGTAATTAAGCAGGGCGCTAACTCCAAAAAAGGAAAAATCGAAATTCAATACAATGATCTTGATGAACTTGATGGAATATTGCGCAAAATTGGTGCACAAAGTTAGTTGTAAATTAAATTAAGACACATAGGTATACAGCGGGTTAATATTATTGATACGCACATGTTGAGATTTTATCTCCTAACGCTTATACTCCGCGCCGCGAGCAAGATTCGTTTGTAGCTTAAGGATGTATATCCTTAATTTGAAACAAAAAAATCAAACGAATGAAAGTATAGACATTAACTGGCAACTGCCTGAATAGGTTGAAAAAACTTGGCAAGTAGGCATTCGCTGGTAAGGAATATTTTAATAGCTCAAGTAATAATGAGCTGTGTGATATCGGTATGTCTGCTACATCAAGGTAAGTTAATCGCACTTTCTGCATTGCTCGGTGGGTTTATCTGTGTAATTCCAAATTTTTATTTGGCGCGAAAATTAACAGGTAAGCGAATAGCGGATGCAGATCAGCTAAAAAATAATATTTACACTGCAGAAATTGGCAAGATAGTTATTACCGCCGCACTTTTTGCTGGTGTATTTGCAACACAAGAATGGGTTCATCCGGTGGCGCTACTGGCAAGTTTTGGCTTAGCGCAACTTACTCACTGGCTAACCCCAGTAGTGATGTCGGTTTTAAACAAATAATAGGAATTTTAAGAAATGGCAAGCGAAGAGCTGACCGCTTCTGGATATATAAAGCACCACTTAACCAACCTTACCTTTGGCCAACATGCCGATGGTCATTGGGGGCTTGCGCATAGTGCAGCAGAAGCGTCTGAAATGGGTTTCTGGGCAATTCACGTAGATACTATGTTCTGGTCTGTTTTGATAGGCTGTATCTTGATGTTCTTTTTTGCTAGAGCAGCAAAATCAGCGACTGCGGGAGTTCCGAGCGGGCTACAGAATTTTTGTGAATGGGTGATTGAGTTTGTCGATGATAATGTAAAAAGCACCTTCCACGGAGAAACACCCATTGTTGCTCCCATGGCACTTACAATATTTATATGGGTGCTAGCCATGAATTTAATGGATTTAGTCCCGGTTGACTGGATTCCACATTTAGCCCAAATGATGGGTATACACTTCATGAAGGTAGTCCCAACGACAGATCCAAATGCGACCATGGGTATGTCATTAACGGTATTCATATTAGTGCTTTTCTACAGTATAAAAGTCAAAGGGGTTGGTGGTTTCGTTGGAGAATTAACACTACAACCCTTTAGCGCAAAATTTCCTTTCAATATAATTTTGATGCCAATCAACTTGTTCTTGGAAGGGGTAGCACTATTCGCAAAGCCAGTATCATTAGGATTGCGATTATTTGGAAACTTGTATGCTGGTGAGATGATATTTATATTAATCGCACTTATGTATGGCGGCGGTGTAATTGCAGCGACTTCAGGTGGCGTATTGCAATTATTATGGGCAATCTTTCATATATTAGTAGTAGTACTACAGGCATTTATATTTATGGTGTTAACCATCGTCTATTTAAATATGGCGCATGAAAAACATTAGTAAACGAATACATTAGAATCGAAACTTATTTAAAACATCAACATAGTAGAGCGGAGACGTTATGGAATTAGCACAAGCAGTTGTTTTCTTAGCAGGCGGAATATTAATGGGCTTAGGCGCATTAGGCGCAGCGATCGGCATTGGTAACTTAGGTGGTAAATACATGGAAGGTATTGCACGCCAACCAGAATTAATCCCAATGTTACGTACACAAATGTTTATTGTACTTGGCCTAGTGGATGCTGTACCTATGATTGCAGTAGGTATCGCGTTCTACATGATCTTTGCCCTGTAAGGCAGAATTAAGATCACTTATTTATATATAAATGAGGTGCTAAGGTGAACATTAACGCCACCCTAATAGGGCAATCGATCGCATTCCTGCTGTTTGTTTGGTTTTGCATGAAATTTGTCTGGCCCCCAATCACGGGAGCCCTAGCTGAACGTAAAAAGAAAATTGCGGAAGGCTTAGAAGCAGCAGAAAGAGGCATGCAGTCTCAAGAGCTAGCTCAAGAACAAGTGCAGTCACAATTAACTGAAGCAAAACAACAAGCCTCAGAGATTATTAATTTAGCTCAGAAACGTGCAAACGAAATTGTTGAAGAAGCTAAAGGCACAGCAGTACAAGAAGGTGCTCGCATTAAGACAGCGGCATATTCTGATATTGAAAAAGAAATCAATAAAGCCAAAGAGCAATTACGTGCTCAAGTGTCTGCTTTGGCAGTTGCTGGTGCAGAAAAAGTGCTAAACAAAGAAATCAATGCCGATACTCATAGAGTGGTACTTGATGAACTTGCAGCGCAAATTTAAGGAACTGACGTGTCAGAATTAACGACAGCAGCACGCCCATATGCAAGAGCAGCGTTTGATTATGCATTATCTAAGGGTGTGACTGATCAGTGGGCAGAAATGCTAGGTTTTTGTGTGCAAATCGCAGACGATGCCACAATGAAAGCAGCGTTAGATCAGCCCGGTCTTAACAGACAACAAACGGCTGATTTATTTAATGAAGTATGTACTGATAAGTTAGACGAACATGCAAAAAACTTCATTAAGCTACTAGCAGAAAATGATCGAATTAGTTTACTGCCAGATATCGCTGTTTTGTATCATCACTATCAAACTGAAGCAGAAGGCATTGTCGATGCACAGTTAATTAGTGCATTAGAAGTGAGTGATCAGCAAGTACAGGCAATATCTGCATCATTAGCGAAGCGACTGGGTAAAAAAATATCCATGACAACAAGTATTGATGATTCGTTAATTGGTGGTGCAATCGTTAGAGCTGGTGACATGTTCATCGATGGTTCAGTACGCGGACGCTTAGAAAAGCTGTCGAACACGCTTACCAAATAGAATTTAGATTAAATTATAGAGTTCAAGAGGAATTCATATGCAACTCAACCCTACAGAAATAACAAGCTTAATCAAACAACGTATTGATAAGTTTGAAGCCGCGTCAGAAGCGCGCACAGAAGGAACAGTCGTCGCGGTTACTGACGGTATTGTTCGAATTCATGGTTTAGCCGATGTGGTTTCTGGAGAAATGATCGAATTTCCAGGCAACACATTTGGAATGGCTTTGAACTTGGAACGAGACTCAGTGGGTGCGGTTGTACTAGGCGACTACAAGCACATTTCTGAAGGCGACAAAGTTAAATGTACCGGTAATATTCTTGAGGTGCCGATAGGTCCTGAGTTACTGGGTCGAGTAGTGAATTCATTAGGTGAGCCAATTGACGGAAAGGGTCCTATTGAAGCAAAACTACATTCTGCCATTGAAAAAATTGCGCCAGGCGTAATTGAACGTAAATCAGTTGATCAGCCAGTACAAACAGGCCTGAAATCGATTGATGCCATGGTGCCAATTGGTCGCGGACAACGAGAGTTAATTATTGGTGACCGCCAGACAGGCAAAACAGCCGTCGCACTTGATGCCATCATTAACCAAAAAGGCACAGGTGTTAAATGTATCTATGTTGCTATTGGTCAAAAGAACTCATCAGTTGCAAACGTCGTACGAAAATTAGAAGAACATGATGCAATGGCTCACACCATTATCGTATCATCCGCCGCTGCAGAATCAGCTGCAATGCAATATATTGCGCCATATTCTGGTTGTACGATGGGCGAATACTTTCGTGATCGTGGCGAAGATGCATTAATCATTTATGATGATCTATCCAAGCAAGCGGTAGCCTACAGACAGGTATCGCTATTGTTACGTAGACCGCCAGGTCGTGAAGCCTACCCAGGTGACGTATTCTACTTACACGCACGTTTATTAGAGCGTGCATCACGTGTAAACGAAGAATATGTAGAAGCATTCACCAATGGTGAAGTTAAAGGTAAAACCGGTTCTTTAACCGCATTACCAATAATCGAAACACAAGCAGGTGACGTATCAGCATTCGTCCCGACTAACGTAATCTCAATTACTGATGGCCAGATTTACTTAGAGTCGAATTTATTTAACTCAGGATTCCGCCCAGCAATCAACGCGGGTCTATCAGTATCTCGTGTGGGTGGCGCAGCACAAACCAAGATTATTAAGAAGCTTGGTGGCGGTGTTCGATTGGCACTAGCTCAGTATCGTGAATTAGCAGCATTCTCACAGTTCGCATCAGATCTTGATGAGCAAACACGTAAGCAGTTAGAACGTGGTGAGCGAGTCATGGAATTAATGAAACAACCACAATACTCTCCATTAACAGTGGGAGAAATGGCCGTATCTCTTTATGCAGTTGATAAAGGTTACATTGATGATGTGGATAAGAACAAAGTGGTTGCATTTGAAGCAGCCATGCATGATTACTTACGTTCAAACAATAAAGAACTACTTGATCAGATCAACGAGACTGGCGATTATAACGACGACATAGAAGCCGCTATCAAGAAAGCGTTAGAAACATTTAAAGCTAACGGTGTCTGGTAAGACTTATGTCTGGCGCTAAACAAATACGTACCCAGATCTCGAGTATTAAAAATACTCAGAAGATCACCAAAGCAATGGAGATGGTTGCTGCAAGTAAAATGCGTAAAGCACAGGATCGCATGAATGCAACACGTCCTTATGCTATTAAAATCAAGCAGGTAATTAACCACTTAGCAGCAGCACATTCTGAGTATAAGCATCCATATATGAATGCTCGCGAAGAAGTTAAACGTGCTGGGTTTATTATTATTTCTTCCGACCGTGGTCTATGTGGTGGCTTGAACGTTAATGTATTTAAAAGCACATTGCGTAAAATAAGAGAATACCAAGAGCAAGGTGTCGAGGTTGATTTAAGCATTATCGGATCAAAAGGGATGGCCTTCTTTAGACGCTTATCAGGTCTGAATGTAGTCTCTCATGTTAGTGGTTTGGGCGATAATATTCACATGAATGAAATAATCGGCCCGGTAAAAGTCATGTTAGATGCTTATTCGGAAGGAAACATAGATCGACTACACTTAGTAGAAAATGAATTTGTGAATACAATGACGCAAGCGCCAGTAGTATCCACATTATTACCTCTGCCTAGTGAAGAAGAAAAAGTTAGAAAACACCATTGGGATTATATTTATGAGCCTGATGCTAAAGAAGTACTAGATTCACTATTAGTTAGATATGTTGAATCAATTGTGTATCGCGGTGTAGTTGAGAATGTTGCATGTGAAATGGCAGCAAGAATGATTGCAATGAAGAGCGCATCAGATAATGCAGGTGACCTTATCGATGATTTGCAACTCGCCTATAACAAAGCACGCCAAGCATCAATTACTCAAGAGTTATCTGAGATAGTTGGTGGCGCAGCAGCGGTATAAGCCTGAAAAGAATTTATATTAAAGATTGAAGTAACGAGGAATTGACATGAGCACTGGTA
The DNA here is from genome assembly GCA_963926275.1 of uncultured Gammaproteobacteria bacterium. GTDB lineage: Bacteria > Pseudomonadota > Gammaproteobacteria > UBA4575 > UBA4575 > UBA1858. Next base: position 5,212 of record CAWUWP010000066.1, on the reverse strand, counting down.
AAATTATACAAGTAATCGGCGCGGTCGTTGACGTGGAATTTCCATCCAGTCATGTACCTAAAGTCTACGACGCATTAAAAGTAGATGAAAAAGGACTGACTTTGGAGGTACAACAGCAACTTGGCGATGGTGTCGTAAGAACTATTGTTATGGGTGCATCCGAAGGGCTACAACGTGGATTAGAAGTTTCCAATACTGGCACAGCGATTAACGTCCCTGTCGGCCCGAAGACATTAGGTCGCGTAATGGATGTTCTTGGTAATCCAATTGATAACGTTGGCCCAATCGGCAATGACTCAACCATGCCTATTCACCGTTTGCCTCCTACCTTTGAAGAGCAAGCCGGAGGTAACGAGTTATTAACCACTGGAATTAAAGTAATCGATCTACTATGCCCATTTGCTAAAGGTGGAAAAGTAGGTTTATTTGGTGGTGCTGGTGTAGGTAAAACGGTCACCATGATGGAATTAATTAACAACATTGCGAAAGCACACTCAGGTTTGTCTGTATTCGCAGGAGTTGGAGAGCGAACTCGTGAAGGAAACGATTTTTATTACGAGATGAAGGATGCAGGCGTACTAGATAAAGTCGCCATGGTTTACGGCCAGATGAATGAGCCTCCAGGAAACAGACTTCGTGTTGCACTAACAGGATTAACCATGGCGGAGTATTTCCGTGATGATGGTAAAGATGTATTAATGTTTATCGATAATATCTATCGATATACATTAGCAGGAACAGAAGTATCTGCACTATTAGGACGTATGCCATCAGCCGTAGGATACCAGCCAACACTAGCTGAAGAAATGGGTGTACTGCAAGAACGTATTACTTCAACAAACAGTGGGTCAATTACTTCAATACAAGCGGTATATGTTCCTGCCGATGACTTGACTGATCCATCGCCTGCAACCACTTTTGCTCACCTAGACGCAACCGTAGTACTTTCTCGTCAAGTCGCAGAATTAGGTATTTACCCAGCGGTAGATCCATTGGATTCAACCAGTCGCCAACTAGATCCATTGGTCATTGGTCAAGAGCACTATGATACAGCACGTGATGTACAGAATACTTTGCAGAAATATCAAGAACTTAAAGATATTATTGCCATTCTTGGTATGGACGAGTTATCTGAAGAAGATAAGCAAGTGGTTACACGAGCTCGTAAAATTCAGAGATTCTTATCACAACCATTTAGTGTGGCAGAAGTATTTACCGGTACACCTGGCGAATTAGTCCCATTGAGTGAAACTGTGGCAAGTTTCCGTGCCATTGTTGATGGAGAATATGATCACTTACCTGAGCAAGCGTTCTACATGGCCGGTAATATTGATTCAGTCTTAAAGAAAGCAGAAGAACTTAAGTAATCGCTAATTATGGCTAATACAATACAACTTGATATCGTCAGCGCTGAATCAGAGATATTTTCTGGAACAGTCAATGCCGTATTTGCTCCCGGCATCATCGGTGATGTGGGCATATATCCTCAACATACGCCATTAGTGACTAGACTTAAGCCTGGTGAATTAAAAATCGAAGTAGAAGGTGAAGAAGATCAATTTATATATGTCTCAGGCGGTATGCTTGAAATTCAGCCAGATGTGGTAACTGTACTATCGGACACGGCAGTTCGTGCTGAAGACCTGGATGAAAATATGGCCCTGGAAGCAAAACAACATGCTGAAGAGCTGCTTAAAGATAAAGGTGCTGAAGTAGATAGTGCAAGAGCATTATCAGAGTTAGCTGAAGCAGCAGCGCAATTAAGAATGATTGAAAAATTCCGTAAAGGGAAAATCTAAAAGTTTAAATCCTCAATGGATTCAAAGCTTTGAGATAGATAGAACATAAAGGCAGCCAAATGGCTGCCTTTATCGTTTCTATGTATAGGTAACTAGTTCAAACTAAGCACTAGATTAATAGTGTAACCTTCTCTATCTTAAAGAATTAATAGATCTATGTCTCTAAACGTCGTTATATTAGCTGCCGGACAAGGCACGCGCATGCGCAGCAAACTTCCTAAGGTGTTACACCAAGTGGGGGGTAAATCAATGCTGGCACATACAATTACTACCGCACAAAACCTAGGCGCAGATAGAATTATTGTTGTCTATGGACATGGTGGAGAAGCAGTACAATCAACTATCCTAAATGAGAAAGTAGAATGGGTTGAACAACAAGAAAGATTAGGAACAGGCCATGCAGTACAACAGGCAATTCCTTTTTTTAGTGCGCAAGCAGATGAAATAATTCTCATATTATATGGAGATGTGCCTTTAGCGAGGGAAGCAACATTACGTACTTTGCTCGAACAACAAGCAAAAGACTCCATGGCTATTCTAACAACAGTACTAACCAATCCACATGGGTATGGGCGTATTGTAAGAAATGCTCAAGGACAGGTAGAAGAAATAGTTGAAGAAAAAGATGCTAATAATGAGATAAAGCAGATAGATGAAATCAATACAGGAATATTATGTGCGTCATCACAAAGTCTAATTAAGTGGTTAAATAATATTGATAATAATAATCAGCAAAAAGAATATTATCTAACGGACTGTGTGGGACTAGCAGTTGTTGATGGCAAAAATGTAGAAGCCGTCATATGTGAAGATCCTACAGAGGTCATGGGTGTAAATAACCGCGTAAATCTGGCAGAAATGGAAAATGTATACCAGCAAAGACAACGCGAACGTTTAATGATTAATGGCGCAACTCTGCGAGATACTGCAAGCGTGTTTATCGAAGGCAATATTGAAATCGGCAACGATATTATTATTGAGCCAAATGTTTTACTACGAGGAAATATCACGATTGGTGATGATGTCAGCATAGGTATGAATTGTGTAATTACCAATAGCATTATTGAATCAGGAACAGTCATACATCCAAATTCTGTGATTGAAGATTCAAAAATAGGCGAGAACTGTCAAATAGGACCTTTTGCACGAGTAAGACCAGGCACAGAATTGGCCAATGAAGTGAAATTGGGTAATTTTGTTGAAGTTAAGAAATCAATTATAGCAGCAGGAAGTAAAGTAAATCACCTTAGCTACATTGGCGATGCCAGTATCGGTGAAAATACAAATATAGGTGCGGGTACAATTTGCTGTAATTATGATGGTGCAAATAAACACCAAACAATTATTGGTAGTAATGTCTTTATAGGATCTGATACACAACTAGTCGCACCGGTAAAAATAGAAGATGGTGCAACCATTGGTGCAGGTTCAACTATAACTAAAGATGTACCAGCAGAAAAATTAACATTATCACGTAGTAAACAAACAACAATAAATAATTGGCAACGTCCAATAAAACAAAAGATGTAAAAGGACTTTAGGTATGTGTGGAATAGTAGGAGCAATCTCAAAAAGAGACGTATCAAATATTCTATTAGAGGGATTAAAACGCCTGGAATATAGAGGATATGATTCTGCCGGTATGGCAGTGTTGAATAAAGGATTGCTAGAAAGAATAAGACGTCCTGGGAAAGTCTCTGAACTAAATGACGCACTAGAAAAATCAAACCTAAGTGGTATCGTGGGAATAGCACATACACGATGGGCAACTCATGGTGTGCCATCTGAATACAATGCACATCCTCATATTTGTAATGGCCGAGTTGCCATAGTTCATAATGGCATTATAGAAAACTATCAAGAGCTGCGAGAAATTCAGTCTAAAGCTGGATTCAAATTTACTTCAGACACAGATACTGAAGTCATTGCGCACCAAATAGTTTTATATTTAGATAAAGGTGATTCATTATTTTTTGCGGTGCAAAACACTGTTAAAGATCTAAAAGGCGCTTATGCGTTAGGTGTTATAGACCGTACTGATGAAGATAGGATTATAGCGGCGCGTAGTGGAAGTCCATTAGTGATAGGCGTTGGTAAGAATGAAAATTTTATTGCATCTGATGTGCACGCACTATTGAAAGAAACACAAAAATTTATATATTTAGAAAATGGTGATATCGCAGAAATTACATGCGATAAAATTTCAATCTTTGACCTTAATGGTGAATTTGTAGAACGAGAAATAAAATCAAGCAAGCAAAGCTCAAAAGCAGCAGAAAAGGGTGACTATGCACATTATATGCTTAAAGAGATTTATGAGCAGCCACGGGCAATAGCCGATACGTTAGAAGGTCGAGTACTTAATGGCCGCGTCCTAGATGAAATTCTTGGGCAAAAAGCAAAAGCTATTTTAGATAAAACTCAAGCGGTACAAATAATTGCCTGCGGTACAAGTTATCACGCAGGCTTAGTCGCAAAATACTGGTTTGAAGAAATTGCCGGTATACATTGCCACGTAGAAGTTGCTAGTGAATTTCGTTATCGAAAACATGTCGTTAGGCCGGGAACTTTATTTGTTACTATTTCACAATCAGGTGAAACAGCAGATAGTCTTGCTGCATTATTGCAAGCACGTTCAGAGAATTATGTTGGTTCACTTGTGGTTTGTAATGTTCCAGAAAGTTCATTAGTGCGTGAATCAGATTTAGTGTTAATGACGCACGCCGGGCCAGAAATTGGTGTTGCATCAACCAAAGCATTTACCACTCAGTTAGTGGCATTAATGTTGTTGGTAATATTAGTCGGACGCCGTAATGGTCTGCACCCAGAGATGGAAAAAATATTAGTAGAACAACTATTAAATTTACCAGTACGAATTAATAAAGCATTATTACTCGATGAGCCAATAAAAGAATTAGCGAAACTTTATAAAAATAAGAATCATGCCTTATTTTTAGGACGCGGGACGCATCATCCGATAGCAATGGAAGGGGCCTTAAAATTAAAAGAGATCTCTTATATTCATGCTGAAGCCTATGCGGCAGGCGAACTTAAGCATGGACCTATCGCATTAGTCGATAGTGAAATGCCAGTCATTACTGTTGCTCCTAATAATGAGTTGTTAGAAAAACTCAAATCAAATATAGAAGAAGTACGTGCACGTGGTGGAGAATTACATGTGTTTGCAGATGCGGGCTGTGCATTTGAAGCTGGTGAAGGTTTAAAAATAATTGAATTAGATGCGCCTGAAAACGCAGTTGCACCTATTATATTTACCATACCACTTCAATTGCTTGCATATCACGTTGCTGTGCTTAAAGGGACTGATGTCGATCAGCCACGTAATCTGGCCAAGAGTGTGACTGTGGAATAGCGCGTTGCCGTTTTAAGGTAGTCTTTTTGTTGACGAACAG
>CAWUWP010000065.1:0-7374 GCA_963926275.1 uncultured Gammaproteobacteria bacterium | reverse complement strand
AAATGTTTGGACCAGCTCAAGCAGCTGTTGCTAAAGCAGTTGCAGACAGTGTTGAAGACGGCACTATCCCAGCTGACGAAGCAGACGACATATTCTTATGTGTTGGTGTATTTATTCACTGGGAAGCTAAGAGCGACGAAGCTATCTATGAGAATAACTACAAAGCAGTAAAAGAGTCTATCGAACGCGCAATTAAAGATGAGCCAAAAGCATCTACAGTTGTTGCACAAAAAGATTCTGCAGAGCATCCGTTCAAAGGATTCTAAGCAATCTCTTTATAGTAGTTCGAAATACCTCGGATTTAACAATCCGGGGTATTTTTTTGTCTGCGATTTAGCAGTAAAGTGTGAATATGAAGTGTTTAGAATGTAAATCTGATATAGACCAACTCGACAATCACCACCTCAGTGGTTGTTGTGGGCTGACATTGCAAGAGTATGCAATTCGTCATCACATGCCGCTAGATTTGTTAGTGCATGAGTCAATGGTGAATGTGGTTGATGCTGTAGACGAGTTTTCTTTGCCTGCCGATAATGCATCAAAACGTTCTGCCTCTATTATTAAAGCATTATTATTGACTGATTCATTTTATGAAGATGAAAGTTTCATCAATCTATCCAGTGATATCAGACGACTAGATGAGTTGTTATGGTATTTGCGTGAGCTGCAAGTCTATGGTTTTCAATACCGACAAGAATATAGCTACACTGCGACAAGTCATCGTGTTGTCCCCAGTAATTTAATTAAAACACCGCTAACCTATAAGCATAAATTCACATCTAATAATGATGAGTTAGATTTTGAATTATTTCTTGCGGTAGTCGTGGCGCAAGCAGGTGAGTTTCATAACTGTTATATATTTATGACCTTGCCGTGTAATGAAGACATTGATGCTTTGTTAAATCGAATGACAGTTGAATATCAAATCCGCTGGAAAAAACTCGATGATGATGTCGCGAGTCAGAAAACTTTATTTAGAACTGAATCATTAGAAGACGCACAAAGATTATTAGCTTTGGTGTCTATGTATTTGAAAGAGTTACCTTGTGTTGCTGAGCGATACTTTGCAGAGGCGCAGCATGCCACTGTGAGTAAAGAGCTAGTATTCGATTCCGCACACTTTATTACCGATCACCCAGGTAAGTGCGAAAATTTACATGGTGGGCGTTATGCCTTGAATGTGAAAATTGAAGGACGAATTGATCCTTTGACTGGCTTTGTTGTGGATTACGGTTATCTCAAAGCGGTGGCTAAAAAACATGTCATTGAAAAACTAGATCATCAAAACTTAAATTTTGTTTGCGCTGATTTGGGTTGGCGCTCAAGCACTGAATTGCTAAATATATTTATCTGGGAGCAATTGATTGAATTCTTACCAGGGTTGATTGAGTTGCAAACATACGAAACAACGCAATCATATTGTCAGTACCGGGGCCCTAGTCTGGAAGAGATGCAAAAAAATCAGGGAAAAACACCGCTTAAGCATTTCAGTCAGCCGGATTTAGGTCGGTCTATGTTGAGACAACTATTGCGCAACGAGCACAATGCAAAAGGCTTGAAAGTCGTCGCAAAGTAAATATTTCTAGCTGATTTTCCCTAAGAAATTTTTGTCGAATTTTCCTGTATGTAAGCTATTTGCGACTAATACACCTTTGATATCTAGTTTTTCAAGTAACATAATATCTTGGCTGTCTCTCGTGCCGCCGCCATAAAAAATATTCTGATGGTGAAGATGTTTTGCGATAGTTTCGATTGAATTAAAATCAGGCCCATTATTACTGCCGACATGACTCAAGGATAAAATAATCACCTCCGCTGGCCAACGATTAAATTCTGATAATAATTGCTCGGGGCCTAGAATTTTATTTTGTTTGATATCAATAGATAACAATGGTTGATATTCATTCAGTGTGGCAACACTCGCATTTAAAGAGGCAATGCTTGTGTGTGTTTCAGAGCCAATGACAGGACGCGCATTACTGACATTGCTCATTGTTTGATCCCAGTATTGGTTGATATTGCCAAGGTCGATCCAAAACTCAACATCAGGGTGCTTTGAGCAAAGCGAAGGCCAAAGTGTACTATCTAATTGATTTTTTTCTATGCAATCCAAATCAGCAATATAGATTGTTTTGAACTCAGCTAAGGTTAAAATACCTTCGATGACACTACTGATATCGGTTTTATCACAAAGTACTGAAGAAATAGGTTGGTAACTTTCACGATTGCCCAATTGCGCGAGTACAACATTCCCTTGCTGGTAATCTATAACAGGAATAATTTTCATTAAATGCGTTTATTTGTCACTGAATTCATTACTGGTGGAGGTTTTGCTAATCATCCATTACCTGACGGGTTAAAACAAGAAGGTCTGCTGATGCTCAATTCTGTGCTCGCCGATTGTTCGCGTATACACCATATTCAATTAACGACTTGTTTAGATACACGGATAACTTTAGACCATAGTAATGTCGATGTTTATCCCGTTGAGGATTCAGCTGATTATATGCAGCAAGTATCTAAGCTGGCACAAGCAAGTGACTATGCTTGGGTGATAGCCCCAGAGAGTTCTGGTGTGCTTGAGTCTCTTGTCTCTCAATTGGCAAAACAGAATATCCCTACGATTAATTGTGATGCAGAAAGTATTAGGGTGACTGGAGATAAAATTAAATGTGCGGCTCAATTACAGCAAGCAGGTATTGATACTGCCGCTAACCTGTCTTATATAGAAGCTCAAGAATACTCAAATAAAGTGGTTATCAAGAGGCGCTATGGGGTTGGTTGTGAAGGCTTAAAAATATGTGATTCCGGTGCTTTAGGATTAGAATGCATTGATGATTTTCATCAATGGGTAGTACAACCTTATATTCAAGGAGAGCATCTAAGTTTGAGCTTACTTTGTTATACTGGTGACGCTAAAATACTCACGTGTAATAAACAAATTTTCAGTGGTGAGAGTCAACCTAAGCTTGAAGCATGTCATGTGAATGCAGCGCCCATCACTAATTCAATGCAAACCTTAGTTGATAATATTGCTCAGGCATTTTCTGGATTAACGGGTTATGTGGGTGTTGACTTAATAAAGGCTAATGGAACTTATGTTGTGATTGATATTAATCCACGCTTAACATCATCTTATGTTGGGTTGAATGAAGTGTTAGCAAGTAATCCAGCTGAATTATGTATTCAAACTATTCTTGATCAAAAACTACCTGAAAACATCATGCGTAATAGTAAAATTATTGAGGTCTCTCTTGACTGATAATGCCATGAATAAAGCAGGTTGGGATATTGGTGGTGCACATGTGAAGCTAGCCTATATTGATAATAATATCTTATGCGTTCAGCAATGGGATTGCCCTTTATGGAAAGGCATTAATGAGTTGGTGTCTGTGCTTAAAACGGCGTTAAGAAATATTCCTGACTGTATTCAATGTCATCATGTCACGATGACTGGTGAGCTGGTCGATATATTTACTTCTCGAGATGAAGGCGTGAAAGAAATTATGCGTGTTGTCCTCGAGCAAGTAGCGTCTAAGCAGCCTGTTAAGTTTTTTTCTCGTGATGAGTTGGTCAGTCATGAGCATGCTTTATTAAATACAGATTCAATCGCGTCTGCTAACTGGATTGCCAGTGGGCGTTGTGTCGCTAAGAAAAATGACAAGGTTGTTTTTGTTGATATGGGAAGTACGACGACCGATGTGCTATCTATTAATGATGGCGTATTGAATCTAAATGGCTTGACGGATTTTGAAAGACTGCGTTCAGGTGAATTGGTTTATACCGGCGTGGTTCGCACTTGTATTAATACGATATGTCAGAAGATCCCTTATAAAGGGGATTTAATTCCATTAATGGCAGAGTGTTTTTCTATGTCTGCTGATGTATATCGAATTTTAGACTGGTTGCCTGCTCATGCAGATTATGGCAACACTATGGATGGCCAAGCTAAAGATAAAATTTCAAGTATGCGTCGACTTGCCCGTATGATTGGTGAAGATTATCGAGAAAAAGATCAACAAGAATGGGTGACTGTTGCGCAATATGTTGCTGATCAGCAAATGCAAATGGTCAAGAACAGTCTCCTTCAGTTTCACCAGGACAAGTCGATTATAGTCGGTGCTGGAGTAGGGCGGTTTCTAATTGAAAAAATTGCAAAGACTCTATCTGCAGATTATCGAGATTTCACTCAATATATAACCCCGAAGGGTATTGATATTCAATCCAATGCATCTGATTGTGCACCTGCCGTTGCGTTGGTGTTTGAGTAGATAAGCGCTATGTCTAATTCATTAAAGCTAACCAGAGTCAGTGTTCCTTACTATGAGGACATTGCACCTGTGTTTTCTTCATTTGCAGATCTACCCTGGGCAATATTGCTGGATAGCGGGCGACCGCAAAGTAAGTTTGGGCGCTATGAGATTTTTTCAGCGTATCCTAAAAAAACATTTGTCACTCGAGGTAAGTTAACGACAATTACTTCAGGTGGAAACCAGCAGGTTGTTCCTAATGATCCGTTCGATTTGATAGCCAGTGAACTATCAAGGAATTTTATAGAATCAGATGAGCTGCCTTTTACCGGGGGAGCATTGGGTTTCTTCTCCTATGATTTAGGGCGAAGAGTAGAAAATATTCCAACCACTGCATTAGATGATATTGAGTTGCCTGAAATGGCCATAGGTATCTATCATTGGGCATACATTGCTGACCATGTTGACAAGACAGCAGTCATTGTTGGTGATCTTTCAGAGCCAAGAGTGCGCTTGAATTGGCAAGATATCATTAAAGATGTGAGTGAGCCAAGTAATGAGGTGCCCAGCCGTGAATATAAAGCATTAAATAAAATTCAATCTAACCTGACGGCAGAGCAATACGCGGATAAGTTTGCATCTGTTAAAAATTACATAGGTTCTGGCGACTGTTATCAAGTAAATTTAGCACAACGGTTTAATGTTGCTGTTGAAGGTGATTCATGGTCAGGCTATCAACGCTTACGAAAGATAAATCCTTCGCCATTTAGTGCTTATATGAATTTACCGGAATGTAAGATATTAAGCGTTTCACCTGAGCGCTTCTTGCAAGTGAATAACCAGGTGGTAGAAACAAAACCCATCAAAGGCACAAGGCCTCGTTCTGACGACGAGAAGATTGATAATGAGCTTAAGCTAGAGCTAGAAAAAAGCATCAAAGATCAAGCGGAGAATGTCATGATTGTTGACCTTCTGAGAAATGACTTAAGTAAGTGTTGCGAAATCAACAGTGTCAAAGTGACTAAATTATTTAACATTGAAAGTTTCCCAACCGTGCATCATTTGGTCAGTACAATTGAAGGCAAGCTTCCCGCGAAGACTTCGCCAGTTGATTTACTAAGAGAATGTTTTCCAGGAGGCTCAATTACTGGCGCGCCTAAAATAAGAGCCATGGAAATCATAGAAGAGTTGGAGCCGCATCGGCGCGGATTATACTGTGGCAGTATTGGTTATATCGGGTTTAATCGAAAGATGGATACGAATATAGCGATAAGAACTATTATCCAGAAAAATGACCAAGCTTATTTTTATGCCGGTGGCGGTCTAGTATGGGACTCTCAAGTGAATGAAGAATATCAAGAAACATTCGATAAAGCCGCCGCTATCTTCAAGTTTTTTGAGCAAACGTGATTATTGTAAAGTTAGGGGGAAGCTTATATGCGTCTCCCTATTTAAAACAATGGTGTGATCAACTCGCTAGCATTCATCAGCAACCCATTATCATAGTGCCGGGAGGCGGGCCATTTGCAGATCAAGTGCGTGATGTTGATCAGCAATGGAATCTTTCTGACATTGTTGCTCATAATATGGCCGTGATGGGAATGCAGCAATTTGGGCTATTGATCAGCTCAATAAATAAAAATATTGAACCGTTAGATACAATCAAGAAAATCACTAATGAAACCCCGGTTGTCTGGTTACCCTATCAAGATGTGTTGGCTGATTGTGACTACCCTAAAAACTGGCATACAACATCTGATTCGTTAGCCTTATGGTTAGCGTGTAATTTGTCGGCGAATCACCTATGCCTAGTTAAATCAGCTACTATTGATGATCAATCAACACAGCAATTGATGAGTTCAGATCTAGTCGATAAATACTTCTCTACTGCTGTTGTTAACTATTCTGGGCATGTTCATTTTTATCATGCTTCGGATTCATCTCACTTTGTTAAAGATATAAATAATGGAAAATTCAACTGATCTACATCCCTTTGAAACGTTAGACCCAAGTTTTTTATTGGATGCAGTTGATAGCGTAGGATTTGAAACTGATGGAAGAGTGACAATACTTAACAGTTACGAGAATAGGGTGTATCAAATAGGTATCGAAGATTCTGAACCGGTGATTGCCAAATTTTATCGCCCGGGTCGTTGGAGTAATCAGCAGATTCAAGAAGAACATGATTATTGCTATGAACTCGTAGATGCAGAGCTACCTGTTGTTGCTCCTATTAAGAATGATCAAGATATTAGCCTGTTTGAACATGGCAACTTTAGATTTTCATTGTATCCGCGAAAAGGTGGTAGGGCACCCGAGTTGGATAACCTTGATAATTTATTTATTCTAGGTCGATTCCTCGGGCGCATACATATGATAGGTGCGTCATCTTCATTTAAAACTCGGCCTACAATAAATAGTCAAAGCTATGGTCATGAAAGCGTTGAGTATATTAAAGAGAATTTTATTCCATCTGATCTGAGAGTCGCCTATGAATCGTTAACTGATGATTTACTGAAAATAATCGACCCAATCATGAATGAGGCCAGCGATATAAAATATATTCGAGCGCATGGTGATTGCCATATAGGCAATATGCTATGGCGTGATGAGCTTCCTCACTTTATAGATTTTGATGATTCAAGAATGGCGCCAGCGGTACAAGATGTGTGGATGTTGTTATCGGGTGATCGTAATGAACAGCAAATGCAGCTGCGAGAAATTATTGAAGGCTATAACGAGTTTGCTGACTTTGACTTACAAGAGCTAAGGTTGATAGAAAGCTTACGTACCCTGCGCATGCTTCATCATTCGGCTTGGCTTGCGCGACGCTGGGATGATCCAGCATTCCCTTTAGGATTTCCTTGGTTTAATACGCCACGATATTGGGAAGAACAAATACTTAATATGAGAGAACAACTATCAGGATTGCGTGAGCCCACAATGACACTTTTCTTGTAAGTAGATTATGCTGTTCTATCTTGAATATTAACCATAAAATTTTAATAGAAAGTAAATATAACCTTAAAACAGTTGCTTCAATTTCAATAATAGATAATTTCTATTTCTTGCATCAGTAGAGTGTAAAAATACACTTTATATAGCGGCATTAATCCGTTCATTC
>CAWUWP010000064.1:0-11453 GCA_963926275.1 uncultured Gammaproteobacteria bacterium | reverse complement strand
ACCAAACATTCCGCCAGCACAATTAACGCTAAGTGGAATGCCTTGCTCGTTAGCACGCATGACTAAGCCTTGTGCAAGTTGTTTTGTTTTCTTGGTAAGTTCTTCGTAGAATCCGCTTTCCTGAATTAAATTCAGCGTCACTATCCCTGCTGTCATGGCAATAGGATTGCCGGACAAAGTCCCCGCTTGGTATACCGGTCCGTTCGGAGCTAAATGCGCCATGATCTTTTTGGCCCCACCAAAAGCACCCACTGGCATGCCGCCGCCAATCACTTTTCCTAAGGTGGTTAAGTCTGGAGTCACATTAAATAATGCTTGTGCACCACCCAGAGCAACACGAAAGCCAGTCATGACTTCATCAAAAATAAGTAAGCTGTCATGGTGTTGAGTAATACGACGTAAGCCTTGCAGAAATCCATCAACAGGTAAAATGCAATTCATGTTGCCTGCAACGGGTTCGACAATAATGCAGGCAATCTGGTCGCCACATTCTTCAAACAATTTCTCTACCGCCTCAAGATCATTGAAAGGTAGTGTCAATGTATGAGCAGCAAGATCAGCGGGCACACCTGGTGAGCTAGGTGTGCCAAAGGTTAATGCACCTGAACCTGCTTTGACTAACAGTGAGTCAGCATGGCCATGATAACAACCTTCAAACTTTAAAATTTTATCGCGTCCAGTGTAGCCACGCGCTAAGCGAATGGCGCTCATTGTCGCTTCGGTACCAGAACTGACCATGCGCACTTGCTCTATTGACGGCACAAGTTCGCACACAAGCTTCGCCATTTCAGTTTCAAGGATGGTGGGGGCACCAAAACTCAAACCATCAGTTGCTGCTTCTTGTACGGCCTTAATAACAAGCGGGTGGGCGTGACCTAATACCATGGGCCCCCATGAACCTACATAATCAATATATTGCTTATCATTGGTGTCATGCACATAGGCACCAGAAGCACGATTAATATAAACAGGATTACCGCCGACAGCTTTAAATGCGCGCACAGGAGAATTGACGCCTCCTGGTATATATTTTTGGGCTTCGTCAAATAGCGTCTGCATTGATTCCATGTTCAATATCCTTACTTCAAAATGTGTGTGAATTTAGCCAGCTAAATCAGCGTGGCATTATAACCTGATGATTGAGTTTGTTCGCGGCTGCCATCGGATCATGGGCATTAAAGACTGAATGAGTCGTGGCAATTAAACTGGCACCGGCGTTAATGACATATTGGCTGTTGTTGGCGGTAATCCCACCAATCGCACAAATCGGTATTTTCAATAGCGAATATGCCTGAGAAATAATGGTAAGCGGGCAGCGTGGCGCGCCTTGCTTGGTGCTAGAAGGGAAAACAGCACCAAATGCCACATAGTTAGCCCCTAAATTTTGTGCGCGAATTGCGGAGAATAAATGTTTGTAGCAAGACACGCCAATTAAGCAATGATTGCCTAAGTACTCACGCGCCTCACGCAGGGTGGAGTCATGTTGGCCTATGTGTACACCATCCGCCTGAATTTTTTTAGCTAGGTTGATGCGGTCATTGATAATAAAGGTGACGTCATAATCAGCACAGATCTGTTGAATTAATAATGCCGTTGGCATGAGCGCATCATCAGTTAGTTGTTTGTCACGTAGCTGAATAACTTCGGCGCCACCTAATATAGCTAACTCAACACGCTCTGCCCATTCACTATGGGCGTGTAATCGACTGTCAGTGAGAACATATAACCCTTTTAACAGCATGTCTTAATCTATTGTTTGATGAATACGACGAGGAATCCACTGTCCACTACCGATGGGTTGTGCAAGTTGTAATGATCGCCAAGTGAATTGTTGGGCTTTTTCAATCGCGCTTGTAATGTTGTAATTAAGCGCAAGGTAGCAGGCAATTGCACTACTTAAGGTGCAGCCGCTTCCATGGTACACGTGAGGTAACCTTGGCCATTCGTAGTTTGCTTTAACGCCGTCACGAGTGAATAAAGTGTTATGGACATGCTGCGTATCGTTGTCCGCGCCAGTGGCCAACACATACTTGGGACCCAGTTCGCATAGAGACCTTGCTTGAGCGCTAATGTCGCCATTGTCACCCATCAGTGTATTCAGCTCCTTGAGATTGGGTGTCACAATAGTGACTGTGGGCAATAAAATTTGTTTAATCGCGTTGATAGTGTCTGCATTACTAAATTCACTTCCATGACTGGCTGATAATACTGGGTCAAATACCACGGGCACATTGGTTAACTGAGCGAGAATATTAGCAATACTGTTAGCCACCGCCTGATTGGGAACAACGCCAATTTTACAGCAAGCAATCTGCATATCTTTGAATAGTACAGAGGCCTGTTGTTCAATCAGTGTCGAGTCCACGGCAGTCACAGAAAATGATTGAAGTGAGTTTTGTACAGTCAAACAGCTGGCAATGGGTAATGCATGTCCGCCACAATTGGCAATGGCTTCAATGTCTGCTTGAAGTCCTGCACCGCCAGATGGGTCTAGGCCGCCAATACATAGCACTGGCGGGCGTAAATTTTGTGCTTGCATAAGTATACTAGGTCGATATGATTCACTCAGTTTATCATGCTAGAAAACTAAGGATACGGCTTAACTAAGCTAGCAACTGGAAAAGGAACAGTACGTGTACAAGAAATATATGTGTGTAATATGTGGCTGGATTTACGATGAAGAAAAAGGTGCACCTGATGATGGCATCGAACCAGGCACAAAATGGGATGATATCCCTATGAATTGGCAATGCCCCGAGTGCGGCGCAA
Organism: uncultured Gammaproteobacteria bacterium; assembly: GCA_963926275.1. GTDB lineage: Bacteria > Pseudomonadota > Gammaproteobacteria > UBA4575 > UBA4575 > UBA1858. The sequence goes on along the minus strand of CAWUWP010000064.1, from coordinate 8,684 downwards.
TTAAAGATGATTTCGAAATGCTAGAAATAGCATAAATAGCAATACTGTCATTCCCTCTAAAGTGGGAATTCAGCACAAGCTTAATAGGGGTTTGCTAACAAGCATTTAGCACTTAATTAGAATTAATAAAAATAGGAAACTAACAATATGACGGCACTTATCTGTGGATCGTTTGCATACGACAACATCATGGTCTTTCCTGATCAATTTAAAAATCACATCCTGCCGGACAAAGTACATATGTTAAATGTATGTTTCTTAGTACCAGATATGCGCCGTGAGTTTGGTGGTACTGCTGGTAACATCGCCTATAACTTACATCTACTAGAAGGTGATGGTAAACCTATGGGCGCCGTGGGGAGTGATTTTGGTCCCTATGCAGAATGGATGAAGAAAACAGGTGTGAGTCAAGACTACATTAAACAAGTAGATGACTCCTATACAGCACAAGCTTTTATCACTACTGATTTAGATGATAATCAAATCACTGCTTTTCACCCAGGCGCAATGAATTTTGCTCATAGTGTGAAAATTCCCACCAATGATGGAGTTAGTTTGGGGTTAATCTCACCTGATGGTCGTGATGCAATGATTCAACACGCCGAACAATTTGCCGCCGCAAACATTCCATTTATTTTTGATCCAGGCCAAGGCCTGCCCATGTTTGATGGTGATGATTTGAAAAAATTCATTGATCAAGCAAGCTATGTCACTGTTAATGATTACGAGTCTGAGCTGATGCAAAAACAGACAGGTTGGTCAGAAGGTGAAATCGCAGAACACGTGCAAGCATTAATAGTCACACGTGGTGCAGAAGGTTCAACCGTCTATTCAGGTGGAAAGAAAATTAGCATTCCAGTAGTTTCTGTCGATGAGCTAAAAGATCCTACTGGATGTGGTGACGCATATCGTGCAGGATTAATCTACGGGATCATGAATGACATGGACTGGGAAACAACATGCCGCATTGCATCACTATTGGGCGCAATTAAAATTCAACACCATGGCACACAAAATCACTCGTTCTCTCTTGCTGAGTTTAAAGATCAATTCAAGAAAGAATTCAAACGCGAATTCTAAGTAGAAAATTCAAATCCACTCACTCAGTTCAGTCGAACAGAGTGAGTGGTATTTCTAGTTATCTCGTATAATTATAGTTATAGATTGTTTAAAATGAATGAATACAATGATGCCTTGTCATCTCTAAAAACTAGTGGTGTGCAAGTTGAATACTCGGAATATAGTGAGCAGCATTTTGGGAGCTGGTTCATAGATGTGGTGTCAAATCCAACTTATCGCTTATGTTTTGATGGAAGAGATAAAAATATATCGATCCAACTTCAAAAAGAATATGGGTGGGATACCTTAGTATATTCAAGCTTAGAATCGCATGAAGAAATTATTGAGCGTTTTATAAGAGAAGTGAATGCCTTATGAGATACCCCTCAATAAGAGCAGGTATTGGTCCATGTACTTTGCAACTTAATCATTAGATTTGAAAACATGACTGCTAGCTCTCAAATCTTCAATATTATTGGCTTGGTATTTTTTTCGTGGCTAGTGTGGGTGTTTTATCACATATATCTTGCAGCATGGTCAAAAGACAATGCCAAAGAAAGATGGCTGAGCATGTTTGCTACACCGTTAGGTTTATCTATACGACCATATTTTAAGTGGTTTATATTATTGGTATTTTCTGTTACTTCGTTTGTGTTAATTTTATTGTTTATAAATGTCTTGATGCAGTTAACTCTGATCTTTATGAATGACAGTTAAGCTGCATATAAGCTTTGCTGGCTCTTTTTGAGAAAAATTCAGTTGAGATTGATGGCAGAGATTTAATCTGGTTTGTACTTAATGAGCAGCAGGTATTATCTAACTACCCGGATGAAATTTCTGATGACCTGATAAGCCATACGAAGCTGAGATATAGGCTTAAGCAGGGTGATATAAAGCGTCGCTTAGATCGGATTGATCTTAGTATTATTTTCTCGGATATTGACTCCATGCCAATGCGTAAAAATGAGATGCAGCATTAATGGCGTGGTATTTTTAGAGGGCTAGCAACTGGCCGTTAAGAAGCATTTTACGATGCCTTAATCCCCTTTAAGTGACACGTTATATTCGCGAATGGTTAGGTAGCGTTATGAATTTAATTGTTCAGTGCATCGGTTAGCTAATAAAATTTGTTTTAGCTATAATTGGTTAATGAATAGTCTAGCGAGAGAATAACTAAAATGAATGATGGAAATACAGCAGTATCTATTAATGAAAGCCGGAGAAATCTTTTAATTAGCACGGCAGTAATTACTGCCGCAGTGGCTGCTAGTAGTGCTGGCGTAGCATCTGAGTCACACCACCATCATGGTGAAAGGCTTAATAATGATCTTATAGATGCGGCATTAGATTGCATTAAAAAAGGTGAGGCATGCAGTAATCATTGTATCGTTTTGATAAAGAATGGCGATAACTCAGTGGCTGAATGTCTGGATATAGTGGGTGAGACATTGGCAATGTGTTCGGCTTTATCAACCATGGCGTCGTCGCAATCAACGCATCTAAATGCTTTCGCTAAAGTATGTATTGATGTGTGTAAGGATTGCGAGAAAGAATGCGAAGTGCATGCTGATAAGCATGCAGAATGTAAAGCATGTATGGAATCATGCACTGTGTGTATTGAACAATGTGAAAAGTTAACTGCTTGATAAGACTGCTACTTTAGTCAGTAATGTCAGTTGCAAGCGCTAGCTGCTTATGCGGCAAGGTTAATATCACGGTTGCTAACGCCAGTAATAGCGTGGGTGCTTGTCATTGTAGTATTTGTCGAAAATGGTCAGGTGGCCCTTTTATGGCGATTGATTGTGGTCCTAATGTATCCATTGAACAGACTGGGGATGTCACCGTTTACAATTCCTCGGAGTGGGCAGAGCGAGGTTTTTGTAAGCACTGTGGTCGTCATTTATTTTATCGACTGAAACAAACTCAACAATACTTTATACCTGCTGGGTTATTTGGAAACACGGATAATTTTATTTTTGATCATCAGGTGTTTGTTGATAATAAACCGCACTACTATGATTTTTCTAATCACACCAAAGATATGACGGAAGCAGAAGCATTCGCGATGTTTGAGTCGTCAGATGAGTAACATTAAAAGGATATTTAAATGTGCATTACTTGTCAATCCAGTTGCACAATCTGTTCAACAAGTTGAAATCAATAATCGTGATGAGATTAAAGCAAAGGTTGGATTCGATACTATTATTTCTGATGAAGTCGGTCCTGAAGATGATTGCTTGTTTTTTGATGAGGATTGTTTCTTGCGTGGCACTGAGGGTCGCTTCCAAATAGGGAGTCTTGTCCCCGTAGCTGGAATAGGTGTGGTGATGGGCTCGCCTGATGGTGGTGTGACGCTATCAGATGTTAATGCTAGTGTTGAAAGTCTAATGGCTAGATTGAAGTATTTATAAGTACAGCAAATATCATGGCTTCAAGCTGGCTTTTTGACCAGACTATTTTTATCCTTAATAATCACAAGAATTCTCATGCATTATTTGCCATAATAGCTCTTCTAAAGGTGATTCCTCGTTAGTTCATTTCTTATTTAAATACATTAATTACATGCCTCGAATCAGCCAAATTATTGCCGCTGAGCTTAACGTTAAGCTCGAACAAGTAAATGCCTCAATTGGCCTGTTGGACGGAGGGTCAACAGTGCCGTTCATATCTCGTTATCGTAAAGAAGTCACAGGCGGATTAGATGATACACAATTGCGTACTCTGCAAGAGCGATTAGTTTATTTGCGAGAGATGGATGAGCGTCGAGAAACTATAATTAAAAGTATCAGCGAGCAAGGTAAGTTGACACCTGAGCTAGAAAAAGCGATTAAACAAGCAGATACAAAAACGCGTTTAGAAGATTTGTATCTGCCCTATAAGCAAAAGCGTCGCACTAAAGGTCAGGTTGCTATTGAAGCAGGTTTGGAGCCATTAGCTGATGCATTATTTAATGACCCAACACTCTCACCAGAAACAGAAGCAGAAAAGTATTTAAATGCCGAGCATGCGATAAATGAGGTGAAAGAAGCATTGGAAGGTGCACGTTATATTCTAATGGAGCGCTTTAGTGAAAACGCTGAATTGTTAGAACAAGCGCGTCAATATATGCACGATGAATCTAAAGTGACTTCAGTATTGGTGAAAGGTAAAGAACAAGAGGCGGCAAAATTCAAAGATTATTTTGAATATAACGAACTTTATAAAACGATTCCATCACATCGTGCCTTGGCGCTATTTCGTGGACGTCGCGAAGGGTTTCTAATGCTTAAGCTTGATGTGCCAGACACTGAGCCACCAAGAATAAAGCATTCTTGTGAGTTTATGATTGCAAAGACATTTGGTATTGTTAATGAAGGTCGCGCAGCAGATGCTTGGTTGGCTGATGTCGTGCGTTGGACCTGGCGAATTAAATTACATCTGCATATAGAATCAGATTTGATGTCACAACTCAGAGAGAAAGCTGAGTTAGAGGCGATCAATGTTTTTGGTAGCAACTTGAAAGATTTACTGTTGGCCGCTCCCGCTGGTGCAAAGTCAACCATGGGTCTTGACCCTGGTTTACGCTCAGGTGTAAAAATTGCGGTGGTAGATAGTACCGGTAAGTTACTTGATCACACTGCTATTTATCCTCATGCACCTAGAAAGCAATGGGATCAATCAATCTCTATCTTAGAGAAAATTTGCGCAAAACATAATGTCGCGTTATTAGCGATAGGCAATGGCACGGCGTCACGTGAAACAGATAAATTAGCAGGTGAGTTAATATCGAAACACCCTGAGTTGACGCTACAAAAAATCATGGTCAGCGAAGCAGGAGCCTCTGTGTATTCTGCTTCAGAGTTTGCAGCAAAAGAATTTCCTGATTTAGACGTCACAATTAGAGGTGCTGTCTCGATTGCCCGACGTCTACAAGATCCGCTAGCAGAATTAGTTAAGATCGACCCTAAATCGATTGGTGTTGGCCAATACCAACATGACGTTAGCCAAGTAAAGCTCGCGCAAAATTTAGATGCGGTTGTTGAGGACTGTGTTAACGCTGTCGGTGTTGAAGTGAATACTGCATCAGGAGCATTGTTACGACGTGTCTCCGGTTTGAGTGTAACTATCGCAGACAATATTGTTAGTTTTAGAGATCAGAATGGCGCCTTTAAAAGTCGCCAGCAATTAAAAAGTGTGCCGCGCTTAGGGGATAAAACTTTTGAGCAAGCAGCTGGATTCCTGCGTATCGCTAATGGTGATAATCCATTGGATGCCTCTGCAGTACATCCTGAGTCATACTCGGTGGTTGAGAATATTGCTTCTCAACAAGGGCGGGATATTAATGCGCTAGTGGGCGACTCATCGTTGCTTAAAGCATTAAATGCCAAAGACTATACTAACGAGAAATTTGGTTTGCCCACGGTTACCGATATTATCGAAGAGCTAGATAAGCCTGGGCGAGATCCTCGTCCCGAGTTTAAAGCGGCTGTATTTAAAGAAGGTGTAGAAACGTTAAAGGATTTAGAGCTGGCTATGGTGCTCGAGGGTACAGTGACTAACGTGACTAACTTTGGTGCGTTTGTTGATGTTGGTGTGCATCAAGATGGTTTGGTTCATATCTCTGCGCTATCAAATACTTATGTGAAAGACCCGCGCACAGTGGTGAAGGCTGGAGATATCGTCAAAGTGAAAGTGATGGAAGTAGACATAGCGCGCAAACGTATCGCTTTAACCATGAGGTTAGATGATGTGCCTGGCGAAGAGAGTAATGTTAGAGCTGCTCGAAATTCGGGGGCGTCTAATCAGAAAGATAATCGTAATCATGAGAATAAAAATCGTGGACGTCATTCAAAAGATCACAAGAAATCAGCTAAACAAGCTGAAAGTCCCCATGGCACGATGGCAGCGTTGTTTTTAGAAGCAAAACTCAAGCAATCAAAGACGCCTTAATTGACGGATAAGTTTTATGAGGTGACATTTCTGAATCATTTCCATTCAGATCTGTTGAGATGAATATAGTTAAGCAGGGCAGTACGGTTTAAGCATTTATACTTTGCTAGTACAAAACAGAGGGCTGAGATTAACTTTGAAAGTATGCTTTGAATAAGGATATTGAGTTATCAGTGACATGGCTAACGTTGAAAGCGCCATCGTCGGCTTTGCGTGCTTGAGCATAGAAAGAAACTTTATATTCTTGGCCCGTCATAGTGTCGAAAGTTTGAGCTAGCGCAAAAGAAGCAGCCTGAGTAGGATCTGCATTTAGCTCTGCGTAGTAACCACCTTCTTGTGAATTGGCTATGAAACCGCTTGGGTGAATTTCAATGCTATCAAAGCCAGTCCAGCTGGGTAATGTAGCGTAAACCCCAAATGTCCCAGCGCCAGGAGCCGTCTGAGCGCCAAAGTTTTCAAAACCGCCATTCATAAATGCTGCATTGGACTGAGTACTAAACAATCCAGCTAACAGCAAGATTGTTAAGGAAGGTAATTTTTTATGATACTCCCTTCTAGAAGTGTGGGTAAATTATTTTAAAACAAGTAGTTACTAATTGTTTTTGTATACTATGCCTGACATATAGATGGAGACTCAAGACAATGTTTGAAGATTTGATGATGAGGAAAACTTGCCTAGGGATAACACTTTTTAAATAGATAGATAGAACAATTTGTTAGTCATTTTTTGAAGATCCTGCATTAAGTTTGGTTTGTATTTTGAGAGCCTGGAAATTTCTAAACAGAAGATTTTTGGTTGCCTCTCAATGAGGTGATGCTTTTGTATGGTTTTTCTAAAATTCCCGGAGAAGATTTGGCGCAACAACTGGTAAATGTGCTTATTTACTGATAAAAAGTCAGCTCAAAGATAGATCAATCCATTATTAAATCATAACGTCTTAACAATATGAAAAAAATATTATTCTTGACTGTAGTAACGCTTCAGTTACTGGGTTGTAGTGCAGAAGTCGGTAGTGAACGATGGGTGCAATGACCTGGAGATTAAAGCTAAAGGTGACTGGACCATGAATGAGGCTAAAGATTATACAAAGCATTGTCTGTTTAAGATTAAACAGTAACGCTTAGATGATAAATTAATATGCTTCGCCTTAATGTTTCTTTAGGTTGTGTGCTGGCTTGCCTAGTGTTTTTACAGGCCTGTTCAGATTCAATTTCTTTAACACCTATTCCCGAAGACGGCGTAATTCTTGCCTTTGGTGATAGCTTGACTGTGGGTGTGGGTACTTCAGGTGCTTATAGTTATCCCGCTGTGTTGTCACAATTGAGTGGCCATAATGTAATGGGTGCTGGTGTTTCAGGCGAGGAAACAGCACAAGGATTAATTCGTTTGCAGAAAGTGATGGATGAGGTGAAGCCTGGCTTGTTAATTTTATTGGAAGGTGGGAATGATATTTTGCGCAACAAGAATTTACACAACACGAAACAAAACTTAGCGGCCATGATTGAGTTGGCTCACGCTCGCGATGTGCAAGTAGTGTTAATTGGTGTGCCTGAAAAGAAAATATTCTCGAGTGTTGCTCCGTTGTATGAAGAATTAGCAGAGCAGTATGACTTGGTGTTTGCAGACGATTTGTTGTCTGGCTTGTTGCGTGACAATGAATATAAATCTGATGCGGTGCATCTGAATCAACATGGTTACCGAGTGATGGCAGAGTCAATCCACCAATTGCTTGTCAAACATGGCGCGCTCTAAATTAAACTTTATAATGCTGCATACTCGTGGCATAACAATATATTAATCATGGAATTAAAAGTCCTCTTAATGGGTTCGTTGATCGTTGCAAATCTTCCTTTTTCAATTTATGCCTGCGAAGATGAGTCGCGGATGCTTGAGGTAACAGCGACAGCGTATACGTCATCTGTGGATGAAACGGATTCGACCCCAAATATTTCTGCTTGGGGTGATCGTTTGGAGCCTGGCATGCGAGTGCTTGCAGTTTCTAGGGATCTGCTTTCAATGGGCCTGACTCATGGCACATTAGTGCAAGTTGAAGGATTTAGTAGAGATTTCATCGTGCTGGATAAAATGAATAAGCGATGGAAGAAGAAAGTTGATATTTATATGGGCAATGATAAGCAAAAAGCACTTAACTGGGGTAAGAGAAAGGTGAATATTTGCTGGAAGTATCAATAAGTCGTATATACTTCTGGGTATGCATAATTCTTTTTCTAATCTTCTGTTACTCACTATATTGGGGTTTGTGGCCGTTGCATGCTCGTCTGATTCTGGTTTGAGTCCATTGACCAGTGATGGTTGTTCTTTATTCCCTGATGCCTCTTTGATTAACAATGATGATTGGTGTGAATGCTGTGTTGAGCACGATATTGCTTATTGGAAAGGCGGCACTGAACAGCAACGTGAAGGTGTTGATACAGCATTAATGCGCTGTGTGTATAAAAAAACTAATGATCATGTGCTCGCTAACGTTATGTTTGAAGGCGTTCGTTTTGGTGGCAGTCCCTACTTTTATAATTGGTATCGATGGGGTTACGGCTGGCCCTATGATCGTAAATACCAAGCCCTTACCGACGAAGAAAAAAATCAGGCTCAAGGGTTACTTGCGGATTACAAAGCGAGTGGGCAGTCAGCCTGTAAAGCTAAGCCCTAAAAGTAATTATTTCCCAGTCATTGTCTT
>CAWUWP010000063.1:0-9308 GCA_963926275.1 uncultured Gammaproteobacteria bacterium | reverse complement strand
CTTCATCATCATTAAACGGACTAGCAAAACTCACGGTTATTCCACCCAGCCCCGTAATAAGGTTCATTTCAAAACCGGCACTTCCGCGCAGCTCATTTGTTTCAAAATCATCGTATTCGGCAAACACATTGCCTACGTCTGCAAATATCCCCAACCTGAATCTTGACGCTTCAACCAGCGCAGGAATTGGGAAATAAAGCTCTACTCCTGCGGTTGTTATGAAATTCCCACCAAATGCATCAACCTGTGAATCTTGAGGTCCTAAAGTATTATCTCTAAAGCCTCTAACTGAGCCTGTACCCCCTGCTCGAAATTTCTCGAAAAAAGGCAAGTCAGTGGTGTCACCATAACTATCTCCATAACCAATATCTGATCGTGTGGCAAATGTGAACGTGTCATTTATTGGATACAGCCATATGTGTTCGTGGCTAACCTTATAGTATTCAAGGTCACTAGCGGGAATAGAAAATTCCAATATCGCCCGATGATAAAGACCTTTAGTCCCGAATGTTCTTCGATTTCGACTATCATGTGAATAAACAACATTGAGATTATAGTTAAGATAATCATTCCCGTTGTCATCTAAGAACTCAATTATTTCATCAGAAGTATTAGTATCGCTAGTGGTGATTTCTGTTGTTCTTATATCAGCATTAACACTAATCCGATCAACTTCAGTTAATGGAATTCCATAATTCCCACGCAAGCTAAATTGGTCAGAGTCAAAGTCGGATATATCGGCTTCTTCCGCATCAGTCGAAATATAACTAAAGCCAAAACCTCTACTTACACCATCAATCGTATGGTAGGGATCACTATATGAAAAATCGTAGACCGAATTAACCTTACTTGTATTAAGCCTAAAAGCCACCTGTTTACCAGTGCCCAGAAAATTATCCTGGCTAACACTAGTTGTAATAACAGCACCTTGGCTACCTGACAATCCAGCACCGATAGAGAAACTACCGGCAAGGCGTTCAGATACACTTATGTTTATATCAACAATATCATCTTGGCCAGGCACTTTTACTGTATCCACTTCAACGGCTTCAACAAAGGCTAAACGCTGAATTCTTTGCCTGGATCCTTCTATCCCGGACTGAGAGTACCAACCGCCTTCCATCTGCCTTAGCTCACGACGTAATACTTCATCACGACTATATTGATTACCCACCACATTAATTCTGCGCACATAGACGCGTTTACCTGGATCTATAAAAAATGTCAGATTAACTGATTTGCTCTCTTCATCAACATTAGGAATAGGATTAACTCGAGCAAAAGCATATCCCTCCTCACCCAACCGATTTGATATGAGTTCAGATGAAGCAACAACCTGACTGCGTGAAAATATTTCTCCTACTTCAATAACCAATAAATCTCTAAGCTCTTGTTCCGGCACTTCAAAAGTACCGGCCAAATTAACTTCAGCAAGAGTATATTGATCACCCTCATTAACATTAATGGTAATAAAAATATCTTTCTTATCTGGCGTGATTGATACTTGCGTCGAATCAACTGAAAAGTTCAAGTAGCCAGTATTGAGATATTGAGAACGCAACTGCTCAAGGTCTGCCGATAATCGCTGCTTAGAATACTTATCATTATCAGCCCAAATTTTCCAGAATGGCTTATTCCCAGACTCAAATTCCTTCTTAAGTTTTTTGTCTTTATAAACAGTATTACCAACAATATTTACATCTTTTATTTTTGCTGCTTTTCCTTCAGAAATTTGGATCTTTATATCAACTCTATTTCGCACCAACTCAGTGGTTAAGGTTTTAATTTGCACGTTATATTTACCTCGCGCAAAATATTGTTGAAGCAATTCATTCTCCAAGCGATCTAACACAGATCGATTCAGCACACGACCTGGTGCTATACCTATATCCGTTAAACTTTCAATTAGCTGCTCATCAGGAATGTCTTTATTGCCAATAATATCTAATGAGGCGATTCCAGGACGTTCTTTCACTTCTACAATAAGAACCGAATCTTCTAGACGTAACACGACATCACTGAATAACTCAGTTTTATATAATTCACGGATAACTTCAGAAGAGTCAGTATCGGTAAATACATCACCCACTTTCACAGGAATATATGTAAAGACAGTGCCAGCTTCAATCCGCTCGAGACCTTCTATAACAATATCGCGGATCTTAAAAGGTTCTGCACTTGCCGAGCTAACAAACAGCAATACAGCTGATAGGATAAATGCTCTTATTATTCTTATTATCACGTTTACCATTCAATTTGATTAGCTAAATACACGTTGGAAATCATTATAAAATGCCAACAACATCAATCCAGCCAACATAAAAATTCCAATTTTTTGCCCGATTAATTGTGTCGCTTCTGACACCGGACTCCCTTTAATCATTTCCACTGTGTAGTACAATAAATGACCGCCATCTAGAATTGGCACTGGCATTAGGTTGAGTATACCAATACTGATGCTAATGATCGCTAAAGTACTGAGAAATGTAGCCAACCCCAACTGAGCCGAAATTCCTGCATATTCTGCTATCGATATTGGCCCACTGATATTTTTAACTGACGCTTGCCCAGTGATGAGCTTGCCTAGCAGTTTAACCGTCAGCACACTCATATCAAGCGTTTTTGATGCTCCTTTGGCAATTGAATCAACAACACCCTTATGAATAGTCACTTGGCGCTTTTCGCGCTCAATTTCATTTATCCATGGATAGGCACCGATTCTGCCTATTTCTTCACCATCAATTTGCTCTGCCGCGGGAGTGAGATTAACACTAAGCTGCTCAGAATCTCTTAGCACTTGTAACATTATCGGAGTTTCTGGGTTAGCTTGAACTATTTTCACCCAATGCGCCCAATCTAAAACATCTTCGCCATTGGCAGATAGAATCTTGTCGCCTTGTTCAAATCCTTGTTGTTTCGCCGCACTGTTATCAGTGAATTTACCTAACTTAGCCTCTAGCTTTAAACGCCAAGGTGCAACACCAATTTTCTCTAGCGGACTGCCTTCATCTAATAACGCCTTAGTATCAGAAAGATCGAGCATCACTTCTGATATCTCTTGCTGCCGATCCCTTTTTTGAATCTTAATGACACCCGTCTTGAGGCCTTGATTAATCATCTCAATACTGGCTTCTTCCCAGGTTAATACAGCTTGATCATTAATTTGCAAAATTACATCACCCGTATTCAAGCTCGCCTGATAAGCCAAACCTTCTTTCTCGACTTTACCAATTTCAGGAACAATACCCTGCACACCGACCATATACATGCAGGCATAGGCAAACACAGCAAATATGAAATTAAATAATGGTCCGGCAGCAGCAATCGCAAATCGTGACCCTACGGGTTGTCGATTAAACGCACGTTGCTTTTCATGAGGCTCAACATCACCTTCACGTTCATCTAGCATTTTTACGTAACCACCAAGAGGAATGGCAGCGAGCACATACTCGACTCCGCTTCTCGGGGAAACATAACGCAGTAAAGAGCGTCCAAAACCGACTGAAAAACGTAACACCTTCACGCCAAGTAAACGCGCAACGATGTAATGTCCAAATTCATGCACTGTCACAATCACACTGACGGCAACAATAAAGGAGGCAACACTTATTAAAAAATTATTCATATATTTTGAATGTTAGCTAGTTAGCTCTAGAATTTTTTGAGTGGCAGTTCGACGCGCAACATGATCAATTTCCAATATAGCTTCGACGCTATCAACGGCAACTGGTTCCAATTCTTCAACCACAGAAGCAACGACATTATATATTTCTGAAAATTCAATTTTCTCATCCAAGAATGACTGCACAACCACCTCATTTGCTGCATTCATAATAGCAGGACACGCACCTCCCGTTTTCTGAACTTCGACCGCTAACTGCAAGCAAGGAAATCGTTGCAAATCCGGTTCAAAAAATTCCAAGCCACTATGTTTTGTCATATCCAATCCATCCACTCCTGATTCAATGCGACCAGGCCAGGCCATTGCGTGAGCGATTGGCACTCGCATATCTGGGAATCCCATATGAGCCAGCATTGAACCGTCCTGATAGGTCACCATCGCATGAACGATTGATTGTGGATGAATCACTACATTCACCATGGATACATCAATTGAGAACAATAAACAGGCTTCAATCACTTCCAAGCCTTTATTCATCATCGTGGCAGAATCCACTGAAATCTTTCTACCCATTTTCCATTTAGGATGAGCGCATGCTTGGTCAGGTGTCACCCTCACTAAATCTGATAGAGGTGTATGCAGGAAAGGTCCACCAGATGCCGTTAACGTTACTTGCTTCATGCCTGCTTTAACCTGCGTATTCGCAAGGTTTTGCATGCATTGGAATACCGCATTGTGCTCACTGTCAATCGGCAGCAGCGTTGCATTATTTTGTTTAGCTGAGGCAATCAATAAATCACCCGACATAACTAGCGCTTCTTTATTGGCCAGCAATAAGATTTTACCTGCCTTGGCCGCCGCTAATGTTGACAATAATCCTGCCGCACCAACAATAGCAGCCATCACACAATCAACTTCTGGTAATGAAGCAATTGAAATCAATCCTTCATCACCCACAATAAGCTCGGGAACAGAATTTAATTGTGATGATTTCTGTTTAAATTCACTGGCAGCATTTTCATCAGTTAGCACTACATAATCAGGTGAGAATTTTTTTGTTTGTATAAGCAATTCATCAACTGATCGTCTGGCACCTAATGCGACCACATGAAACTTATCTGAATTTCTTTCAACCACATCCAAAGTGCTTCTGCCGACACTACCGGTCGATCCTAATATTGCAATACCTTTGGATTGATTATTCTCTTGCATCACTAATACATCCAATACAGACCAAGCATGAAACCTGGTGCCGCCGCCAACAGACTATCAATTCTATCTAACACTCCACCATGTCCAGGGATCAAGAAACCACTATCTTTCTTGCCAGCATTGCGTTTGAGTAGACTTTCAAATAAATCACCTACCACTGAAATCAATGCGCTGAGTACACATAAAATCACAAAGTATACTGCCACACCCAACTGTAACTGTTCTTGCCATAACCAAACGCCTATCAGTGAAAATACAAATGTCCCAAGCATAGCGCCCAATACTCCTTCGCGCGTTTTACCTGGACTCAATTGCTCAGCTAGTTTAGTTCGACCAAATTTTTTGCCCGTAAAATAAGCAGCAATATCAGCCACCCATACCAACATGAATAAAAATAATAACAATCCTGGTTTTTGCTGATGCAAACTCGTCATTGCCAACCAACCAATCACTATCACCAAGTAACCACTGTAATGAAGAAACCCGTCTAAAAGATAATTGCCTAACCAGGAAGACTGATAAAAAGACAACAACATCAATATAAATACCCAATAAACACTGCCTGCAAACATGATTAAGCGCATATGACTTTCATCAATAGCAAACCAACATATGCCAATTAAACCTGCACAGACCAACACATAAAGGATTTTTGAGAGTAATGTTTTAGCGACCATGGTTGACCATTCCCAAGCACCAGCTAAAGCAATTACTGCCAGAAAACCTGCAAACCAATCGCTAGGCATGGTCAGCATAGATAACACCACCACGGGCGCTAAAATTACTGCAGTAATTACTCTTTGTTTAAGCACTAGACTTAGCTTCCACTTGTTCTTGGGTAAGACCAAACTTTCGTTTGCGTTGACTGAATTGTTCTAATGCCAAATGTAATTGCTGCTCATTAAATTCTGGCCAGAAAACATCAGTGTAATAAAATTCTGTGTACGCCATCTGCCAAATCAAAAAATTACTAATTCTTTGCTCGCCAGCTGTGCGAATAAATAAATCTGGATCAGGTATCGAGTCTGTAGAAAGTTGGCTAGCAAACACTTGTTCGCTAATGTCTTCAATCTTTAATTGTTTATCTTGTACTTTTTGGCATAGGCGTTTGCAAGCCTGGACAATATCCCACCGACCACCATAATTAGCGGCAATATTTAATAAAAATTTATCGTTACTTAACGTGACTTGTTCAGACTCTTCAATTTTATCTTGTAAATTTTGACTGAATTGAGTGCGGTCACCAATGAAATTAAGTCGCACACCATTTTCATTCAACTTCTTCACTTCTTTTTCAAGTGACGAAACAAACAAATCCATTAACGACACAACTTCAGTTTTTGGTCGCTTCCAGTTTTCACTACTAAAAGCAAATAAGGTGAGAACTTTTATACCTGACTTAGCACAAGCTTCAATTGTGTTGCGAACAGCCTTGACACCTTCTCTGTGCCCAGCAGTTCTTGGCAGGAACTGTTTATTGGCCCAGCGACCATTGCCATCCATAACAATAGCGACATGGTGCGGAATAGATAAGTTTTTTGACATGATAGTAATTGTCGCATTTTTAATAGATAAAACACGACACAAAAGTGTATTAAATTTCCATTAATTCCTTTTCTTTAGCCGCGAGCATGCTATCAATTTCCTGGATATGCTTATCCGTTAGCTTTTGCACGACCTCAAGGGCACCACGTTCGTCATCTTCTGAAATTTCTTTTTCTTTTACTAACTCTTTTAAATCAGCGTTAGCGTCTCGACGAATATTTCTCACTGCCACTTTACCTTGCTCAGCCTCTTGACGAACCAACTTAACGAAATCTTTACGCCGCTCTTCTGTTAACGCTGGAAGTGGGACACGAATAACGTCGCCAGATGTGACTGGATTAAGCCCCATATCAGAACTCATGATGGCTTTTTCAATCACAGGTACCAAGGCTTTTTCCCATGGCGATACTGCTAAAGTACGCGCGTCTTCAACTGACACGGTTGCCGCCTGGGCGATAGGTACAGCCGAACCATAGTAGTCAACCATCACATGGTCCAACAAACTAACATTGGCACGCCCTGTTCTAATTTTAGTTAACTCATTCTTTAATGATTCAATACTTTTCCCCATACGGGTATCTGTATCTTTTTTAATATCACCTATCATGATTACTCACTACCGACGTCCCAACATCTTCGCCTAGCGCGATGCGTTTCAGGTCGCCTTGGTTAAACATATTAAAGACTCTTAATGGAATCTTATTATCTCTGCACATCACTATAGCGGTTGCGTCCATAACGCTAAGCTTATCATCCAATACTCGATCATAAGTTAACTGCTTATATAGCTTTGCATTTGGGTTGATAGCAGGATCAGAATCGTAAACACCATCGACTTTGGTTGCTTTCAACATTAAATCTGCATTAATTTCTGTTGCTCTAAGGCTCGCAGCAGAATCCGTCGTGAAATAGGGGTTACCTGTGCCAGCCGCAAATACAACGATGCGACCTTTTTCTAAATGGCGTATTGCGCGACGTCGAATATAGTCTTCACATACTTGGTTGATCTTAAGCGCTGACATGACACGGCAGTATTGACCTTCTCTTTCTATCGCATCCTGAAGAGCTAGACAGTTAATCACGGTTGCCAGCATCCCCATGTGATCGCCAGTAACACGATCCATACCACCTTGCGCTAAACCAGCACCGCGGAAAATATTCCCTCCGCCGATAACGACCGCTACTTGAACGTCCAAACGAATTAATTCTATGATTTCTTTGGCAACGCGTGTGATGACTACCGGATCAATCCCGTAATCAAACTGACCCATTAAGGCCTCACCGCTAAGCTTGAGTAATATACGTTTGTACTTGGGCTTTTCTGACATTAACTAACCACCAATAATAAATGTAAACATCCAGGATCAAAAACGGGGGCTTAGCCCCCGTTTTTGAATTTCTAAACTTAGCCGTTTTTGACTTGAGCCATCACTTCTTCTGCGAAGTTTTCAGTTTTCTTCTCAATACCTTCGCCGACTTCGTAGCGGTGGAATGAGCTAACACTGGCTGAATTTTCTTTCAGCAATTGAGCCACTGACTTATCTGGATCTTTCACAAATGGCTGCCCCATCAAAGTAATTTCACCTAAGAATTTTTTGATTTGGCCACCGACCATTTTTTCAATAATCTCTGCTGGCTTACCACTGCTTTCAGCTTTAGCCACAAAAATCTCTTTTTCTTTCTGCAATAATTCTGCAGAGACACCAGCTTCATCAATGCATTCAGGCTTACTTGCTGCAATATGCATTGCAACATCTTTACATAG
Source organism: uncultured Gammaproteobacteria bacterium (assembly GCA_963926275.1). Taxonomy (GTDB): domain Bacteria; phylum Pseudomonadota; class Gammaproteobacteria; order UBA4575; family UBA4575; genus UBA1858. The sequence goes on along the minus strand of CAWUWP010000063.1, from coordinate 1,164 downwards.
ATCATCGTTGCCATTTTCCATCTCGACCATGACACCAATACGACTACCATGCATGTATTGACCTAGCGCACCTTTCTCAGAAGACACTTTAGTGAAACGTCGCACTTGAATGTTCTCACCGATCTTACTTACCAGTGCAAGACGAGTTACCTCAACTGTTTCGCCACTAGCCAATGTCGCACTCTTTAACGCTTCAATATCAGCAATATTTTGAGTCAACGCAGCAGAAGCGATTTCGTTACTGAAGTTTAAGAAGTTTTCATCTTTACCCACGAAATCAGTTTCACAGTTTACTTCCAGGATGACACCACTCTTAGCATCATCACTGATCGAAATAACGACGGTACCTTCAGCGGCAACACGTGACGCTTTTTTATCTGCTTTAGCTTGGCCAGACTTACGCATTAGTTCAACCGCAGCATCCATATCGCCGTTGCTTTCACCTAATGCTTTTTTGCATTCCATCATGCCTGCGCCAGTACGTTCGCGCAGTTCTTTAACCATTGCAGCTGTAATTTGCATATCTAAAACCTTATTTATTAATTGTAACTTTTACTCAGCAGCGTCAGTTGCTGCTTTTTTTGCCACCGCTTCTTCTGCTTTTGGCTCAGCTGCTTTCTCTGCAACCGCTTCCTCTGCTTTTGGCTCAGCTGCTTTCTTCTTTACTGCAGCTTTCTTTTTAGCAGCCTTCTTAGGCTTAGGCGCCGCATCTGCTTTAGTTGCATCCACTTCAACAAAATCATCTTCGCTACCCGTTAATGTCTGGGTGCTTGCTTTTGCCGTTAAAATGGCGTCAGCAGTCGCTGATGTATATAACTGAATAGCACGAATTGCGTCGTCATTCCCTGGGATCACATAATCGACACCATGAAGTAGGTTGTTAGAATCAACAACAGCAACGACAGGTATCCCAAGTTTGACAGCTTCTTTAATGGCAATTTCTTCATAGCCAACATCAATGATAAAGATCACGTCAGGAAGAACGCTCATATCCTTAATGCCACCTAAGCTACGGTCTAACTTTTCAACATCGCGGCTGATAGTCAGTAATTCTTTTTTACCTAAATGTTCAGCGTTATCGCCTTCTAGAGTCTCTTGTTGATCTTTAAGACGCTTAATAGATTGCTTAACTGTATGAAAGTTAGTCAACATGCCGCCTAACCA
>CAWUWP010000062.1:0-4721 GCA_963926275.1 uncultured Gammaproteobacteria bacterium | reverse complement strand
TCTTCAACGATCGTTGCTTGTGGGTCAAGCACGCTGGCATGACGAGTACCCACTAAATCACTGGACACTATTTCATTAGATGCCGTGTAATCAATTTGATTTTGCAAATCTGAGTTGAGCGACATTTGGCGAACATAGTCGTTAAGTTCGTCCTTAGTCGTGGCATTATTTAAATTCAAATTCATAATCGCCAACGAGACATTCGGCGTCGGTACGCGAATGGCGTTACCGGTTAAAAGCCCTGCCAGTTCAGGTAATGCTTTGCCCACAGCCTTCGCTGCACCCGTTGTACTAATCACCAGGTTTAAAGGTGCACTACGACCCCGACGAGGGGATTTGTGATAATTATCAATCAGGTTTTGGTCATTCGTGTAAGAATGAACTGTTTCAATATGCCCATTACGTATTCCAAACTTGTCATTGATTGCCTTTAAAATAGGTGTAATGGCATTGGTAGTACAACTAGCAGCCGAAACAATTTTATCTTCAGCTGCAATCATGTCTTGATTAACACCGTAAACAATATTTTTGATACTTCCTTTTGCGGGTGCAGTCAGTAGCACTTTGTCCACGCCTTTTGATTTCAAATGCTGGCCCAGCCCTTCTTCGTCAGACCAAATGCCAGTGTTATCCACCACTAACGCATCTTTTATTCCATAGGCGGTGTAGTCAATTTCAGCAGGAGACTTTGCGTAGATGACTTTGATAAAGGCACCATTCGCCTTAATCACATTATTTTCTTTATCGATTGATATGCTGCCATTAAAGGCGCCGTGTACTGAGTCACGCCTTAACAGACTCGCGCGTTTTTCCAGATCATCTTCATCGCCAGGACGAACCACAATCGCCCGTAAATTCAATAAGGAACTGGGCCCGGCTCGTTCAATCAACAATCGCGCTAGTAATCGCCCTATTCGGCCAAAGCCATATAAAACAACATCTTTTCTATTCTCAACTTCACTGGATTGTCCAATGGTTTCCAATTCCTTTTCCAGATACTGTTTTTTTGAAAGGCCATTGGCTTGATCAAGATTTAAATAACGATATGCTAATTTTCCGATATCTACGTTTGCTGGTGCAAGGTCCATTTCACTTAAAGCTTTTAAAAATGGAAGAATCTCACGCAACCGGAGCTTTTTCTCCTCATGTAATTTAACTGCTTTATGCGCCTTGATAATGTCTATCGCAGAAGCATTGACCAGCGGTTTACCGTAAATGGAAATTTCAATGCCTTTATTCCTGAATAGCTGCCCGATAATTGGCTGCATCGTTTCGGCAAATGTCTGGCGCTCTTGCCAACTGGTCTGGTATTGCTCTTCGAGAAGCAGTGTCATTAAGATTATGCTCTGGTTTGGTTAGTTGAATGATAGTCTGTTACCTAAACACCCTTTACAAGCGTTTATAAGGGGCAGAATTTTATACAGTTCGCAACTTGAAGGACAGCTCTATCTGCAATTTTATTGGAGAATATAGAGAATAAGGGGTCAGTACCCTTTAAGCCAGATGAATTGCAGCTTGAAATATTTAAAAACTTAAAGGGTATTGTTCTAGTAAATAAACGAGCCGTCAGAATCTATTAAGCACTAATGCTTGGCGACTCTGACTCCGTCAAATAGATTTCAAATTCATCTGCAGATAACGCTTGTGAAAAGTAGAAGCCTTGAGCTTGATCACATTTCCATGAACGCAAGAAATTCAACATCTGCTCATTTTCAACACCCTCTGCCGTCACAGAAAGATTTAAGCTATGCGCTAGTTGAATCACTGATCGAACAATTTTCTCACTAGCATCATCACTTAATGCACTCAGCACGAAACTCTTATCAATTTTGACTTCGTGCACAGGTAAACGTTGCAAGTATTCCATCGACGAATATTGTGTACCAAAATCATCAATACAAAATAACACGCCAAAGGGTATCACTTGCTTCATGAAATCAACCATTTCTTTTACGTCACCTAGGCTAGCTGTTTCAGTAATCTCAATCTTAAGACGTTTTCCATAACGCGGATTGTTTTCTAAAGTATCAATAATATAATCGAGTAAAGAGTGATTTTTAAAACTCTTAATAGACATGTTCACGGCGACTCTAATTTTCAAATCTTTTTCTACCCACCGATCTACTTGCTCAAACAGCATTTCAAACACAAGCAAATCTAATTTATGGATCATTCCGTTTCTTTCTGCCAGCTCGACTAATTCTCCAGTACCGATAGACAACCACTCTTCTTCAGGCATACGGATCAGTGCTTCTACACCAATCACTTTCAGGTCTTTTAAAGAAATTTGTGGTTGGTAATAAAGCTTGAATGATTTTTCTTCTAAGCCACGCTGTAAGACCGTTAATATATCGTTATCTGCTTTCTGGACTGACGTTATTGCATCCGCAACGATCACTTCCATTCCACGATCACAGGCTTCTAATGCTGCAGATTGAGCGTACTTTAATACTTCATCAAAAGGATGGTCTTTATAATAGGCAACACCAATATAAGGGAAAATAGGCGCTTGCTCAGTGCCCACATCAACAGGCACTTTAATGCTCTTTAGAATATTCTCACAGATGGTATGAACATTCTCACGTTCCTTAAGGTCATTCACATAAACCGCAAATAGATTTTCGTTTAACCTGGCAACATAATCTGCTGTTCTTAATGTGGCATGAATGCGCTGCGCCACTGTTCTAGTTACAAAATCAGACACTCCGAAGCCAACACGACGATCAAGTTGTCGCAATCCAGAAATCAAGATCACCATGACCACAGGGTAGTAAGGACTATCTAGGCTATGCTTAGCGAGTGCTCTCTTGGTCCTCTCTAAGAAGATAGGATATTTAGGTAATCCGGTACTGGAATCATGTTCTGCTTGTCTTTTTTCAAGCTGTCTAAAATGTTCTCGCTCTTTCATGACAATATTTGAGGCCAGCAAAAATATTGTGCTACAAATAATTAGCAGCACTCCACCAGTATAAACCGCTAGACTAATTTCAGAAATAAAAATGATACCGAAAAAAAGGAATAATAACGTACTGACTAAAAACACAAGGAAGGCAAGAAAGAACAAGGCTCCAATAGCCATACGTGATTCATATTTAATGGGCACACGTTTTTGCAATCGCACGAAGGCGAAAGCACTTAATCCAACAACAAAGGCTAGATAGAGAATTTGGAGCACTGTAGATACTTGCATAACGCTATTGTAACGCAAGTAACTACAGTGATTTATGGCATTATTCTACACTCTAAAAATCTACAGGCCCTGAATTCCACCTTTCGTCAGTTGGGCAGGGTCTAACAGCTTGACAAGCTCTTCTTCAGACAGATCTGTCAACTGCATTGCAGACTCGATCACAGTGAGTCCTTCGGCATAAGCCTTCTTGGCAACGGCCGCTCCTTTTTCATACCCGATCACACTATTGATGGCGGTCACAAGAATGGGGTTGCGACTTAATGCATCAGTTAATGCCTCTTCGTTGACGGTAAATCCTTCAATCGCTTTATCTGCCATTAATCGTGCGCTGTTGGTTAACAATTTAATACTTTGAATCAAGTTATAAGCAATCACCGGTAGCATGACATTTAATTGGAAGTTGCCTGCTTGTCCCGCCACTGTAATCGTCGCGTCATTACCAATCACTTGCGCACACACCATTGCTGTGGCTTCAGGGATAACGGGGTTCACTTTACCCGGCATAATACTGCTACCCGGCTGTAAGGCTGGCAGTGCTATTTCACCTAGGCCTGCTAATGGACCCGAATTCATCCAGCGCAAATCATTAGAAATTTTCATCATACTCACAGCCACGGTTTTTAATTGTCCGCTCATTTCAACGGCAGCATCTTGAGAGCTTAATGCTTCAAATTTATCAGGCTTAGTGCTAAATGGAATATGTGTTAATGAAGTAAGATGTTTCACAAGTTTATCTGCAAATTCTGGATGCGCATTAATACCGGTCCCTACGGCTGTCCCACCTTGAGCAAGTTCATGTAAAAACGTCAATGCATTATTAATTCTCACTTGCCCATTTTCAATTTGGGTGGCCCACGCATTTAACTCCTGACCTAGAGTCACTGGCATAGCATCCATCAAATGAGTACGACCGGTCTTTACGTATCCATCTACTTTTTTAGCTTTAGTGCGCAGCGTTTTTGAAAGATGTTCTAAGGCAGGAAGTAGTTCTTCATGAATAGCTAAACATGCGCTGACATGAATTGCCGTTGGAATAATATCGTTAGAACTTTGACCCATATTCACATGATCATTAGGATGCACATCAACCGAAGCAATATGTGAAATGACTTCATTGGCGTTCATGTTACTGCTGGTGCCGGAACCTGTTTGAAAAACGTCCACTGGGAAATGACCATCGAGTTCACCACTACTGACTTTTTTAGCCGCATCAACAATGGCGTTGGCTATTTTCTGATCAAGCAAACCTAGCTCTTCATTAGCGAGCGCACATGAGGCCTTTAACAAGCCCAATGCTCTTATAAATTCTCTAGGCATGGTCAAACCACTGACAGGAAAATTATTCACTGCACGCTGTGTTTGGGCGCCATACAAAGCATCTTTTGGCACCTGCAACTCACCCATACTGTCTTTTTCAATTCTATACTTATCACTGCTCATGTGTTTTCCTATTCTAAAATTTTGTAAATGCGAACCTGGTGATGGGCTGTAGTATAATGGTTCCTCCCCGCATGTTAGAAGTAGAATTGAA
>CAWUWP010000061.1:0-8343 GCA_963926275.1 uncultured Gammaproteobacteria bacterium | reverse complement strand
ATCAAAGTCTACCAGCACAATTTTTACTAATGCAGGACAGTTTTCAATAATACTGTCTATTTGTTTTAGACGAGATTTTGATGTGACAAGTATGCTGACATCACAATCACAAAGAATATGTTCAATTTGGTTGGCTTTAAGAATGGGATTGACAGGGACGATGCTGCCGCCCGCTAACAAGGTGCCAAAAACAGCGGAGATAGTTTCTACTTGCTTGGCTAAAAATATACCCACGCGACTACCCTTGGGTAAATTCATACTTGAGTAACCACCGGCAAAATCTGTGGCAAGTGTGCTCAGCTCTTGGTAGCTGATCTTTTCTTGCTTATATTCGATAGCGATAGAATCAGGGCGAATTTTCGCCCGATTAAAGAGAAGTGAATGTAATGAAAAATTCATAGAAAAGATTTTATTTGGAATTAATTTAATAGCTAATTTTAGCTGGCTTGAGATAAACTTGTATCGCCGATTAGACTAATTAATTAGTCATTTGAGTAGATTGAACTTTACTTGTCCTAAAATTGCGATAGACGGTAAAACTCATTATTGGTATTTATTTAGAATATTATAAGTCATGTGTATCACACATGATGTGAAGTCTTGGTGATTTATCTGAAATTGTAATTTGCCGATGCTTAATCACAACTGCAATCATCCAGCCAATTTGTTCTGCTCCTGCTGCCTCATGAGAGCGTATGGATTGAGAATTGTAAGCAGATATTCTGCTTAAAGTGCTGACGATATGATTGTCTTTCATCCAAGTATCTGCGCTGTCCCAAAGGGCGGCAAATAAAATAGTGAAACGTTTTTTTGGGGTGATGTAAACGTCGTAATCCCAAACTCTATTATCAGAGAAATGATAGGTGGCGCGTACTTCATCTTCTATATATTTTGATTTAACAAACCATAGGCATCCTTGAAAAGTATCATTTTGCTTGGCTATCAGGCAGGTGGAGCCTTGGTTAAAGCGTTTTTCTATGACTTCTTTGGGTCGATGTAACTCGTCGAGAATCTTCTCGGGCTGATTTAGCCATGTGAATTCATAACGATCCAGCTTAGATTTTAAAATTCTTGGTTTTGAAGGAATTGGCTGTGAATGAAATTTATAGTGTTCCATCTGAATGCCAAGTGACTTATCGAGTAGCCTGGCGATTAAATAGCTTGCGGTTGAGAAATAACCAAGCTGTTGAATTAGAGACTTTATTCGCTTCATTATTGGACTTGTGGAAATTCGTCAGTGGTTCGAGGGTTCGCTAGCATGATAGTATCGGCGCGACTCTGTCGGAGTTAAAAATAAAATAGAATTAGAGGCCTGAGTATATAAAGCAGCCTAAATTATATACACTATGCTTTAAATACTGGTTAGCGGTAATTCATTACCGATAGTTCATTAACTCATAGAGATAGAGGGTATATAGTCCTCGAATTCGACTCTATCATGAACTTGGAATTTAATAATGGGCTGGATTTCATATGTTGGAGAAATCTAGTCGCTAAATATACTTAGATTTAATTATTCAATGAACATAGATTGAGCATGAAAAAAAGTTTAAAAGACCTACGCATCGAGATTGATCAGTTAGATGAACAATTGCTAGCATTGATTTCGGCACGCGCTAACTGCGCTACTGAGGTAGGGGCTATCAAGAAAGAGAGCGGTGAAGATGAGTGTCAATTTTATCGGCCTGAAAGAGAAGCTAGTATTCTGAGAAGGGTTGCTGAGCAAAACCCCGGCCCGCTAGTTGATGAAGAAATGGCGCGTCTGTTCCGTCAAATTATGTCTGCATGCCTGGCAGTAGAAAGACAGTTGAATATCGCATTTTTGGGCCCAGCCGCAACCTTTACCGAAGAAGCAGCGCTCAAGCATTTCGGTCATTCGGTGCGAACCACAGCGATAAACTCGATTAGCGAAGTGTTTCGAGAAGTAGAATCGGGTGCCGCAAATTATGGTGTCGTCCCCATTGAGAATTCAACTGAGGGTGTCATTACTCATACGCTAGATAATTTCACTCGTTCTTCACTTAAGATCGTCGGTGAAGTTGAATTGCGCATTCACCACTTCCTATTGTCGCGTGAAACTGACATAAATAAAGTCACACAAATTACTTCACATCAACAATCATTGGCACAGTGTCGCAAGTGGTTAGACGCAAATATGGGGGCGGTAACAAGAAAAGCCGTTGGCAGTAATGCTCAAGCAGCATTGATTGCGCAACAGCAAGCTAGCGTGGCGGCGATTGCTAGTCGTTCTGCTGCAGAAAAATACGATTTAAATATATTGGCTAGTAACATCGAAGATATGCCAGACAATACCACTCGCTTCTTAATCATAGGCTCCAATACAGTTGCCGCTTCAGGCGTTGATAAAACAAGCTTGTTGGTCAGTGCTCCCAATAAACCAGGTGCGTTATATAGCTTGCTGAAGCCATTTGCTGAACATAACGTGAGCCTGACACGCATCGAGTCTCGGCCTTCTCATAGCGCTAATTGGGAATATATATTCTTCCTGGATCTTGAAGGACATGTGGATGATCAGCCGCTCAAACTGGCGTTGCATGAGTTGAGTGAGGTGTCTGAGATGATCAATATCCTTGGTTCGTATCCTAAAGCGGTCTTATAAAGTTAATTCCATGGTGAAAACAATCTGTGTTATTGGAGTCGGTCTAATTGGTGGCTCGTTAGCATGTGGGCTTCGCAAGCAAAACTGGTGTGAATCAATCATCGGCATTGATGTGCATCAAGATACGATTAATGAAGCAATAAAACTTAAGGTGATTGATACTGGGTATATGAGTGTTGATGACTGTCCTGTGATTCCAGATATTGTCGTGATCGCAGTGCCTGTATTGAAAGTAGCAAATGTGTTTCAGCGGTTGCAGCCTTGGGTTGATAAGTGCAAAGCAATTACTGATGTTAGTAGTACCAAGCAGAGTGTTATCGATGATTTTAATCATGTTTTTCCAAACATGAAGTCCCATTGCTTTGTTCCAGGTCATCCTATAGCAGGTCGAGAGCTCAGTGGCGTCAATGCTGCGATGGGTGATTTATTTGAGCATAGAAAAGTCATTTTAACGCCAATGGAACAAACGCATAAAGACAGTTTAACGCTTGTCGCTGATATGTGGGAGCAAGTCGGTGCTAATGTCGAGCAACTTAATGCACAAGATCATGATCAAATTCTAGCGGCGACCAGTCATTTACCTCATGCGTTAGCGTTCTCATTAGTACATTGCCTGTCTACGCAATCGCATACACAAGAAATATTTCGTTATGCAGCGGGTGGCTTTGCAGATTTCACGAGAATTGCGTCTAGTGATCCAGCGGTTTGGCGAGATATCTGTTTAGCGAATCGAGAACATTTACTCAATGCGTTATCGCATTTTGATAAAAGCTTGAAGCAACTGCGAGGTAGCTTGGAAACAAGTGACGGTAATGCATTGGAAGAAATATTTATCGATGCCAAGAAGGCCAGAGATAAATATATAGATAGTTAATGTTAAAACTCTAATCTAAATTTTAAGTACAAATAGTTTTGAAATATATTGTAGAACCACGCAAAAATGCTATGGGCGAAATAACCGTTCCTGGTGATAAGTCTATCTCTCATCGATCCATCATGCTCGCTTCAATCGCGCAAGGGACATCGCATGTGACAGGATTTTTAGAAGGTGAAGATTGTCTGGCGACGATGAATGCATTTCAGCAAATGGGCGTTCAAATTAATCGTGTTAATGAAGGTGAGTTATCTATTCACGGGGTAGGAAGAGCGGGTTTAGCTCAGCCTAGTAAAACACTGGACTTGGGTAATTCCGGGACCTCCATGAGATTATTGACTGGATTGCTCGCAGGGCAATCAATTCAAACTGAGTTGGTGGGTGATGGATCGTTAATGAAGCGACCTATGCGAAGAGTGTGTGATCCTCTCAGTTTGATGGCCGCCAATGTGTCCACTAGCGAAGATGGAACGCCGCCAGTACTGATTCAACCGGTAGACCAACTCCAGGCCATTAGCTACGAATTACCTGTTGCTAGCGCACAAGTTAAATCGGCGATTTTACTTGCTGGTTTATATGCGCAAGGCACCACAACAGTCATAGAATCTAAAATTACCCGTGATCATACTGAACGCATGCTGGCGTCATTTAACTATCCGTTAGAAGTAAAAGACGGACGCATATCAGTAGAGGGCGGAAATCAGCTGCAAGCAACCGAGTTACAAGTGCCTGCGGATATTTCTTCAGCAGCCTTCTTTATAGTGGCCGCTTGTATTGCTGATCAAGGTGAAATTACGATCCATAATGTTGGCATGAATCCCACTCGCACCGGCGTGATAGATATTCTTCAGCAAATGAATGCCAATATTGAAGTGCATAATCGAGCCATGATGGGGGGCGAACCTACTGCATCGATTACGATACGAACTAGCCAGTTAAGAGGGATTGATGTTCCTACGCACCTTGTTCCCTCAGCGATCGATGAATTTCCTATTATATGTATTGCAGCGGCATGCGCAGAGGGCGTCACTCGTGTCACCAACGCAGAAGAACTGCGTGTTAAGGAAAGTGATCGAATCAGTCAGGTCGCTAAAGGATTGACTGCGCTTAATATAAAAGTAGAAGAGTTTCCTGATGGTCTATCTATCACCGGTGGTGAATTTTCTGGTGGGACCATAGAGAGTGGCCATGATCATCGAGTGGCAATGTCATTTGCTGTGGCCTCGCTGAGAGCGAATGCAAATATCGAAATCACTGACTGTCAAAATGTCGCAACCTCATTTCCGGGGTTTGTTGAGCTAGCGAATTCAATTGGGCTGAATATTCATGTCATCTAGTAATCATAATATCGTCCAAGTTCCGGTGGTGACTATTGATGGTCCAGCCGGTGTGGGTAAAGGAACACTGGCAAAAGAGCTCGCTCAAATGTTTGGCTTTAATTATTTAGATAGTGGTGCAGTCTATCGAGCGTTATCGGTGAAAGCGCTCAAAGAACAGATCCAATTAGACGATTTGGCCCAGTTAGTTGAATTGGCCCGCCAGTTATCATTAGAATTTCCGCAAGATCAGAACTTTGCCGCTCATATAGAAGGTGAAAATATTGATACTAGCTTGAGGTCTGAAGAATGTTCGAGTTATGCCTCACAAGTGGCTGTCCTTAGTGAGGTCAGAAAAGAGTTATTGGCGCTGCAGCGAAGATTTCAAGCCAGTCCGGGATTGGTCGCGGATGGTCGAGATTTAGGCACCGTGGTGTTCCCGCAAGCAGAAGTTAAGATTTTTCTTGATGCAAGCTGTGAAGAAAGAGCCCAGAGGCGATATAAACAGTTGATTGACCAAGGAATTAGTGCTAATTTTGAACAGCTGTCTGACGGAATCCGTGAGAGAGATGAGCGCGATCGTTCGCGTAGTACAGCGCCTTTGGTTGCGGCCAAGGATGCAATGGTGATTGATTCTACAAAAATGTCTATTGAAACCGTAGTGAGTAGCTCGGCTGCATACGTTCGAAAATGTTTGTTTATAGAATAAGTAGAGTCAGTTTTTAATTAACTAACAAGTATTTTATATATTGAGTTTGTAATTTTATGAGTGAGAGTTTTGCAGAATTATTAGAAGAGAGTTTATCTAATCTAAACATGAAACCCGGTTCCATTGTCGATGGAACTGTTATTGATATTCGAAACGACGTAGTCGTGGTCAATGCTGGACTTAAATCCGAAGGGATTATTCCCGCTGACGAATTCAAAAATGAGCGCGGTGAAACTAACGTCGCTATTGGTGATGTCGTTGAAGTTGCTCTAGAAGCGGTAGAAGACGGTTATGGCGAAACTCGCCTATCACGAGAAAAAGCACGACGTGCTAAAGCGTGGAGTGAGTTAGAGCGTATCACCGAATCTGGCGAATCTATTATTGGTGTTATTACCGGAAAAGTTAAAGGTGGATTCACTGTTGAATTGCCTGACATCCGTGCCTTCCTTCCTGGTTCGTTGGTCGATGTTAGACCTGTTCGCGATACCGCATATTTAGAAGGTAAAGAGTTAGAATTTAAAGTTATTAAACTTGATCAGCGTAGAAACAACGTGGTGGTATCACGTCGTGCAGTCGTTGAAACAGAATACAGCGCAGAACGTGAGCAATTATTAGAGAGCTTGCAAGATGGTAGCGTAGTTAAGGGCATTGTTAAGAACTTAACTGACTACGGCGCATTCTTGGATCTTGGTGGTGTTGACGGATTACTACATATCACTGATATGGCATGGAAACGAGTCAAGCATCCTTCAGAAGTAGTCGCTATCGGTGACGAAATTGAAGTGAAGGTCTTGAAGTTTGATAAAGAAAAGACACGTGTATCACTTGGCTTGAAGCAACTAGGTTCAGATCCATGGGCTGACTTGATGAGACGTTTCCCTGAAGGTTCAAGAACCTTTGGTAAGGTGACAAACATTGCTGATTACGGTTGCTTTATTGAAATTGAAGATGGCGTTGAAGGATTAGTTCACGTGTCTGAAATGGATTGGACTAGCAAAAATGTTAATCCAGCTAAAATCGTTGCCTTAGGCGATGAGAAAGAAGTCATGGTGTTGGATATTGACGAAGAACGTCGTCGTATCTCATTAGGTATTAAGCAGTGTCAATCTAATCCTTGGGATGAGTTCGCAGCAACTCATGATAAAGGAAGCAAAGTCAGCGGCCAGATTAAGTCAATTACTGACTTTGGAATATTCATTGGTCTTGATGGCGGTATTGATGGCTTGGTACATTTATCTGACATCTCTTGGAGCGATACCGGCGAAGATGCTATTCGCAACTTTAAGAAGAGCGAAGAAATTGAAGCTATCGTGCTTGCAGTCGATGCAGAACGTGAGCGGATTTCATTAGGTATTAAGCAGCTTGATAAAGATCCATTGTCAGCTTACTTAGCGGAACATGCTAAAGGTACGATTGTTAATGGTGTCGTTAAAGAAGTGGATGCTAAAGCAGCGATTGTTGAATTAGCTGAAGGTATTGACGGTGTGTTGAGAGCAACAGAATTTGCTCGCGACAAAATTGAAGATTTGCGTACTGTCTTGAAGGAAGGCGAAGCGATTGAAGCTAAATTTATTGGTGTTGATCGTAAGACACGCGCATTAACTCTCTCAATTAAGGCTAAGGAAGAGCAAGAAGAAGCAGATGTACTGTCAGACTACAGCAGTAGTAACAGTGGCACCGGCTCTACTTTGGGAGACCTTCTTAAGGAACAGCTGGGCGACAAATAACAATCAATCATAAAGGGTCTCTTCGGTGAGTAATGTAATAACTAAGTCTGAGTTGATAGAAAAAATTGCGCAAAAGCAAAATCATTTGCAGCATAAAGATATAGAACTTTCTGTCAAAAGCGTCATAGAGCAAATGAGCGATGCGCTCTCTTCTGGAGAGCGTATTGAGATCAGAGGCTTTGGTAGTTTTTCATTACACTTTCGCCCACCTCGTGTGGGTCGGAATCCAAAAACTGGAGAGACTGTTTCCCTGCCAGGGAAATATGTTCCGCATTTCAAGCCAGGAAAAGAATTAAGAGAGCGTGTTAACAAAGATTTGGATCAAGAAGACAATAATAGTTAGTTTTTGTTGTCTGCTTCCATTAAGTGTTAGCGGTTATCTCGCTTATTTAATTCAAATCATTCCCCATTATTAATGGCATTCAAAAATGACTAATCGCATGGTGATTGTCGCGCTGGACTACCCTAGTCCAGAATTAGCATTACAATTTGTTGAAAAAATTCATCCCCAATCTTGTGCGTTAAAGGTTGGTTTTGAGTTGTTCTTATCTGGTGGCCCACATTTTGTCGAAAAATTAGTGGCTAAAGGATTTGACGTATTCCTTGATCTTAAATTCCATGACATTCCTAATACCGTGGCTCAGGCCTGTAGCGTTGCTAGCAAGCTGGGTGTTTGGATGGTGAATGTGCATGCTTCAGGAGGTAGTGCCATGATGTACGCGGCACGTGAAGCGATAGATAAGCAAGATGTATCGTCACAACCCAAGTTGATTGCAGTCACTGTATTAACGTCCATGGATCAAGACACATTGACTGAAGTCGGTGTTAGTGGGCAAGTGGAGAAAGTGGTGGCTAAATGGGCCGCTATGGCTGAGCAAGCCAAATTGGATGGTGTTGTTTGCTCGGCACAAGAAGCGACGATGATTCGTGCACAAAGTCACCAGCACTTTATGATTGTTACTCCAGGCATTCGTTTACCTCGTGATAACAAGGATGATCAAAATAGAGTTGTCAGCCCGTCAGATGCGCGTGCAGCCGGCGTGACACATATTGTAGTAGGCAGGCCTATCACGCAGGCGCAAGACCCTTGTGCTGCT
>CAWUWP010000060.1:0-4722 GCA_963926275.1 uncultured Gammaproteobacteria bacterium | reverse complement strand
GCTTATTCGGAATAAAAGGAATATCACGGCCCATATGCCATAGCACAGAGTTGGTTGCAGATTTACGTGATGAGCCGGTGCCAACAACGTCACCCACATAAGCCAGTGGATGACCTTTTTCTTTCAGAGTTTCGATCAGTTTGATTGGGCCAACTTTACCTTGCTCATCAGGTGTAATACCTTCACGTTCCATTTTTAACATGGCGATTGCATGTAAAGGGATATCTGGACGAGACCAAGCGTCAGGTGCTGGTGATAGGTCATCTGTGTTGGTTTCGCCAGTGACTTTGAACACAGTGACGGTAATTTTTTCTTCTAGCTCAGGTTTGCTAGTAAACCACTCAGCATTCGCCCATGACTCAACAATCTTCTTGGCGTGTGCATTGCCGGCTTTCATTTTTTCTTCGACGTCATAAAAAGCATCGAACATCAATAAAGTGTGTGACAGCGATTCAACCGCGCTTGGTGCCAGTGATTCGTCATCTAGTGCATCAATCAGTGGAACAATGTTGTAGCCGCCCAGCATGGTACCAAGCAGTTCAGTGGCTCTTACTTTATCGATCAGGGGAGATGAAGCTTCGCCTTTTGTGATCGCCGCCAGGAAACCTGCTTTAATGTAGGCGCCCTGGTCAACACCTGCGGGTACGCGGTTCACTATTAGATCAAGAATAAAGTCTTCTTCGCCCGCCGGTGGGTTCTTAAGTAATTCGACCAGATCAGCAGTTTGTTCTGGTGATAACGGTTGCGGGACGACTACCATAGCAGCACGTTCTTCTATATGTTTGCGATAGGCTTCTAACACAGTATTATTTTCTCCAAAAGTGGGGTGTCAGCTTCCTTGCCGGCACATGAAATCGGTGGTTATAAGTGAGCCAGCTATTATAGCTGATCTCGAAGGAAAATTTTAGAAGGTAGAGTTGAATCTAATCTAGCATCTGATTAATTGTATTCAGGTACTTAGACTTGCCAAGCAGTAAATTTATCTGACTACCTCCTGCCTGATACCACAATAGTGCAGAGCGCAATCCGGCGAATAACATGGCACGTATTACGGCGGCATTAGCATCATTTTTTAAGATGTCTGGATCGCCATAGACGATCACTCTTGGTGTCAGTGGGCTGATAGTATTTTGATAAAGCTGGGCAATACGTTCAATCACATAGTTGCGCTGGTCTTGTAAATTGTTGGCAGCTTCATCTAACAAGCTAAGAGTTGTTCCAACTTGTTGCCCTAATTCTTTGTTAGTACTAATGTTTTTAGAAATAACCATAAGGCTAACCATATAGCGAGCGCGTTCTAAAGCTTGCTTATCATGCTTTTCAGTAAAGCTTGTGCGCAGTGCTTCTAGTCCCGGTCTTAGCTCGTTAATTGAGCCAAATATTTCAGAATAGGTGTCAGGGTTTCTAGCAAACAGACTGTTTAAACAGGTATCTATCGATGGGTAGTTATACTTCGAATCCCAAGCTATTTGTTGAACCTGTGATAGTGCTAGGTGCATGCCAGCAAGGGCGATAGTTTTATTTATATATTCTGAGTTCATAATTTAATCGATGCGATGGCTGATGATGCCTCCACCTAGGCAATGTTCATTATCATATAGTACGGCATATTGCCCCGGTGTGACTGCGCGTTGGGGTTGGTCAAAATTGAGTTGCCATCGACCCTTGTCTAATTCAACCGCATGGCAATTTTGATGACTTTGTCGGTAGCGAATTTTGGCTTGAATGGGGGTAATAGATTGTTGACGTGGTTGGTCTATCCAGTGCATTTTTTCAATAATTAGACTGTTGTTAAATAAGCCAGGATGCTCTGACCCTTGGCCAACGATAAGTTGGTTGGTGTCTAAGTTTTTATCGACCACGTACCAGGGTTGTTCGCTAGCAGTGGCGACTCCGCCAATGCCCAGGCCTTGTCTTTGGCCGATAGTGAAGAAGGTTGTGCCCTGGTGAGAACCTATAACATTACCTTCAGTATCAACAATATCTCCTTGATTATTATCGATATATTGATTTAGAAAATCACGAAACTTACGCTCACCGATAAAGCAGATACCGGTGCTGTCTTTCTTGTTGTGGATGTGGAGATTGAGCTCTTGTGCGAGTTTTCTCACTTCAGGTTTGCTTAATCCACCCAATGGAAACATCGATTGACTCAACTGCTTTTGACTGAGGCCGTGTAAAAAATAACTTTGATCTTTGTTGCTATCAGTGGCCGTCAGTAATTGGTAGTGACTATCAATGTATTGGCAACGCGCATAGTGGCCGGTGACTATTTTTTCGGCGCCTAATTCGGTGGCAAACTCTAGGAATGCTTTAAATTTAATTTCTGTATTGCAGAGGATATCTGGATTTGGCGTGCGACCGGCTTTGTGTTCGGCTAAGAAATATTCAAATACCCAATCCCAATATTCCGAGGAAAAGTTAACTGTGCGTAGTGGGATCGCCAATTTCTCGCATACTTTTTCTGCATCTTCAAGATCTTGCGAAGCAGAACAGTATTGGTCGGAATCATCTTCCTCCCAGTTTTTCATGAATATTGCGTCGACTTTGTGACCTTCAGCTTTTAATAGGTGCGCGGCAACAGCAGAGTCGACACCGCCAGATAGCCCAACAACAATATGCTTTAATGACATATGGTTACATTATTATTGTAATGTTAATTATAGGGTGATAGCCGCGAATCAATTCGTGGCTAGCTAGGTATTTAGCTCACCTAAACAGATGTTCAGGTAGCCAGACGAGCTTTAATAGTGGTGTAGTTTACCAAGTTTCAATGACGTCGCTCAACATTGATAAATCACAGCGACGACCACTTTCATAATCATCAATACTTTGAAGTACCATAGCACTGCGACGCTTGATTTCTGGCAGAGCGGCAATTTCTTCCCGTGTCATCCATAACGCTTCTAAAATGCCATTGTCTAAGGGTTGATCAGGGAAATGTTTACCCACGCGACCAGAAAAAGTAATGCGCAAATAGACATCAGGTTTTTCAGGGTGCTTCCAACGGTATATGCCTGTGAATGAATCAGGAATAAATTCCCAAGCGGTTTCTTCTAGTGTTTCTCGAATCGCCGCATCTTCTAACGTTTCATCAACCTCCCAGTGACCTGCAGGTTGGTTGTACACCTCAAGGCCATTGGCAAGTTCTCTCACCATTAAGTATTTACCGTCGCGCTCAATGACTGAGGCAACAGTGATATGTGGATTTGAAGGCATATTTTTATATATCAGTTAGTTATAATTATAATATAAAGTTAATTATAAGATAAATCTAGTATAGAATTTAAGGCTAAACAGAACGGATTTGCACGATTTTCAGGACTAACACTGGTCTAAAGGTATATTCGTATCTACTGTAAAAAACCTATAATGTGATTATCTTAAAGTAACAATGCGTTATTAGTATGTCGAGTGACAATCAATATCAAAATGATGATGGATTAGCGGTCGAAGAAGATCGTCCTAAGGTCAAACAGCCGCCTATGTATCAGGTAGTGTTGCTAAATGATGACTACACACCCATGGAATTTGTGGTTCATATTTTGGAAAGCTTTTTCAATATGGGGCGTGAGCAAGCCACCCGAGTCATGTTGAATGTGCATGCACATGGAAAGGGAGTGTGTGGTGTATTTACTCGCGAAGTATCAGAAACAAAAGTATCTCAAGTCAATGAGTATGCGCGATTAAATAATCATCCTCTGCTATGTGACATGGACGCAGTAGAGTGAATATCGAGAATTAAAAGAAGCAGAAACCAGAGAAATAAATGTTATCTAAAGATTTAGAATCAAGCTTAAACGAAGCGTTTAAAACGGCTAGAGAAAAACGCCACGAATTCATGACGGTCGAGCATCTGTTGCTCGCTTTGACGGATAATAATTCGGCCACAGAAATATTACGTGCCTGTGGTGCTAATATTGAGTCGCTAACGTCTGAGCTAAATGTTTTCATTGATGAAAACACTCCGTTACTTAATGAAGATGAAGAACGCGAAACAACACCGACGCTAGGTTTTCAACGTGTATTACAGCGTGCTGTTTTTCATGTGCAATCGTCGGGTAAGAAAGAAGTCACGGGTGCCAACGTATTAGTCGCCATTTATGGTGAGCAAGAGTCTCATGCGGTTTATTTACTAACTAATAACGATGTGGCACGCCTGGACGTGCTTAACTTTATTTCTCATGGCATATCAAAGATTTCTGAAGAAGAGGGTGAAGAGATGCCACCTGAAATGGATACTGATGGAGAATATCAGGAACAAGATGCTAAGCCGTTAGAAAAATATGCGACTAACCTAAATTCATTAGCTGCGCTAGGAAAGATAGATCCGTTAATTGGTCGTGCTCACGAAATTGAACGCACCATGCAAATCTTATGTCGACGCAGAAAAAATAATCCACTACTAGTGGGTGAGGCAGGTGTAGGTAAAACCGCGATTGCTGAAGGCTTGGCTAAAAAGATTGTGGATGGCGAAGTGCCAGAAGTTCTAAAAGATAGTGTTATCTATTCACTCGATCTGGGTGGCTTGGTGGCAGGCACAAAATATCGCGGTGATTTTGAAAAGCGCTTGAAAGGAGTACTTAAGCAATTATCAGATGAAGAAGGTGCGATTTTATTTATTGATGAAATACATACGATTATCGGTGCAGGTGCAGCATCGGGTGGTGTGATGGATGCATCCAATCTAATTAAGCCGCAATTAGCAACGTCTGAATTAAA